>NZ_JAUOEV010000002.1:0-364150 GCF_031932135.1 Shewanella vaxholmensis
ATTTCCCGTTTCGCGTCAAGGAGTTTTTGCAAACTTTCTCGACACTCATCAATTAGTAAACTCATTGATGAACTGTCACATCAGGCTGCTTAACGCTGTCTGCCGTGTCAGTGGATGCGCATTATAGGGAGCAGGAGATTTTGTGCAAGGGCTTTTTTAACAATCAGCGCCAAGCGAATGAATAACCACCAAACTGCAGAAATATACTGCAATATTGAGCAATATCGCTGTTTGGGTTGATAAGTCTGGCAGAAGAAATCACCTATTGCAGAGGTTTTAATAGATTGAATGGGCATAAACAGAAGTTGATAGCTATTTTTCGCTATATCTCTATCAGCAAACCTCTAAAAACGTTATGCCTAGTGTGATGCCTTACTCTTGTTTGCACCTAGCTAATGATAAGCAATGCTCAAAAGCACGAACCCTAAGGTTTATGCTCTTCTTGTTTCTCTTTCTCGAGATCTGTAACGACTTGAGTTTGTGCAGCGGCTTGGACTGAGGAGTTAGTTTCGACACTCGCCGCGACATCATCTCCTACAACGTGAGCGACTTTGAGCTTTCTCACGGTTCGAATCGTAATGATCGGGCCTGAAATCGCATATAAGTAGAAGCCGACACATAAAATCAATGCAGGTTGCACCGACACCACCACAAACACACCGACGACCAGTAAGATCACGATAAAGTTGACCTTGCCGCGCCAATCAATTTCTTTAAAGGAGTGATAGCGGAAATTGCTGACCATCAGTAAACCGGTTGCTGCCGTAACAAGGGCCGCAATCCAACTGATGTTTCTTCCATCGAGGCTGTATTGGTTACCAAGCCAAATACTGCCAGCAATAACAGCGGCGGCAGCCGGGCTGGCGAGACCTTGAAAATAACGCTTATCGGCGACGCCAACTTGCGTATTAAATCGAGCAAGCCTGAGTGCTGCACCTGCGCAATAGATAAATGCGGCCAGCCAACCAATTTTACCTAAGTCCGCTAATGCCCAATTGTAGGCGAGTAGTGCTGGCGCCATTCCGAAGGACACCATATCGGCCATACTGTCGTACTCAGCACCAAAATCACTTTGGGTATTAGTCAGTCTTGCCACTCGGCCGTCGAGCCCATCACAAATCATGGCAATAAAAATGGCTATCGCTGCGGCTTCAAAGTTAGCATTCATGGAAGCAATTACGGCATAAAAGCCAGAAAACAAACCCGCTGTGGTAAAAAGGTTCGGTAATAAATAGATACCTTTATTCTTTACTGTTTGATTTGAAGAATTTTGCATACACTTATTACGCTAGTTCGGTGAAGAGAAGTTAGCTTTCAAGATAACATATTTTATTATCATGTCGATGAGAGACCAGTTAGGGATGATTTCGATGTTAAAAGTGAACACGTTCAGCACTATGCTATGCCGCTGGTTTTGGCTCGGCCTTTTCATTGGCCCCGTTTCTGCGGGCGTTATCTATACTTGGGTCGACGAAAATGGGGTGACGCATTACAGCCAACAAGCCCCGCAACAAGAAAACATCAAAGCAGAAAAGCTCTACAGTGAAGATTTAGAGCAGGCGAAAGTGGGTTTTATCGCACCGGTAAAGAAAGCTGAAGCCACTTCTGAAGCCAATGAATTAGAAAAGTCAGCGGCGCTGATCAAAGAGAAAGATGCTAAACAGGCTCAATCCATTTGTGAGAGTGCTAAACACAATTTAGATATTCTCACGACGCACACTAAGCTTATCCGCCAAACTTCCGATTCGGGTGAATCTGTCGCTATGACAGAGGAAGACCGCCAAGCCTCGATTGCCCAGCAACAGGAAAGAATCAAACTCTTCTGTGATAAGAAGTAGCCATTAATGAAGAGCGATTAAGCTGATGCAATAAAAAAGGAGCCGAGTTAAAAACTCGGCTCCTTTCGTTTTAGTACTTGAAGCGGGAGCGATACTGACTAAGAAAGCGCTATCTCTTATTGCAAGATAGTTTATTTCAAGCTCGTTCATTCAAGAACGCTTATTTCAGTTCGCCCATTTCAACCTATCCAACTTCAAGCTTGCTGTTAACGTATCGCATTCAAACAACACACTAAGTGACTAGCGACTGGTTATTGCTCGAACACTAACTCGCCACCCGCACAGCTGACCTTGATCGGTTTACCTGGTAACAAGTCGCCACGCAGTAATTTCTGCGCCAGCGGGTTTTCGACTTCTTGCTGCAATGCCCGTTTCAACGGTCTTGCGCCATACACAGGATCGAAACCAATTTCCGCAATCAGTGATAATGCGTCGTCGGTGATTTCCAATGTATAGTCCTTTTCCGCCAAACGTTGGCGTAAGGAAGCAATCTGTATCGAAGCAATACGCTTGATATTGGCAGCATCCAATGGATGGAACACCACAGATTCATCGATACGGTTTAAAAACTCGGGTCTGAAACTGTGAGTGACCACATTCATTACCGCCGCTTTCATCTCTGCATAGGTCACTTGACCAAATCCTTCTTGGATAATGTCAGAGCCTAAGTTCGAGGTCATGATGATCACTGTATTTCTAAAATCTACAGTACGACCTTGACCATCGGTTAAGCGTCCATCATCAAGCACTTGCAGTAAGATGTTAAACACATCGGGATGCGCTTTCTCGACTTCGTCGAGCAATATCACCGAATACGGTTTACGACGAACGGCTTCCGTTAAGTAACCGCCCTCTTCATAACCCACGTATCCAGGAGGCGCACCCACTAAACGCGATACTGAGTGTTTCTCCATAAACTCAGACATATCAATGCGCACTAAGGCCGACTCGGTATCGAATAAGAACCTCGCCAGTGATTTACACAGCTCAGTTTTACCCACACCCGTTGGGCCTAAGAACAGGAACGAGCCAATCGGGCGATTTGGATCCGCCAGACCCGCGCGGCTACGACGAATCGCATTCGCGACCGCATCGACGGCTTCGTTTTGGCCTATCACCCGCTCGTGCAGCGCCACTTCCATTTGCAGTAATTTTTCGCGCTCGCCTTCAAGCATTTTCGATACGGGAATTCCCGTCGCTTTCGACAAGACTTCGGCGATTTCGAACTCAGTGACCTTGTTACGCAATAACGTCATGTCCTGCATTTCGGCTTGCGATGCCAAATCGAGCTGTTTTTCAAGCTCAGGAATACGACCGTATTGCAACTCAGACATCCGAGTTAAATCACCCGCACGACGCGCCACTTCTAAATCCATTCGAGCCTGTTCGAGATCGGCTTTAATGTGCTGAGTTCCCGCTAATGCGGCTTTTTCAGTACGCCAGATTTCGTTCAACTCTGAAGCTTTAGCTTCAACGTCACGTAATTCCTCTTGCAGATGATCAAGCCTGCGACGACTCGCCTCATCATTTTCTTTGGCTAACGCTTGCTCCTCCAGTTTGAGCTGGATAGCACGACGTTCGAGCCGGTCGAGTGACTCAGGTTTTGAGTCCATCTGCATACGGATGCTCGATGCCGCTTCGTCGATCAAATCGATCGCTTTATCGGGCAATTTACGGTCCGACACATAACGGTGCGACATAGTCGCCGCCGCCACAATCGCCGGATCGGTAATTTCCACATGGTGATGCAGCTCGTAACGTTCTTTCAGGCCACGCAAAATGGCGATGGTGTCTTCAACACTTGGCTCATCCACCAGCACTTTTTGGAAACGACGTTCAAGCGCCGCATCTTTTTCAATGTACTGACGATACTCATCAAGCGTGGTCGCGCCCACACAGTGCAAATCACCACGCGCTAACGCAGGTTTCAGCATGTTACCCGCATCCATTGCGCCTTCACCTTTACCGGCGCCGACCATAGTATGCAGCTCGTCGATGAAGAGGATCACTTGACCTTCTTCCTGCGCTAACTCATTCAATACCGCTTTTAAACGTTCTTCGAACTCACCGCGATATTTAGCGCCCGCAATCAATGAGCCCATATCGAGGGATAAGACGCGCTTATTTTTAATCCCCTCAGGGACTTCACCATTAACGATACGCTGGGCAAGTCCTTCAACAATCGCCGTTTTACCCACACCTGGTTCACCGATAAGGACGGGGTTGTTTTTACTGCGACGTTGTAATACTTGGATCGTGCGGCGAATTTCATCGTCACGGCCGATCACAGGATCTAACTTGCCTTGCTCGGCTCGCTCGGTTAGATCGATAGTAAACTTCTTCAACGCTTGGCGTTGATCTTCAGCGTTCGGATCATCCACTTTTTGGCCGCCGCGCATTTGTTCAATGGTTTGCTCCATCAACTCTTTGGTCGCGCCGGCTTTTTTCAACGCTTGCGCGAGGGCATCGCCTCCTTCTAACGCAGCTAATACAAATAACTCGCTAGAGATATATTTGTCTTTACGCTTTTGCGCCAATTTATCGCACAGGTTTAATAAACGTATTAAACCTTGGGATAATTGCACATCGCCGCCCGTACCTTCGACTTGAGGTAAGCGCTCAAGCTCTTGACTCAAAAGCGAGCGCAGCGCACTCACGCGAATGCCAGCTTGGGTCAATAAGGGATGGATTGAACCTGAATCTTGGTTCAACAATGCCATCATCAAATGCAGCGGTTCAATAAACTGATGATCACGCCCGAGTGCGAGAGACTGGGCATCTGAGATGGCAAGCTGAAATTTATTGGTCATACGATCGAGTCGCATACAGCCTCCTAAAACTCACATAGTAGAGATATGCCAATCCACAAGATATCTTGCCAATTTAGTGGCGTTAAATCAGTACCGCTAATGGAGAGATCTTAATAGGATTGGTATTACATTTCGTTAGTTAAAAGATGGGGGCTATTTAGCCAAATTCAAGCGGATAACGCGGAAATAAATATAAATTGTAGGGGAATTAACTTAAGACTTAAGCCAGATCAATGATGCCATGCGCCCCGTCACCTTATCGCGACGATAAGAGAAGTAATCGGTGTCACTGACAGTGCAGATATCGGCGCTATAAATATGCTTGATGCCGAGTAAACTCAAGCGTAATTTAGCCAAGCCAATAATATCGGCCAGATACTTGTCACCACTGGGAATAAAACACGCTGCCGCCTGTGGATGTAGGCCACAGAATGCGTGCTTCACTTCGACGCCCACTTCAAATTTTTGCGGACCAATCGCCGGGCCGAGGTAGGCAATCAACTCATCCATAGGAGAACTAAACTGCGCCGAGGTGGCCTCAATCACGCCATCACATAAACCGCGCCAACCGGCATGGGCCGCTGCCACTTCGGTTCCCGCTTGATTACACAGCAATACAGGTAAACAATCGGCGGTCATTACAGCGCAAACTTGGCTCGCAGTTCGGCTATAACTGGCATCGGCAATCGGCGTATCCTCAGCCTGAGCTAAGCTTAGCGTGTCTAAATTGAGCACATGGGTACCATGGACTTGCTCAAGCCAGACAGGTTTGGCGGTTAACGCTAATTGTTTGCAGAGTAATTCACGATTAGCCATCACCTGCTGTTCAGCATCACCGACATGCAGTCCAAGATTCAAACTGTCATAGGGATGCACGCTCACACCGCCATGACGATTTGTCATAGCGATGCCAACATTAGCAGGAACAGGCCAATCGTGAGCAAACACTTAGAGATACTCGATCGGATGCTCTACCGTGTCTTGACGCAGTGCTTTAGTCAAAATCACCATGTCTTCAGGAATTGGCGCTTGCCAGCTCATGATTTCACAACTCACTGGGTGAGCTAATTCTAGACGAACTGCGTGCAGCGCTTGGCGCTTGAAGTTTTTCAGGATATCGAAAAACTCAGGGCTCGCGGCTTTAGGCGGTTTTGGACGACCACCATACACAGGATCGCCCACTAACACGTGGCCTATGTATTCCATGTGCACACGGATCTGGTGAGTACGGCCAGATTCTAGACGTAATCTCAAACGCGTGTGGTTACGGAATTTTTCCGCGACACGGTAATGCGTCACCGCAGGTTTACCTGAGTGCAGCACCGCCATGTGAGTACGTTTAGTAAGATGGCGACCAATCGGCTCATCCACAGTTCCGCCACCTGTCATAGTACCCATAACAATCGCTTCGTATTCACGAGTGATTTCACGGGCCTGCAAAGCGGCAACTAAATGCGTTTGCGCTTCAACGGTTTTGGCAACGACCATCAAACCTGTTGTATCTTTGTCCAGACGATGCACAATACCCGCACGTGGCACATGCTCAATATCAGGACAATGGTGCAATAGTGCATTCATCAAAGTGCCATCGGCATTGCCAGCACCTGGGTGAACCACCAATCCAGCTTGCTTGTTGATCACGATAATGTCGTCATCTTCATAGACGATATCCAGATCAATGGCCTGCGCCGCGGCATGGACTTCTTCTTCGAGAGTGGCGTCTATGAGTATCTGTTGCAGCTCATAAACTTTCTCGCGGGGCTTATTAACGACAACGCCGTCAACATGAACTGCATCAGATAGGATCCATTCCTTGATGCGCGTGCGCGAGTAATCTGGGAACAACTCTGCTAGGGCCTGATCTAATCTCAGTCCAGTTTGTGTTGCCGAAATCTCGCTTTTTAGATTAATCTCTTGTGTCATAGGAACCGTATCCCCATTTAGGGGTCAAAAAATGTGTGCTATCTGTTACAATCGGATGTTTTCTATTTTATAGTGAAATGGAAAAATTCTTAACTACAACTTAAAAAGAATTGAATTCAAGTATGTATAAATTTTCCAAAGGCGTTACCTTAGTCCTATTTTCACTAGCGTTATCAGCCTGTAGCAGCAGCCCTGATGATAACGATATTGCCGCCAAAACGTCACCTGATGTGCTTTACACTCAGGCAAGAACCTCTATGGAACTTGGCAATTACTCTAAAGCTGTCCGTTCTTTGGAGGCGTTAGACTCACGCTTCCCCTTCGGACCTCACAAAACTCAAGTCCAGTTAGACCTGATTTATGCTTACTACAAAATGGACGATGTCGCTTCGGGGATTGCGAACATAGACAGATTTATCCGTCTTAATCCTACCCACCCTGATATTGACTATGTGTTCTATATGCGCGGTTTAGTGAACATGCAAGCCGACAACTACTTGTTCCACGATATGCTTAATATCGACCGAACCGATCGTGACCCTAAAAATGCTCAAGATGCTTTCAAAGATTTTGATCGTCTTATCAAAACTTACCCTAACAGCAAATATGCCGCCGATGCGCAAAAACGCATGTTAGCGTTGAAGAATCGCTTAGCAAGATATTCAATCCAAGTTGCCGAATATTATCTCAAGATGAATGCATGGAGCGCCGCAGCAATCCGAGCACAATCTGTAATGGAAACATATCCTGGCACCCCTTCAAATGAACGGGCATTAGAGATAATGATAGAAGCTTATGGCGAATTAGGTCAGAGCAAGCTGAAGCAAAACGTGCTCATGGTAATGCAAGCTAACTATCCAAACAATGAAATCTTATCAAACTAGCCGAGAATGCCCCTTTAATAGGGGCATTTTTTTGCTTTGCTAGCCAAGATAACCCATCACTGGATATTGCTAAGTCCCCAGCGTGGATAGTGGTTTGACTATTTTTAGCTCGCCACTTGCAGCGTAAATGACACTTTCGTGTAAATCTTATCCAACCGAGTCACTTTTTACGTTATTTAGTAAAAATCTATTGACTCAAAACCCGAAAAGCCTTTAAATTGCGCCCGTCGCCCGAATAGCTCAGTCGGTAGAGCAGAGGATTGAAAATCCTCGTGTCCCTGGTTCGATTCCGGGTTCGGGCACCATCTTTAAATTGGTTGCTTCAGCGACTAATGTTAGAGAACTGCAATAGGTACAGTGCAGGTGTGGTGGAATTGGTAGACACGCCAGCTTCAGGTGCTGGTGCTCGCAAGGGCGTGGAGGTTCAAGTCCTCTCACCTGTACCAAATTGCAGTTCAACGAATGAAACAAAGCATTAAGATTGTTTCTTCGGTTTTAAGATTACTCATTCGATGAAATTTCGGATAGCCATGCAGATGTGGTGGAATTGGTAGACACGCCAGCTTCAGGTGCTGGTGCTCGCAAGGGCGTGGAGGTTCAAGTCCTCTCATCTGTACCAACATTTAAACCTCGCTTAGCGAGGTTTTTTTGTATCTGAAACAAAATAAATCCTCTGTTACTCTCCCTTCTTTCCGCTGATTTGCTATACCTAATGTTACAGACTCATCGTAGGGATAGCTCGAGCTCTGCCTAAAGGACTCTTTAGTTCACTGAGGCTATCCCATATGAACGGTCTACAAATAAAACAAAAAATGTTTATCGGCATTTTGGTCCCCCTTGCAATGTTACTGACGATTGGTTTTCTCGCCATTAATATGATGGGCAATATTGAGTCGGGTGTTGAACGCATCTATAACGACAGAGTGGTGCCGCTGGATGATTTAAAAGTGATTGCCGATAAGTATGCGGTCGATGTTATCGATGCGGTCAATAAGGCGAACGCGGGTGGTTTCACCGCCTCGGAAGCGGCTGAAGCGCTAGACAGTGCCAAATCGACTATTACTCAACATTGGCAAAAATACCTATCTACCGAGCTTACCTCAGAAGAATCCCGACTCGTAAAACAAGCCGAAGTGCTGTTCTCCCCCGCGAATCAACAGATTGATACCCTGATATCGCGCTTAAGAGGATTAAACGGCGATGTTTCAAGCCAACTCTCAGCCAATATCCTGCCGCTGTACCAAGCGATCGATCCTATCAGCAACCAAATATCTGAACTGATTGCACTGCAAATCCGCGTGGCGGGCGAAGAAAAAAATCGTGTAAATGCCATTTATCAATCTTCAATCACTATTTTTGTGGCATTAGCCTGTGCCGCCATGATCATCAGTATTGTGATTGGACTCTGGGTCAATCGCAGCGTGATGAATCCCATTAATGACATCCTCGGTAAACTGAAAAGGATCCATCAAGACTCAGATCTCACCGTCAGATTCACCACTTTTAATCACGATGAGCTAGGGCAAATATCCACGAGCCTCACCCAAGTAATTGAACACTTACGGGGCATTCTTCATTCCATTGCCGAGGCGGCAACTACGGTCAACAGTTCGGCAAATGAGTTAAGTAGCTTCACCCAAGCCACCAATAAACGGATGCAACAGCAACAAGCCGAAACGGAGCAGACTGCAACGGCCATGAATGAGATGACGGCCACCGTTGCCGAAGTCGCCCAAAGCGCATCTGCCGCAGCGGATTCAGCCAAAGATGCCGATACCTATGCCGCTAACGGCAATAATATTGTGATGCAATCGATTAGCAGTATGTCGCAGCTTTCTGATCAAATTCAAAAAACGGCGCAGGTCATTGGATTCTTATCTAATGAAAGTCAAAATATCGGCCGCGTACTCGATGTGATTAAGAGCATTGCCGAACAAACCAATTTACTGGCACTCAATGCCGCCATTGAAGCCGCACGGGCGGGAGAGCAAGGTCGCGGTTTTGCGGTCGTGGCCGATGAAGTGCGAACTCTAGCGCAACGCACTCAAAAATCGACTCAAGAAATTGAGGCCATGATTGCTACCCTACAACAAGGAGTTAAAGAAGCCGTCAGCGCCATGGAAATAGGTATCAATCAAGTAGATGATGCCAATGATAAAGCCAATCAGGCGGGTCAAGCGCTGAAAGAAATTGTCACCTCAGTAGACAGCATCACCGAGCTGAATACCCACATTGCGACCGCAGCTGAAGAGCAAAGTAGCGTTGCCGAGAGTATTAATCGCAGCATTATTGCCATCAGCGATATCGCCGAGCATTCCACAGCTTCGGCGGCTGAATTAAGTGAATCTGTGATTAATTTAACTAAGCTCGCCAGCAGCATGCGCAATCAAGTGAGCGCATTTAAGCTCTAATTTTACTCAATCACCCACAAAACGACTGCAACCATTTTTGCTGTTGCAGTCAAACTCCCCTCTATTTACATCATCTGTAACCCATTGAAATAGAATATCCGTTTCATCATTTCTCGATTTAATTTCTCCTTTTATTGAACACTTCAAATGAACTCTGCCTCGTTATCGATAGCACAGATAGCGATAATCCCTATTGATTCAAATCAAATAGATCTTTAAACTCATTAAACACTCATAATATTTGCATGTTAAGGATTTTCTATGTTGGACAGCCGTACTATCCAAGTTATCAAGAGCACTATTCCCTTACTCGAATCTGCAGGCCCTGCGCTGACGACCCATTTCTATCAACGTATGTTCAAACATAATCCTGAACTAAAAGATGTATTTAATTTGGCGCACCAACATTCTGGTGGTCAGCCTGTAGCCCTGTTCAATGCCGTCGCAGCCTATGCAAAAAATATCGAAAACTTAGCGGTACTGAGTTCAACCGTCGAGCGCATTGCCCAAAAACATACGGGGTTTCTGATCAAACCTGAGCAGTATGCGATCGTCGGCAGCCATTTATTGGCAACGCTTAAAGAATTAGGTGGCGATGCGGTAACAGAAGAAGTGTTAGAAGCTTGGGCACAGGCCTATGGATTTTTAGCCAACATTTTTATTCAGCGAGAAGCACAAATTTATCAAGCGCATGCAGAGCAAGATGGTGGCTGGTTAGGTGAGCGTCAGTTTATCATTAGTGCGAAAAATACCGAGTCCGCAGTCATCACCTCCTTCATATTGACGCCCGCAGATGGCAAGCCCGTTAAAGATTTTATCCCTGGTCAGTATTTAAGTTTGAAGCTAACACACCCGAATTTGGCATATGAAGAAATCCGCCAATATTCCTTATCCGATGCACCAAATGGCACCAGCTACCGCATCAGTGTAAAACGCGAACTCGGCGGACAAGTGTCGAACCTGCTGCATGATGCGATACACGTCGGCGACAAAATCGCGGTGATGCCACCCGCGGGAGACTTTACCCTAGAAGTCGCGGCGGACACCCCCGTAGTGCTCATTTCGGCTGGTGTAGGCCAAACACCGATGAAAAGTATGCTCAATCAATTACTCAAGCTGCAGCATCCCAGCACTATCACTTGGCTGCATGCCTGTGAGCAAGGCGCCGTACACGGGTTCAAACAGGCTATCTACGCCAAGCGCCAGCAACATCATAATCTGACGAGTCATGTTTGGTATCGTGAGCCAGCCCCAACCGATAAGTTGGGTGATGATTATGATTTCGAAGGGCAAATGGAGTTAAGTAAAGTCGCCGAACAGTTGCTTCCCCACGCACGTTATTATTTCTGCGGCCCCATTGGATTCATGTCAGCCATCAAGCAACAACTACTCGCTCTGGGTGTCGCGGCTGAAAGCATGCACTATGAAGTGTTCGGCCCTCACGCCGATCTTTAATGGCATGACACGGACTTGAGGGAATTCACGCTCAGGTCCGTTTGAATGCTTAGCTTTCATTGTTAGCATGGCAAACAATAACGACAAGAACGATGAATGCTTGATGCACTTTTCTGTTCATCATTTTTAACGGATAGAAGCAACTTCAGCGGCAGTGAGCGCGCGACTTTCACCCGGTGCCAACTTTTCATCAAGCACAATATCGCCTATCGATAATCGATGCAGGCCAACAACCGGATTGCGGAACCGACCAAACATCCGCTTGATTTGATGATACTTACCTTCATGTAAAGTCACTTCAGCCACGTTATCAGCGAGGATAACCAGCTTAGCGGGTTGGGTTGTAATATCTTCAAAGCCAAAATACATCCCTTCGGCAAATGCAGCGGTGTATTCTTCGGTTATGGGATTCGCTAAGGTAACCCGATACACTTTGTCGACCTTGTGTGTGGGTGACATCAACGCATCAGACCAGCGGCTGTCATTGGTCAATAACAACAAACCCGAAGAGTTTAAATCTAGTCTGCCGGCGATATGCAACTCATCACGGGCTTCGCAATCAAGCAAATCAATCACAGTTTTATGTTGAGTATCTTTGGTGGCACTTACTACACCTATCGGCTTGTGAAGCATCACATAGACGGGCGCATTGGCCTGCAGTATTTGCTCATCGAGTTGGATGTGGGAAAACTCATCCACTTGCCAATCCATATCTTTCACTATCAATCCATCGACGCACACTCTGCCCGATAATAGCAGTTCACGCACCGCTTTACGGTGAGTGTGTAACTGGGTACAAAGATAACGATCGAGTCGGCCGCGCTTAGATTGCATAACACCACAAATGACGAAATATGAATGGGATAGCCATTCTAGCAGGATGCAAGTTCAGCTCATAGCAAGCCGAACTAGAGGGGCATCACAAAGGCTATTCTGGGCTAAATTGGATCGAACGAGGTAAAATTTGTTAAGCTAGGCGCTCAATTCATCTTACTGTGAGTGGTTACCGCATCAAAAACTTATCCGCAAGTCCCGTTTTAATACGTTCGAACCTGCTATTTTTAGCCTTGTTTTTAGTGACACTTGCGAGCTCTTTTTTCGCCCAAGCGAGCGATGCAGTCAATCCTCCTGAAGCGGCTCGCCCCTCCGCTATCCATGATAAACCGCTGGTCGAGCGTTACGTCCTAGATGAACTCAAATCCCTCAGACACGATCAACAGGATCTCGAGCGTCGTCTCACCATCGACATCACCGATCGCGAACTCGCCGTAGCTGACAAATCGATGAATTACGCCAATGTCACTGTGACTTACTTCTTCTACATCATCGCGGGTGTCGCCTCGTTAGTCGCCTTTATCGGTTGGCAATCCCTGCGAGAAATCAAAACGCACACCGCCAAACTGGCTGCTAACCAGCTGCAGAGTATTGCCGAACAATACGAAGAAAAGTTCAAAGTACTTGAGCAAGAACTCAAGCGTAAGAGCCGTACTATCACGGACAATAATCGCGAGATTGAGATCATCAATGAGATCCATAACCTCTGGCTACGGGCGCAAAGTGCGCAAACGCCAGAGCAAAAGATTGAAGTCTATGATGAGATTCTCACAATTCGACCAGGGGATTTAGAAGCCCTGACCTACAAGGCCGACGCCGCAATGGAAATGCGTGAATTTAACTGGGCACAAAGCCTGTGTAATCGCGTTCTGGAAGTTGACCCGACTAACGCCCACGCTTTTTATCAAAGAGCTTGTGCCTTTGCGTGCTTAGGGGTTGAAGATAGAGCGATTTCTGATTTAGAGCGCGCCATTCATAACAGCGCATCCTTCAAGGAACTGGCCTTAGATGAGGCGGATTTCTCACAACTTAAAGGACATGCTCGTTTCGAAACCTTATTGGCCTATCACGAACCTGAAAAGCCCTAAGCGACTAAGTTCTAAGCTCCGCACTAACGCTTGATATATGGCGTTGGCGCTCAGTGGCGTTTTACCCCATAGGTAAAGCGCCATAAATGAGCGGCTTAAGTCCCACTAGTGAGGAATAGCCTCAATCTTATATGCACAGCGGCGTGCACCTTCGATGATATGTTCTTCGCGACTCACCACCGCGATATCAGCGAATAACTGCTGGAAAAGTTGTAACTCTGAGCGGCAAAAGTTTAAACACTTAGTAGCGGCGGCGCAGATAGGACAATGATTTTCGAGTAAAAAATACACGCCATCTACCTGTTCCATCGTCGCCATATAACCTTCGTTCGAACGTAATTTCGCAAGGATGGCCAAACGTGTCGGAATATCTGTCGCCCCTTCCATAGCGGCACGATACTGAACTAACGCACTTTGCTCCCTGTGGTCGATAAGCTTATCTAAGCCTTGGTCACCAAAGATCATTTTCACCGAATCAATTAGCTGTACCGTCAATTCCTCATGACGATCGGCAAAATGACTGCGGCTTTGTTCAGTTAATCTCCAGTAACGCGTTGGGCGACCACGACCTTCAACTCTATCTTCGATGTCCACATCGCCTGCGTCTTCCAATGCCTGAAGATGTTGACGCACGCCCATCGTCGTTAACGCTAATTCCTCCGCTAAGGTTTTAGCAGTAAGCGGGCCATGTAACTTGAGCAATTGAATAATCTTATCAGTGGTTTTCATCTGAACTCTCCGATGGTAGCCAGCGCATTATCTCCGATCCAGTACCGCTTTAACAGATTAAATAAACTTTTTTATTTACTTTATCCTTTACAAGATTAAATAAAGTCATTACCTTATAAATAATTTATAAACAAATAGGTTTACTTAATGAAGTTACTCATCATCAGCACCAGCCAAAGACCCGACTCCCAAAGTGCTAAAGTCGGTCGCTACATTGCAGAAAGCAGTTTCTCATCTCCCCATGCTATGGGTTACGCCAGCATACATCACTTAGAGTTATGCCAATTTAACCTGCCGTTTTGGGATGGAGAGGAAGACAACAAGGGGGAGCACTGGCCAGAAATAGAACGAAGCGTCGATGAAGCCGATGCGCTGGTGCTTATCACCCCTGAATGGGGCGGCATGGCATCGCCACTACTGAAGAACTTTTTATTGATGTGTACTCGCGAAGAAACCGCCCATAAACCAGCACTATTAATCTCAGTATCGAACGGGATTGGCGGTACCTATCCCATCGTTGAAGTGAAGATGAATGCACTCAAAAACAACAAATTAGTGCCCATTCCCGATCACTTGATCATCCGCAATGTCAGCCATGTACTCAATGCCATTCCCGAGGGTGCCCGGGATATCGCACTCAGGGAAAGAGTGCAATACAGCTTGTATATGCTGCATCAATACGCCCAAGCATTAGCGCCCATTCGTCAACAACATGCCGGACAAGCGTACCCAAAGCAGCAGGAATACTGTTACGGTATGTAAGCGGCTTGAGATTTTAACCACCAGCAACAGACTAAAATCATTACAAGGAACGCATTATGATTCATTTAGAGCATATCAACTTAGTCGTAGACGACATCCCCGCAGCACTGCGCTTTTATCAAGCGGCTTTTCCCCACTGGCGTGTACGCGGTGGCGATAAGGGCACTTGGTACGGCAAACCTCGCAATTGGATTCATTTTGGCGATGATTATCAATACATTGCTTTTAGTGATAATGGTGAGGGAGAAAACCGAGATTTAACTGGCCATCAAATTGGACTGGCGCATTTTGCCTTTGTGACCGACAACTTAGATGCTGTGATAGCAAGATTGACCCAAGCAGGCTTCCCTATTGCCAAAGATGGCATGGAAGATCCCTATCGACGCAATATTTACTTCTTTGACGCCCATGGTTTTGAAGTGGAATTTGTCGAGTATTTAACTGATATTCCGGCGGAGCGAAATCGCTATTAGCGTAAGTCGTTATTAAAAAAGTGGCCAACTACAGCCGCGAACCGCGCGAATTGAACGGAGTGTTAGTTGCTAGATGTTAGGTGCTAGATGTTAGGAACTAGACACTATTCACTTCGCCCGGATTGCTGCTGCGCCACTATAGCCGAATCCTTATGTGCATAAAAGTGGAGTCTGAACTGGGTATCTTCAGTCAGTAGCTCCACTTTGTGCCAATACTCGGGATGAGAAATAGCTGTTTCACTGGCGCGAATGATGATTTCTTTATCTAACTCGCCCCTGCTGCCTGTATAGCCATAGAACTTTAAGCTGCCCGTTAGCACTTGGAGCTGCCCATACACACCAGCCTTAGTATTGTGCATGTGCAACAACATTTTAGGGACGTTGTCACGGCTGAAAACCGGCGTTGATTTGTAATTAACAAAATCTTTAGGGACTAAGGCCATTATGCTTTCGCACTCCTTGAGGAACTCATGGGGATCGAATAACGCTGACGACAAGACTAATATAGCCGTTGCAGCATTTCTGTCCAACTCCCAGTGTTAGCTTTATCGAAGAGATCATCCCAACATTGGCCTAGGACGCGACGCCGCACTTACCTATACTCACGCTAGCGACCTTAGCACTTTAGACATTAGCGACTTTATGCATTAGTGGCTTTATGAATTAGTGACTTTAGTTACTTTTATCACTGTAATCGCTACACTAGCCCGCATTAAGCTGCACCTAAAGTAGATGACATTATGCCGACGCCCTATTCTTACTCAACGACCTATATTTTAGATAAAGCCCATTTCGATGAGTGCTATACCCAATCTGTCGTGCCTGATCCCACGCTCAAACCTTACTACAAAGCCATAGGGTTGGCCCTGATAGGTATCGCGCTGATCTTCGCCGACATTAGCCTGTATTTAGCTTACTTCTTCGTTGGACTCGGCGTTATCGAGGCGCTCAATGTGAAGTATCACAAGGCATGGTGGTTGATGCGTCAAATGATGAGTAAAGCGGCTAGCAATGAGGTCACGCTCACCATTGATGAGCAAGGGATTCACACTCAATCTATGTCAGTAACCAGCCAAATTTTATGGACCGACATTTACCGGATTAAAGAAACTGAAAAAGGTTTCTTGATCACCCACAAGGCAGGCACGAGTTATGTATCCTCGCGTAGCTTAGATGATGCGGCTGCGGCCTATATTAAAACTAAAATCTAGTCCCGCTAAAAAACACCCATAAAAAAGGCTGATCTGCATCAGCCTTTTTCACTACTATCCATCGCTGAATCGTTACTTTTTCAATTCACCAACCGGTAAAATCGTGCGGCCATACTCATTATTGAGCACCTGCGCCATCGCAAAATAAATCGCACTCGCACCGCAGATGATCCCTTCAAAGCCAGCAATCGTGCCAATCAAGGCGCTACCCGTAAAATCACGCGCAGCCAGCAGGAAAAATAAGAGCGTCAAAGAAGCAAATACAAACTGCTTAGCTCGTGGATAACGCAAAGAACCAACAAACATAAATGCGGTGAATATGCCCCAAAGCGTTAAATACCAGCCCATAAAATACGTTGGACTCGCCGCAATGCCCGCATTAGGCATTAAGATTAATCCTACTAATGTTAACCAAAACAAACCGTAAGAGGTAAATGCCGTCGTACCGAAAGTATCGCCGCGCATAAAACACATAATACCCACAATCACTTGACCAATGCCGCCGTAAAAAATCCCCATGGCTAAAATCATAGAATCAATAGGGAAATATCCCGCGTTATGAATGTTTAACAAAATCGTTGTCATACCAAAGCCCATTAAACCTAATGGTGCTGGATTAGCCAGTTTTGTAGACACAGAGTTCCCCTAGAGAAAAATCAATAATTCAATAAAAATCAACGGCATTAACCGTCAACCTTATGTTCGCGCACCTGCGAGAGCCGCGCATTCTAGAGGATAGCCACAACCTTGGCAACGAAATCATTAAAAATGAATAAGCAGCAATAAATACCAAATAAAAACATACACTTAAAATAAAAAACATTAAAAATAAATAGAGTCGTAAGTTTGATTGGGAATTAATTCTTTTCAATTCAATCTTCTAGAAATAAAATCGGCTACAACCTGCGTCACATCGCATTTTATGTGAATTTTTATAACTTCCGCATAGATTAGTATTAAGCGCCCTTAAAACCTTAATCAGAATTAGGGCTAAAACAGCAAGAATACTGCACTTAATCGCAAATCAGTGGTTAAGGTGATGTAAGTGGCACTTTTGAAAAAAACAACTCTGGAATGCCAGATTTAGCCTATTTTAGCCTACGAAGCTAATGCAGGAGTTAAGCACGACTCACTCTGCACATAACCTTTGCACAAAGCCCTTCGCGCTAAAGCCAAACTCAACAGGTTCATCTGTTGGGAGAATGGCTAAATCGAAGTCAATGGCTCTGCACTTAGGCTGGTCATTTACTTGAAGCGAATCAAGGGAAAACAAGCTAAAAAACCTTAACCCCAAAAGGTAAAAATTATTTATATCTAAAACAGAATAGCAGTGATAAATTGCAGATGTTGGCGCAGTGGTATTAAGAGAATGCTTCTTAATCTGTAGTTAACAATACATAACTAAAGGAAATAAAATGAATAAGTTATCAGCTGTTTTCACCCTGTTGGCATTAGTAAGCTTCACGACCCTTGCTGAC
Organism: Shewanella vaxholmensis; assembly: GCF_031932135.1. Lineage (NCBI taxonomy): Bacteria > Pseudomonadati > Pseudomonadota > Gammaproteobacteria > Alteromonadales > Shewanellaceae > Shewanella > Shewanella vaxholmensis. The sequence goes on from NZ_JAUOEV010000002.1 coordinate 17,897, forward strand.
GACTCATCTTTACCGCCTGCGCCCGCAGCCGATATCGCTCAGCTGAAAGAAGTGTGCCAGCAGATGGCCTCTGAAGATCAAGTCGAAAATGCAGAGCTAAAACAATATGTGCTTGATTGTGTAAACGATCAGCTGACAGAAATGGGCTACAAGTCGGTTACTGAGGTTAATTAATCTTCATTCTAATCCCAACGTTAATACCACAAAAGCGCGTTCTTCAGCTTCATTCAATGCCATTCACTTGTGCGAATGGCATTATTATTTTCAAGTAACACAGCTATTCAGCTCACAATTAATATCATTTCAGTTACAGACGAAACGTATCGAATACAAAATTTAACATCCACAATTAACCGTATGAAAGCCACCAAAATAGGCTTTTAGCATGACTATCAAGGTATTGTGCGATCTACAAATTTACTATTTAATTGATAGCTGTATCATTTTGCATCCCTGCGAATGAAACCACTGTTGAATTGGGCATAAAATGCTAATCTATTTTCCTGTATTATTAACCTCAGCCCTTAATCGTTAAATCATGTATCGCATCCTTTTTATCCTCATTACAAGTTTAAGTATTTTGCCTTCTGTCGGAATGGCGAAAGAAATCTGCGCATCAGAAAATCAATGCATTGAGATGAACAACTGGGATCTCGGCGTCGCCATTGGCTGGGGACAAAAAAGCAATCCACTCAAGGATTTTGACGATATTCCACTGTTCTTTATCCCCACAGTGGCCTATTACGGCGAACACTGGTTCTTCGATAATGGTAATTTAGGCTACACCTTAGCCGAGCAAGAAAGCTTCACGTTCAATCTCGTCACCAGTTATAGCTTAGATAGAGCCTATTTCTATCGATGGGACCCATCGAATATCTTTTTAAACCGCGGCACACAAGTCGAAGCCAAAGCCATAACGAGTATGTCTTTGTCGACAGAGCCCGAACGTGAATTTAATTCTTTAGAGACGCGGAACTTCACCCTACTTGGCGGTGCCGAAGCATTCATCTATACCCGACTCGGCATTATTCGATTGGCGTACACCCATGATATGTTTAATGTTCATCAAGGTTCAGAAGCACAAATAAAATGGACCTATGGCTGGGATTACGATCGTTTCATTTTTGAATTCGCACTGGTGTTTGATTGGAAGAGCCAAGCAGTGGTCGATTATTATTATGGCGTTAGACCGAGTGAAAACGCCTATTGGAGTGAACAATATCAAGCAAAATCAGGTTGGGATAAAGGTGCGGAAATGACGGCCCGTTATATATTAACTGACAATTGGGATCTACTCTTGGCAGTTCGTTACACTCTAATTGCCGATGAGATTGCCGCCAGTCCCTTGTTAGACCAAGACTATAGCAGCACCTACTTTATCGGCGCAGCCTATAGGTTCTAACGTTAGTGACGCTGCCTCAGTTAAGCTTGCTTTGCTTTCTTGGTCTAAGCCTCGGCTTGATGGGCCCAAGTACTGCTCAAGCTAAAACTCGCGACTCGTCACTTAAACTCACACCCGAAATTTGTATTACCAGTTCAGAAACTCAGGCCTGCGACGTCTATATTGAACTGCAGTGGGAGCTCGCCAAAGATGAGCTTATCTGTATTTTGTCCGACAATGCCGCCTATCCAAAATGGTGCAGTGATTCAGTTTCAACCCATACGTTAAGCATGAAAATCCACACTATGACGGATATTCAATTTGTCATGGTGAGTAAAGACAGTAACCAAACTTTGGCTGGTGCCAAACTTAAAATCACTTCTGCATCACAACCTCAGGTTCGCAGACGTTACCGCAACCCTTGGAGTTTATTTTAATGACAAGCCCACAATCGAACCACAGAGTATTATTGGTTGAAGACGACGTTCGCCTAGCAAACTTGATTGTAGATTACCTAAAATCCCATGGTATGCATGTTGAAGTTGAACGCCGTGGCGACACAGTATTAACGCGATTAATCAATTACAAGCCAGATATCATACTGTTAGACATTATGCTGCCGGGCATGGATGGCCTCACCCTGTGTGAGAAACTGCCCGACTATTTTGCCGGCCCAATCCTATTGATGAGCGCACTTGGCTCAAGCGAAGATCAAATCAAAGGCTTAGAACTCGGTGCCGATGACTATGTGGTTAAGCCTGTCGATCCAGCCCTGTTAGTCGCGCGGATCAACAACTTACTTCGCCGTCAGAATCAGCCACCACAGGCAGAATCACACTGTCTAACCTTCGGTAAATTGAGTATCGACCCGCATACCCATGCGATTCGTCTTAATGAAACTGAAATCGATCTCACCAGCCATGAATTCGAATTGCTGTGGTTACTGGCCTCGCAAGCGGGCCAAGTGCTCAGCCGTCAGTATATTTATCAGTTGTTACTCAATATTGATTTCGATGGTAAAGATCGAAAAATTGACGTGCGGATCTCTAGATTACGTAAAAAACTCAACGATAATATTGAGACACCGTTCAGAATTAAAACCGTTTGGGGACAAGGTTATCTCTTTGCTCCTGAAGCTTGGAATAACTAAGCACAAATACAGTGAAACGTCTCTTTATCAGTTTATATCTGCTACTCAGTCTCAGCGTGCTTGGGATTGGCTGGACACTCGACAGCCTGTGGCAGAAAAATGTGGATGACAATAACGCCCTCGATGCGCCATTAGTGGCCTTGGCGCAATTGTTAGCGGAACTGCCTCCCGATACCCGCCAAAGGTATCTGGAGGCGATCCCAGCTAATCCTGTGATGCCGTTGCAATTGCTCAGTGCCGATCAAGTCGCGCTGGCTGACAATCAAGCCCTCAGTACCAGAACTGTGTTCACCACCACGACCAATGACGATAACCTGCTGCAATTTATCCGAGTCGGCGATCAAGTCTTAATGGCGGGGCCGCTGGACATAGATCCTAGAGCCAACCTTCGCAGCCTGTTCACCCTGTTCTTCTATTTATCACTCGCCCTGGTCGCGCTGATCTGGGTTGGCCCGCTTTCTCGGGATTTGAGCATACTGCGTAAAGCTACCAAAGAGTTTGGCGAAGCCAAATGGAACACTCGGATTACCCTATCAAATCGCTCTCAAGTTAAACCCTTAGCCAATACCTTTAACGAAATGGCGCGGCATATCAGCGCCTTGATTGAGAACCAGAAACACCTGTCTAATGCGGTCTCCCATGAGATCCGCACGCCGCTGGCAAGACTCAAATTCGCCCTTGCACTCATGCCCATGTATTGTCAGCCCGATTCGGACGAACAAAAGCGCCAAGATTTTCTCGATGAGATGCAGCTCGATATCAAAGAAATGGAAGACTTACTCCAAGAACTGCTGACCTACGCCAGCTTAGAGTCCCAGCGAGAAGGTATCCAGTTGGATGAATACGATCTAATTAATCTCATCAATCAAAGCATTAAGCGCCTAGAAACCTTAAGTCCAACGCCTATTTCCTTAAAGACAGAAGTCGAAAAACTGCCCTTGTTTGGAGAGCCGGCATTGATTGAACGTGCGCTGCAAAATTTACTGACCAACGCCCAACGCTTTGCCCGCACTGAAATCATTATTGAGGTTAAGCAGACGCAGCACAGGGTGAATTTAAGTGTGAGTAACGACGGTGAACCTATCCCTGCGGTGGATTTACCCAAAGTGTTCGAGCCTTTTTATCGCAGCCAATCGGTGCAAAATGGCAATAAAGGGCATGGTTTGGGACTTGCGATCATCAAACGGATTATGCAGCGACACCAGGGGAATGTGAGCGTCACCAGCGATGAGCAACATACCCGATTTAATTTAATCTGGCCGAAGAAGCGCAAGCTGTAATAGGGATAGGGATTAAACGGCTGCGGATCTGTTATTCATCTAACCCGCTAATTCTACAAGCCAGTAAAACTGGTCAGTTAAACAAGACTATTTAACTGGCCCATTTAACTTGCAATTCAAAATATTAGTCTAGCTCGAAGCCACCAAAATCCAGATCGGCTTCGGGCTCAGGCTCAAAATTCAACTGCGGATTTAACGCCGCCCTTTCTTGCTCAATTTGCGCTTGCCTTGCTTTCATCATCGCCAACTGGCGACGGCGTTTTCGTTGAGTGCACAGCCGAATGACATCGTACTTTTGCGCATCTGAAAACGTTAACCAATTGAATCTTTCGTCACGGCTTCGCAGGCAACCATTACAGTAACCACGCGCATCGGTGGCACACACACCGATACAGGGACTGGGGATATCAAAAAAGGCTAACTGTTCCATAACCCGCCGCTATTCCTCTGTCAAAATGAGCCGTTCTCAAATGAAGCATGCTCAGATGAATCATGGTTAAACGACCCGTGCCCAAAACGAAGCTGCCGAATGGCATTTAAAGCGATTCAAATACAACACACTTATCTAAAGTACTTGCAGAAACAACCTTAATCAAGGCACATTGAACAGAGTTTGTACAACTTGGAGCACTATCATGGGATACCGTCACTTTGCCAGTCTACTCGTCGCCGTTGCCTTATTAAGCGCTTGTAGCAGTAAACCGAAAAACGATTACGATCTCAATTACGACTTCAGCACACTGCACAGCTTTACCCAGCTAACACCACAGCCTACGGACGACCCGCTCAGCGCCCAGCGTATTCAAGTAGAAATCAACAACCAGTTGGCTCAAAAAGGCTTTGTCGAAAATACCCAAGCCCCCGACTTTAACGTCGCCTACGCCCTACTGACCCAAGATAAACCTAAGGATTCAGGGCTATCGATTGGATTAGGTACAGGCACATTCGGCCGTTCAGGTGGGATAGGAATAGGTACTAGTGTTGGGGTACCACTGGGCAGTGATACCGCTAAAATTCAAACTATTCAGATAGATATTGTCGACCCAAAAACCAAAGCGCTCATTTGGCGTGGTAGCGACAGTTATGATTTCGATGCAGGCGGCAATGAGAAAGCCCAAGATACCGCCAAAGCCGTCAGTCGGATTTTGGCGCAGTTCCCACCAAAAAAATGATCATGAAGAGTCAATAAAAATGGGCGAATTCCGCCCATTTTTATTAATGAAGAATGCTTGTCGTCAAATAACTTAGGCGAAATATCTTGGACTCAGGAAAAAAGCCCTGATGAAAGGTAACGATCGCCCCTATCACAAACAATCGCCACGACCACTGAATCTGGATATTGTCTCGCTATCTCCAGCGCAGCATACACAGCACCGCCAGAGCTAACGCCGGCACAAATCCCTTCTTCTCGCGCTAAGGCTCTCGCCATGGCTTTTGCATCTTGCTCTTCAACATCCATGACTAAATCTACACGGGATGCATCGAAAATTCCCGGCAAGTAGGCCTGCGGCCAACGGCGGATCCCCGGAATGCTACTGCCATCGGCGGGCTGAAGGCCAACAATCGTGATGTCAGGATTACAGCTTTTAAGGTATTTAGACACGCCCATTATGGTGCCAGTTGTCCCCATGCTAGAGACAAAGTGAGTGATTTTACCTTGACTCTGTTGCCAGATTTCCGGACCTGTGGTGAGGAAGTGCGCATTCGCGTTATCTTGGTTATTAAACTGATCCAGCACCTTGCCTTTACCTTCGGTTTGTAACTGCAGTGCCAAATCCCGCGCCGTCTCCATGTTATCCACCAGCATGAGTTCTGCGCCATAAGCTTGCATCGCATCCTTACGCTCTTGGGTCGAATTTTCGGGCATAATCAGGATCATCTTGTAGCCTTTGATCGCCGCCGCCATCGCTAGCGCAATCCCAGTATTGCCACTTGTCGCCTCGATGAGCGTATCACCCGGGCGGATCTCTTGACGCAGTTCGGCCTGAATGATCATATTGAGTGCTGCACGATCCTTCACTGAACCCGCTGGGTTATTACCTTCCAACTTTAACAGTACAGTGGAGGTGCCACAGTTAAGCCGCTGCAAGCGAACCAGCGGAGTTTGCCCGATACAGGCTTCAATTGTCGGAAAGTCAGACACTATGATTATCCTTTACTTGATAAAACAACTAAGCGTTAGCCTATTCTAAGTGGGTTAGCATGCACAAACACAGTGAAAATGATCTATGGCATACAATAAATCGCTCATACTTATTCAAAAAAGTTCTATTTAACTGACTTCTTATAAATAATTACTTCAACTACTCTATATGTCATAACGCTGACAAAGTTGCCAGTTCAAGGAGTAGCAAATGCAAATAAAAGTGATAAAGGCCCTACTGGGAACGCTCTTTCTGGGAACGTCACTCAATGTGGCTGCCGCAGATCAAACCCTGCTGAATTCTTCTTACGATATCGCGCGGGAATTATTCAGTGCCTACAACCCCGTTTTCGCCAAACATTGGCAAGAGAAAACAGGTAAAACCGTCGAGATTAAACAATCCCATGCTGGATCATCGGCACAGGCACGCTCAATTCTGCAAGGATTGCCAGCAGATGTGGTGACGTTTAACCAAGTGACAGACGTACAGGTACTCCATGACCGCGGTAAATTGATCCCAGAAAATTGGCAACAATTACTGCCTAACGCCAGTTCACCTTACTATTCCACCATCGCATTTTTGGTACGCAAAGGTAACCCAAAACAGATCAGCGACTGGGGCGATTTAGCAAGAGATGACGTTAAACTGGTCTTCCCTAACCCTAAAACCTCTGGTAATGCGCGCTACACCTATTTAGCCGCATTAGGTTATGCCCAAAAAAGCTTTGGTAAAGATAATCAGGCTTCACTGGATCAATTCCTGAAAAAATTCCTCGCCAACGTAGCCGTGTTTGATACTGGCGGTCGTGGTGCAACTACCTCATTTGTAGAACGCGGTATCGGTGATGTGCTGATTACGTTTGAATCGGAAGTGAACAACATCCGCCAGCAGTATGGTGCGGACGATTACCAAGTTATTGTACCAAAAACATCGATTCTGGCTGAGTTTCCCGTCGCAGTGGTAGAGAAAAATGCTAAGCGCAACGGCACACAGGAGCTAGCGACTGAGTATTTGAATTATCTCTACAGCGAAGAATCACAACGACTATTGGCCAGCTTCAACTATCGTGTACACAACGAAAAGGTTCAGGCAGAGTTCGCTAAGCAGTTTCCTACGGTTGACCTACTGACTGTTGAGCAAATCATCGGTGGTTGGGATAATGCCATGAAAACGCAGTTTGCTAACGGTGCAAAACTCGATGAGTTACTCAAGCGCTAATTTCAGCTTGATGCTATAAAAGGTTAACATTGCAACCCGGGCTCAGTCCCGGGTTAAGCAATTTTAGCGCATTGACGAGTGATGATTTTCAAGCAGCGAAGACGAATTCAATAGTCTTTAACTCAGACAGCCGATCGCTGACGGCAAATACAGCGTATTGGATTAACTCAATTAACCTGACCGGGTGATTATTCTGTGATTTTTAATAACGGGCGTTTACGCCATAAGCGGGTTCTTCCAGGTTTTACCATCAGCTTAGGTGTGTCCCTACTGTTTGTCAGCCTGATTTTATTATTGCCAACCACTGGGCTGATTATGCAGACCAGTTCAATGAGCTTGTCCGAATACTGGGGCGTCATCACAGATCCTCGGGTGCTGGCGAGTTACCGAGTCACCATACTATCGGCGCTCGCGGCATCGCTATTTAACTGCCTTTTCGGATTGTTACTCGCATGGGTGCTAGTACGTTATGAATTCCCCGGCAAACGCATCTTAGATGCATTGGTAGATTTGCCCTTTGCGTTGCCGACAGCCGTTGCAGGCATCACCTTAGCGACCCTGTATGCGGAAAACGGCCAAATCGGTAGTGTATTGGCAGAACTGGGTATAAAAGTCGCCTACACCCCGCTGGGCATAGTGGTCGCGATGATTTTCACCAGTATTCCCTTTGTGGTGCGTACCGTACAACCGGTTCTCGAAGAATTATCCCACGATGAAGAAGAAGCGGGCATGACCCTTGGCGCCTCGGATCGCGCGGTATTCTGGCGGATCATTTTGCCGTCATTGTGGCCAGCCTTGATGGTCGGGACGGCACTGTCTTTTACCCGTAGCCTAGGTGAGTTTGGTGCCGTTATATTTATCGCGGGCAACATGCCCTATATCAGTGAAATCACATCGTTAATGATCTTTGTCCGCCTGCAGGAGTTTGATTTTGCCGGCGCCAGTGCCATTGCCTCTGTGGTGCTGATGACCTCACTACTGCTATTACTGCTAATAAACCTGTGGCAGGCGCGTTATCTGCGCCGCATTCATGGACGATAAGGAGCAAACATGAACTCATTTAAGCCCTTAAGAGTCGGTGAAGCACCTCTTATCAAGTGGAGCCTGATTACCCTCGCGGTGTTCTTAGGCTTGCTATTGTTGCTATTGCCGCTGGTGAGTATTTTTCAGCAAGCGTTTGTCGGAGGTTGGGAGCGTTATATTGGTCACTTAACTCAGCCAGATTCGCTGCATGCGATAGGTTTGACGCTGATGGTTGCGGCGCTCACCGTCCCCATCAATTTAGTGTTCGGGATCATGCTGGCGTGGAGCGTAACTCGGTTTGAATACCCCGGTCGCAAGTTATTAATCACGCTAATTGATATTCCGTTTGCGGTATCCCCTGTCGTCGCAGGTTTGCTCTATTTGCTACTCTATGGCAACAGTGGTTGGCTGGGCGAATGGCTCTATGAGCACGATCTGCAGATCATGTTTGCTTGGCCGGGAATACTGTTAGTCACCATTTTTGTCACATGTCCCTTTGTCGCCAGAGAACTCATTCCATTGATGCAACAACAGGGCGCATCGGAAGAAGAAGCCGCAGTGATCCTCGGTGCCTCATGGTGGCAACTCTTCCGCAGAGTGACACTCCCTAATATCAAGTGGGCACTGATTTACGGTGTGATCCTCACCAATGCCAGAGCCGTGGGCGAATTTGGTGCCGTTGCTGTCGTGTCTGGCAACATTCGCGGCGAAACCAATACCTTACCCTTACATGTGCAATTATTGTATGAAGATTATCAGGCCGAAGCCGCCTTTGCGAGCGCGTCATTACTCGCCCTGATTGCACTAGTTACCCTAATGCTAAAAGCCGTCGTTGAATGGCGACAACAACGCAGTTTATCCGCCAATGACAATAAAGAGCAGAGCCAACTATGAGTATTCGTCTTACTAATATTTCCAAGAAATTTGGCAAGTTTCAGGCGCTTTCCCCGCTGGATCTTGATATTCAAGAAGGGGAAATGATTGGTCTGCTGGGACCATCTGGTTCAGGTAAAACCACGTTATTGCGGATTATTGCTGGGCTCGAGGGAGCCGATAGCGGCCAAATTCAATTCGGCAACCGAGATGTCACTCAAGTGCATGTGCGTGAAAGACGCGTGGGTTTTGTGTTTCAAAACTACGCGCTGTTTCGCCATATGACGGTCGCCGATAACGTCGCCTTTGGACTCGAAGTCATGCCGAAAAAACAAAGGCCTTCGGCGGCAGAAATTCATAAGCGAGTGACACAACTGCTAGAAACAGTACAACTAGGCCACCTCGCACAGCGCTATCCTGAACAACTCTCGGGAGGACAAAAACAGCGCATTGCATTGGCCCGCGCACTGGCGACCCAACCAGAAGTCTTGCTACTGGATGAACCCTTTGGCGCCTTAGATGCTAAAGTGCGTAAAGAACTACGCCGCTGGCTACGCAGCCTGCATGATGAATTGAAATTCACCAGCGTGTTTGTGACCCACGATCAGGATGAGGCGCTTGAGCTCTCAGATAGAGTGGTAGTGATGAGCAATGGTCATATAGAGCAGATTAATACACCTGCTGAGCTATACTCACACCCCAATAGTCGCTTTGTGTTTGATTTTCTTGGTAACGTCAATGTCTTTGAAGCCAGTTGGCAACAAAAACGTTGGGAAAATGGTCAAGCATTTTTAACACCTCCAGAACAGCCAGCACTGCAGCAAGATGGTGTTCTCTATGTACGCAGTCACGAATTAGCGCTGTCAAATAAGCCCAATAGTCAGGCCAATTTGCCGTTCAATATTGTCGCCATGACCCCCATTGGCGCCGAAGTAAGACTGGAATTAGCCCCACACGGCTGGCATAGCGAAGAACTGTGGGAAGCCAAATTCACCCACCATAATCTGCAGGAACTCGGGTTGCAAAAAGGCAGTGTAGTTTACGCTACCCCAAGAACAGCTTACTTCTTTGGTGCGCAGGGTGAGAGTTCACCGACGCGTCTAAGTTGGCCATTCCTGACTCCGGGCAGTCTCGCCTTTGATATCTAATCATCAAGGTTGAAATCAGCAATATTAGCGGTATCACTGGGCAGTGATACCGCCAAAATTCAAACCATTCAGAGAGATATTGTCGACACAAAAAGCAAAGCATTCATTTGGTGTGATAGCGACTGCTTTGATTTTTGATGCAAGCGGTAACGAGAAAACCCAAGATACAGCCAAAACCGTCAGCTAGATCTTGGCGCTGTCCCCTCCGAAGTTAATTATGGATGGCATATACAGCCCATCCATGTTGAATCAATAGAGCTGATAAGCAAATTTATATCTAGTAATCAACACATTAGATGTTTATAACAAATAATTGTTGCAAAAGTACTCATAAAATCAGCGGGTAAACGAATTAACTAACCGAGGTTAATAATTCCAATTTCAACCTATACATTTCATCAACTGACACCACTTTCACGCTACTTATTTCAATAGAACCTTCTTTCGCCCATAAAAATGGATAAAAGCTCAGGCATTTATCTGTAGCTATCTGTGAATAGTTTTTTTGAAAGCGCTCTTTACCTAAACTCGCATAAAACTCATTGATTCTCTTTGTAACTGACCATTGAAAAAAATCTGTGAACCCGATTTCTAACCCTTCCCAATGAATTGAATCTGGCGACCAATAGTATATATTTCCAACATCTGCGCCTAACCCGCCGCCGTTGATAGCAAAAAATCCACCAACTACGTCATTCGCCACTAACAGATAATGTGCACTTCTATCCCAATCAGTAAGGTTTCTAGACAATCTTTCATGTCCAGAGCCGAAAAATCGAATCCATCCATTGTCGATCAAAATCCCACCGGTTTCGTAGGCAATAGCCCCTAATACCGAACGAGTCGATATCTGAAGGGATTCAAGTACTTCAACCCGATCCTTTGAAGGCGGCAGTATTTCTACACAATGCTCTGCACCAGCAACCATTTCATTGACTACTTTTATGCCAGAGTCTTCGATATCAATCAGTTCATATACACTTTTCAATCTCTTATCCTTGTATCACTAATATCCATTAAAACGACTCATCATTCATAACAGTACCTTGGGAATGTCGAAAATAACTAAGCCAATATAGCGTTTAAAAATGCTAGTTAGCACCCATGGTACCAAGCAAAAATCTTACTCATGGGCATTCACAGTTCGACCTGCGGCCCATTGCCTAAGCGCATTGATTTTATCGCTCATGACCACAGATAAAGGCCGTGTTTTGCTGAGTTCTTCAAGTAATAGCACTTGATCAACACTGCGCTCAACGCTTCTTGCGGTATACATAGCTGCAATTACAGCTTGTTCGATTTCGGCGCCGGAAAATCCTTGGCTGCGGGCCGATAATTGAGCGAGATCTAAGCTCGCCACATCGATTCCACGGCGCTGACAGTGGATTAAGAAGATGGCTTTGCGTATAGCTTCGTCGGGTAAATCGACAAAGAAGATTTCATCCATCCTGCCCTTTCGCATCAATTCTGGCGGCAGAGCTTGAATGTCATTGGCGGTCGCCACCACAAACACTTCAGATTTACGCTCCGCCATCCAAGTGAGTAAGGTGCCGAGTATCCGCGTCGATGTGCCCTCATCGCTGCTACTGCCGCTTAAGCCTTTTTCAATTTCATCTATCCAAAGCACGCAGGGCGACATCATGTCAGCAAGCTCCAGTGCATGCCGTAGATTCTTCTCAGTTTCACCTATGTATTTGTTATATAGGGCTGCCATATCGAGTCTGAGCAAAGGTCGTTGCCAAACGCCCGCAACCGCCTTAGCCGCGAGGCTCTTACCACTGCCCTGCACACCCAGCAGCAAAATCCCCTTGGGCGCATCGAGCGCCTTAGTGTGTTGAACAGAAGTCGGCTTATCGGCTTGGCGAAGGGTGCTGACAGCCGCGATAGGTACACGTTGCTTGAGCCATTTTTTTAGATTATGCAGCCCGGCGATCTGCGAAAAATCACTGGTGTCGTATTCAAATTGCAGCACACCGTTTAAGTCGAGTAACTGAAACTTGGCTTTATTGATGGCATCGATATCTGACAAGGTAATAGCGCCATCATCGACTATGGCTTTGCGCACCAGACGGCGGGCATCGTCTAAAGTCACGCCCCGTAGATTCTCCGCCAATTTGACCACAGCGGTATCATCGACCAATAACGGCGTGCCTTGGTGACGAATTTTATCGACCTCAAGGTAGATCAGGTTTTGCAATTGCACTGTGCTTGGTAAGGTTAATTGAAAATAGGCGCAATAACGTTTGATTTCGGGTGGGATATCAAAGGCATGGCTCACCAGCACTAATGTGTGTTGCAGTGTCTCGTACTCGAGGGCGATTTCTTTGAGTAAACGGACATTTTTTGGCGCATCAATCACAAAGGGATGAAAGTCGCACAGTACATAAATCCCCTGCTGCGAGGTTGATTTAATTTGCCCAAGCAAATCTGTGGGTTCGCTATTAAACTTTTGCGCCGCCATAGGTTTATCGACCCGTGCTAAACCTTGGGTAATGCTCCAAGTAAACACAGGTTGATAAAGCACACTGGCGACCCGTTTAAGTAACTCGACCACGCGATATTCTTCATAGGTTTCAATCACTACGATTGGCGTATTGGAGCGCAGCACTGAGGTTAAATCGCGAATATCTTGCATGTCGTTCACATCCCTTTTAACTAACCTAAAAATTGCCACAAAAAAGTCCAGCGAACTGGACTTTACATCAACCTTTACACTGAACTGAACAAAGTGCTCAACAAACAAGATTTAACGGTTTAGGCACTAATGTCCATCAAAAAATAAGTAATTCAACCAGCCTTGCATCCTGAGTAATACCTTACGCATTACAGCCACATGGTGAAAGTGTTCAGTGTAAATAGCCACTTGGCCTGACACTCCAGCAGGGAACTCTTTACGAATAGCGTCGTCATCGATATCAATCAAAACAACCACTCGACCATTTTGAAACAGACGACTGGAGGACGCTAATACACCACCCATTTGGATTTCACCTTCAGCCATTGCAGGTAGCACTTTCGCCACTTTGCCTTTAAACACTTTCCCTGGCGCGGCATCGAGAATAATTTCGGCCTCGTCGCCCTCTTTCAGGCGCAGTAGAGAATTCTGCCAAAAGGCTCCGGCAAAATAACGTTGCTCATCAGGGATAAAACTCATCACGGGCCTTAACGGTAAAGGCACAGCCATAGCCCCTGGACGGAGCGCCATTTGGGTGACGATACCATCAGCGGGTGCCCGTACTATGGTCTGTTCTAAATCATAGAGTGCGCTCGCTAAATCTCCCTGCAAGCCAGCCACTTTAGTATTAACGCCATCAATATTAGACTCATAGGCAAGCCTCATCCGTAACTCTTCTGATCTAGCAGCAGTTAACTGCGCTTCAGAAGCAAGATACAGTTGGCGTTTATTATCCAATTCCAATGCGGTAAAGGGAGAATTAGCGCCTCCTTTTCGATGACCGCTTTCATAGCGTTCATAGGCGGATTTATTGCGATCTTTATCAGCATTGACTCGCTCAACATTAGCTTTAGCCGATTCCAATGCGGCGGCGAGCTGTGGCACTTCTAACTCGGCAGCGACTAACGCGGCACGCTTACGCTTTACTACGGCCTCAAAGGGGGTGGGATCAATTCGGAAAAGTACATCTCCTTGTTTAACAGGAGTATTTGGCTGCACTTCAACACGAGTCACTAACCCTTTTACCGCAGGGGTAATAGGAATGGTGACAAAATATTCCCGAGCAAAACGTGAATAAGGATGGTTATAGTTCATTAGCAGTATTAAGGCACCAATGAGCACCACGCCCCCCAAAACGGCAGTAGGCACAGTCCATTTAGTCAGCGGGATTTTAAACACTTTAAAAATAACAATACAGATGGCGGCATAGGTCAGTATCAGCAATAGATCCATTTTAGACCTCGACTTTATTGGTAGTATTCGGCTCTTCAACAGCGGCGCTTGCTTGTTCTAATTGCTCAAGTCTCGCTTGTAACGCTATTACCGTCTGACGTAAAGTGCCCACATCCTCCTCTAACGCCTGTTCTCGTTTCATCACAGTACCAAATCCCCAGCCACGATCTTCTCGATATAAGGTGGCCCAGATCCATAAAAATGGCCAAATAGCATGTAACGTAAATAAACTCACCCACCCAGCAATATGCAGCGCATCTTGCTGTGGGTGATTACGCTTTTTGGCAATTTCGTATGGAATATCATGGATAGCAATCACACCATAAAAAATAACGACAACCACAAAAAATAAAATCCCTAACGCAAAGTAATCTAAAAACATTTGAATCCCCTCAATCATCATGATCACTAATCAAACAAACACAGTTGAATATCTCAAGGCTAAAATTAACAACTAAACAACATTATAGAACAACAAAAAACAATCACTTCCAGCCAAGTCAAATTGAATCGTGTTAACACCAAACCCAGTGATCTAAAGCACACTTGTTTATTTACATCATGCTCTAATGTGCCGTTCGCGTTAAACTCATGGCTAAATTGCGCGCCATGACGCAATCCCTACAACTGCGAATAAAGGAATCACACATGATAGGCACTCCCTACACTGAGGGCGCACGACGCGCCATGTTGCTCGGCTGCGGTGAACTTGGCAAAGAAGTGGCCATTGAACTGCAACGCTTAGGCGTTGAAGTGATTGGCGTTGACCGTTACGCCAACGCCCCCGCCATGCAAGTCGCGCATCGCTCCCATGTGATCAATATGCTCGATGCAAACGCCCTACGTGCGGTTATCGAGTTAGAAAAACCGCACTTAGTCATCCCAGAGATTGAAGCCATCGCCACCCAAACCTTAGTGGACATGGAAGCCGAAGGGGTAAATATCATCCCCACTGCACGGGCAACTAAGCTCACTATGGACAGAGAAGGGATTCGTCGCCTCGCCGCTGAGACCTTAGGTTTACCGACTTCTCCGTATTTTTTCTGTGATACTGAAACCGAATTTAATCAAGCGATTAGTGAAATAGGCGTGCCCTGCGTGGTTAAGCCAGTCATGAGCTCATCAGGCAAAGGTCAGAGCGTTATTCGCGATATCGCCCTCAGCCATAAAGCGTGGCAATACGCCCAAGAAGGTGGCCGCGCCGGCGGCGGGCGCGTGATAGTGGAAGGCTTTATTCCCTTCGATTATGAAATCACCCTGTTAACAATCAGCGCAGTCAATGGCATTCATTTTTGTGCCCCAATTGGCCACAGACAAGAAGATGGCGATTACCGTGAGTCATGGCAGCCACAAGCCATGTCCGATGAAGTCCTAGCAAAATCCCAAGCGATTGCGAGCAAAGTCGTCGAAGCCCTTGGCGGTTATGGATTATTTGGCGTTGAGCTGTTTGTTAAAGGCCATGAAGTGTATTTCTCTGAGGTCTCACCAAGGCCACATGACACAGGCTTAGTCACACTCATTAGCCAAGATTTATCAGAATTTGCCCTACATGTTAGAGCCATTCTGGGTCTGCCAATCCCCAATATCCATCAGCATGGGCCAAGCGCCTCTGCAGTGATTTTGGCAGAAGGCACCTCGAGTAATATCCGCTATCAAGGCATTGCCGCTGCATTAGAGGCGGTCAACACTCAGCTGAGAATATTTGCCAAACCCGATATTGATGGCCGCCGCCGCTTAGGCGTCGCGCTTGCCCGTGATATCGATATCGACAGCGCAGTCAGCAAAGCACTCGATAGCGCCAGTAAAGTGAAGGTCATCTTTTAAACTGTTTTATCGGTTTTAAATTGGCTTCAAGCACCAAACGACAAATCTAAGGGAAATGCGCTCCAACGCCATTTCCCTTTTTCAATGCACACAGTACAACATCAAGAACCTTTACCAATAAAAAGTGACCCACCCAAACCGACAGAGTAAACTAGCGCCCTTGTCTTATGGCCTTACTTTGCAAGCAAAGCAAGTCTTTTGACCTAACTCTTTATTCAGGCTATTGATTTTTAAGTCTGTAACTTAATTCGAACGTCGCCTAAAACTCATCAGTAATAGAAACCAATAGTAGTAGAAATCCATATGCAGCTTCAGCCTTCTTGCTTTACCTCTTTCACACAAGCCATTGATGCCTATGCCCTGCCGCAGCGTTTTACCTTTCCTTTCTATTACGAACCACATCCGCTGTGCGTGCTTGCAGCCAACGAATTACAACACCACCTTGAGACTCAGCATGACTGGCAACATAACTTTGGCCTCACGGGTGAGTTAACTGGCGCCATTGGCAAGATGTTCGGCGTATTGCTGGTGCAAAACCCACAGGGCGAAGTGGGCTATTTATCGGCATTTTCGGGTAAGTTGGCTGAACAAAACCATTGGCCGCGCTTCGTTCCTCCTGTGTTTGATATGCTGGCTAAGGACAATTTTTTCCACGCCGAAAACCTGCAAATCAATCAAATTAACGAGCAGCTACTTACAGTAGAAAACCATCCCGACATTCCGAGGCTATCAACCGAGCTAGAAACTGAACAAGCTCAAGCGCAAGCCAAACTTGCTGCCCACAGACAAGTGATGATCGATGGCCGCCAATCGCGCAAGGCGCAGCGCAATCAACTCGCAGCCCAATTGGCTCCCAATCCGACTGATGAGACCTTGCGTGAAAACGCAATAACTGAAGCCAAGCTCAGCCAAGAAAGCATCAATGAAAAGAATCAGTTAAGAGATATTAAACGCTATTGGGATGAACGTATCCATGCCATCAGCCAAGCGCTAAGCCAACTAACAGATGAGCGCGAGACGTTACGACAACAGCGCAAACGGCTCTCGGCGGCGCTGCAGCAAAAGTTATTTGAACAGTATCGGTTTTTGAATATTAAAGGCACAGAAAAGAGCCTTAACGGTATATTTAATGGCACGGTTGAGTTAACCCCGCCCGCAGGCTCGGGAGAATGTGCTGCCCCTAAGTTGTTACATTACGCCTTTAAACATGACCTTAAGCCATTAGCGATTGCCGAGTTTTGGTGGGGCGCACCGCCAAAATCAGAAATTCGCCAGCATAAGCAGTTTTATCCCGCCTGCCTGCGAAAATGCCAGCCTATTCTAGGACATATGCTCGAAGGACTCGTGGTCGATGAAAACCCTCTGCTGACCAACCCTGCCGAAGGCAAAACCTTAGCCATCCTCTACCAAGACGATGCGATGGCGATTGTGAATAAACCCGCCGAGTTTTTATCCGTGCCCGGCAAAGAAATTGAAGACTCAGTGTATTCGCGTATCCGCCAAACCTTCCCCCATGCCACAGGGCCGCTTATCGTCCACAGGCTCGATATGTCGACCTCGGGATTAATGGTGATCGCGCTGACAAAAGATGCCCATAAACAGCTGCAAAAACAATTTATCCAGCGCACTGTGACTAAACGTTATGTGGCACTTTTGGCGGGAATTCCTGCGGTAATGGCAAATAAGCAGGCGACGGGTCACATCTCTTTACCCTTGCGTGGCGATTTAGACGATAGACCGAGACAACTCGTTTGCCACGAGTTTGGTAAAACTGCCGAAACCCATTGGGAATTGAGCCAACTTGATGAAATGGCGCGTACAGCCCGCGTGTATCTGCATCCAAAAACAGGCAGAACCCATCAACTCAGGGTTCACTGCGCCCACTCAGAGGGGCTAAATACACCGATTGTCGGTGACGACCTCTACGGCACTCGCGCCAATCGCCTGCATCTGCATGCGGATTTATTGATGCTTCAGCATCCCGTTACCCGTGAGCGGATGCGCTTTCAGGTCGATCCTGATTTTTGAGACCTGAGTTCTATATTGATTAGCAAGGCACCCAAGGAAGAACCAAGCTTAGGGGCATTATCAGAAGTTTGACCGCGATGTAAAAGCGAGCTTTTTCGGGCATAGTAATGCCTCACTCAAAACGGAATCGATAGCAGTAGTATGGGCATAGGCAATCTGGTTACAAACATTAGCCGAAATCAAGGGTTCTTATTCGCTTTGCTGAGCGCCGCCCTATTCATGAGCGCCTGTCAGCCCGCATCGGAACCGAGTGAACTCATAGCAAACCTAAATGCCAGTCATATAGCAGAAGTCACCTCCGTAACTGCAATGCCTCGCGAACCACTTTCGCAAGAAGTCTATATCTGGCAGCGCCAATGGCGCCCCGCTAATCAAACGGCATTAGCGCAAAGCCAAGGGGTATTCCAAGGATTGCGCATTCTAGCGCTGCAAGCGCATCCAAAACCCAATGGCGCAGACATTTGGTTTGAAGTCGCGGTCAATCATGCTTGGCTTCAGGCCGATCATAGACCTAAAGTCGCCGTGATCCGCTTAGATGGCCAGCTGAGCCATTTAAATGATGAAGCAGTGATCCATAAAATCAGCCAAGTACTTAACAGTTGGCAAGCAAAAGGCATACACATCACAGGTGTTGAAATCGACCACGACAGCGCTAGCAGCAAACTGCCCGCCTATCGGGATTTTCTTAAGAAGCTTAAAGCGCAGCTACCAGCAGAGCTCAAACTCAGCATTACCGCCCTGCCCGCTTGGCTCAATAGCACCGATTTCCCCGCATTGCTCACTTATATTGATGAACTCGTGCTGCAAATTCACAGCGTAAGCGATCCACGCCTCGGACTATTCGATGCGACTCAAGGTTGGCAGTGGGTGCAGCAACTCTCAAATATCAGCACTGTGCCTTACCTTATTGCGCTCCCCGCTTACGGCTCGGCGGTCATCAGCACAGCTTCAGGTTATAAAGTGGAGAGTGAAACACCGCAACGGGGTCAACTCAATGACTCCCATGCTGTTGAGGAACTGATGGCAGATCCGCAAGTGTTACAAGCTTTTGTGCACAAACTGCAAAGCCGCACTGATGCCAAGCTTAAAGGCATTATCTGGTTCAGGCTGCCGCTGGAAGGAGATAAAAGGGTTTGGCCACTTGATACCTTAATCGCTGTGGCGCAGCAAGGTGAGCTTACCGCCAAGATTGAATTAGTGCTCTCAAGCGATAACGATATTCAAACAACATTGGCCACTGAAAATAAAGCTAAAAGCCAACAAATCCTCAAGCCACAGCTCTTCCAATTGAGCTTAATTAATCGCGGTAATATTGCTGGCGACATTCCTGCGAGTTTGACCCTAGCGGGACAAGCTTGCAGCGGGTATGATGCGCAAAATGGCTATCGCGTGAAACAAAAAAATGGGCTGTTAATCTGGCAGTGGCGAGCTGAAAATATCGCCGCATTGGCGCCGACTGACACAGCTCCAAGCGCGACGAACATGCCAATGCCGCAAGCACACAAACAAACTCAAAAACACATGCTCAACCCTGGCGGCCAGAAAGTGATAGGCTGGGCACGTTGTGAGTCATTATATTTACAGGGAATTTATGCGCCATAAGCCAACATCATCGTCCACAATGGCAAAATCCAATCGGGCTTTTATGCTTAAAAAGACCACGCTTATCTGTTTAAGCCTATTTTCGCCAATGCTATTGGCCTGCGGCCCCGACTTCCCTTTGCAATTGACTCAAGACAGACAGAGTAATCTCAGTTATTTACCGCAAACCTCTTTCAGCCAGCAGCTTACCGCCCTCGCAAAACCTTTGCCTTGGCAGTATCAAGATGCGCCAGCTGCGCAGGAATATCTGTGGGATGAAGTGCATAGCCGTTATCTGTCACAAACTCGTGCTTTTGAAAACAGCGAATTAAGTGAAGCCCATTTGATCTTAGTGAACACACTAAGGGATGCGACAGGCCCAATCGAGGCCGAACAAATGGCCGCCAAGTTAGATAAAGATCTGCCCCAAGCGCTGACCTGGTACACCTTAGGCGCCGTGGCGTTTGAGGCACAAGATTATGATAGAGCAAGTAACTATTTCAGCAAAATCATTAAATTACCAGAAAGCGAACGCGCATCTCGCAGCCTGTGGGCCCTCTATTCGCTGTCGCGTATTGAGCTTATCTTAAGTAAAACCTCGGCGGATCCTGAGCACTTTAATCGTGCCAACGCTTACCTGACTCAATTGCAAACCGAAGTCGCCCAAGGCGCCGCCGATCCCCTGCGCTTGAGCTTAGCAAGCCTAGGTGAGCAGGCTTATATCCTGCTGCACCAAGGCCAGCCGAGCCCACAAGTTACCAATCAAGGTGCAGATGGTACTGAGCTACAAATGATGCTTAACCCTGATGCACTGAATAAGGCTATTGAGCTCTATGCCACCCAATCAGTACAGGGCGATAGCGGCGGTTATGATTCTTTATTGATGTTAAGCCGTACCTTGATGGGGAAAGATATTGCTGAGCTGAAACCGTTGCTGCAACAGACAAGCGTGCAGCAGTTATTGATTGCCTATTGGCAAAGCAGCACCAATGAATTTGCCTACGATGGCCAGCTTTCGGAAATGGGCTCAAAGGTAGCTGAAATCCTCAAAGTGTTCCCAACCGATGGTTTACAGCTCAACCATGGCGATAAATTAGCGGCAATTTATTACCAGCTAGGGGATTACGCTAGTGCTGAGCGCCTATTGACGCTCGCGAAACCCAGCGGCCTCACTTGGTGGCTAACCGCTAAATTAATGCTACAGAAGGGCGATCAAGCAGAGGCGGCCAAGGCCTATGCTCAGGCGGCGCGTCACTTCCCCAAACAATCCGATGAAGCATTAGCTACAGTTGATGCCAAAGAGACTCAGCAGCAAGCCATTAATGCCGATGAAGATAAAGCCACTTACTGCCGTATTCGCGCCGAGCAAGGTGTGTTATCCCTAGAGCGCGGTGAATATGTCGATGCGCTCAATCACTTACTCGCCAGCGGCGACGAATACTGGCAAGACATAGCCTATGTGGCGGAGCGCGTGCTCACCACGGCTGAACTTAAGTTATTTATCGATGAGCATGTGCCGCTTATCGCCTTCGAATATCCTAAAGATAGCGACTGGTACGATAATATAGAGCCGATTAACAATCGCTTACGCTATTTACTGGGCCGCAGATTATTACGTGAAGGCGCAATTGCCGAAGCGCCTGCTTATTTCCC
The DNA here is from genome assembly GCF_031932135.1 of Shewanella vaxholmensis. Classification (NCBI taxonomy): domain Bacteria; kingdom Pseudomonadati; phylum Pseudomonadota; class Gammaproteobacteria; order Alteromonadales; family Shewanellaceae; genus Shewanella; species Shewanella vaxholmensis. The sequence continues at coordinate 39,107 of NZ_JAUOEV010000002.1, forward strand.
TAATCCTAATCTTAATGCCAGCGCCCTCACCTATGGCACTGAGCTGAACGCGGCGAAAAATGCAACAGGCATAGATAGCGCTAAGGCCTATTGGGCTGCTGCCGAACTTGCCCGCCATCAAGGTATGGAAATTTTAGGGTTTGAATTAGCCCCGGATTACTCTATATACCAAGGGGTATTCGATCTAAGCGATTGGAATGAACCGAGCAAATTGGCCGAAAAAGAACAGTTGCGGTTAAGCGCCAGCCAAGCCGTTCCCGATAAACGCTTTCATTATCGTTACACGGCGGCGGAACTGGCCAACAAGGCATCGGATCATGTACCCCACAACAGCCAAGCCTACGCCGCGCTACTCTGCCAAGCCACGGGTTGGGTATTGTATCGAGATCAAGAACTTGCCCTACGCTACTACAAAAAATACGTCGCCAACGGCCCCTTTGTGCCTTGGGCCGAAAACTTTGGTATGCAGTGTGAAGCACCCGATTTTGACGGTGCAGTAAAACGAGCACAGGCCAATGAAATAGCTGAATGGAACGCTCTGTACCATAAGCTGAAAAAGCCCGTCGTATTTGGCGTATTAGTCATCGCTGGATTGATTGGTGTGTGGTGGATGCGTAGAAGAAAGACACAACAATAACTAACCATTCAGGTCTTTCTCTCTTAACGTCGATATGATGAAAAGGGAGAAAGACGCATACCGCTTTACTTGTTCACACAGTTAATCACGTCACCCTGCAAATAACCGTGCACATTCGCCACGGCAATGTTGAGTAGACTTTGTCTCGCTTCCTTAGTCGCCCACGCATTGTGGGGACTAATGCTGATATTTGGTGCATGCAATAAGGGATTATCCGCGCAGGGCGGCTCGGTCGATAACACATCGACACCGGCAAATAAGCGATTTTGTGAAAGCGCTGCAGCAAGCGCGGCCTCATCAATTAATCCACCGCGCGCCGTATTAATCAGCAGCGCATTAGGCTTCATCAAGGCGAGGGTTTGTTGATTGATAAATTGCTCAGTTTCAGGGGTAAGCGGGCAATGCAGCGAGATAATATCTGATTCGCTCAGCACAGTATCACGCGGTACCCAAGTGGCACCTTGGGGCAAGTCTTTGATAACATAGCGGGTATTGACGAGCACTTTCATCCCGAATGCAAGGGCGAGCGTCCCAACCTGCTGGCCGATATCACCATAACCAATCAAGCCTAAAGTCTTGCCTTTTAAAGATTGCAGCGGCATTAAGGTGAAACAAAAATCTTGGCAGTTCACCCACTGACCATCAACCACCGCTTGATGATGGGCAGCCACAGCTTGGGTGTGATGCAGTATATGGGCAAACACCATCTGCGCTACGGCATCGGGCGCATAGGCGGGCACATTTGTCACCACTATGCCTTGCGCTTTAGCTACCGCGATATCGACAACGTTAGTGCCCGTTGCCAGTACACCTATATATTTAAGTGCGGGAAGTTGCGCCAGAGTCTCGGCATTGAGCGGCGTTTTATTGGTGAGAATGATCTCAGCACCTTGAGCACGTACGACAACATCGGCGCCCGCAGTGCGGGAGAAACACGTAAACTCGCCTAGTTCAGTCAAGGATTGCCAACTGAGATCGCCAGGATTTAAAGTTTCGCCATCGAGTACAACTATCTTCATGCCGCTAAATCTCCTTTTAAAACGATGTGTTAGTGCTAAAAGCTGACTTTGAGCCCAAGGTTAGCCTGCGCCTGCCACATCACATCCGACGTAATGTGCCATAGGCATTCATCTTCATTACAAAACAGTGAGCTGTCGCTGTTGATAAACGTCGCGTAACCGCGAATATCTGCAAACAAACCAAAGTGTTGAGTGACTTGATACTCTACCCCACCGCCAATCCCCATAGAGAAACGCGTTTCACTCGACCAAGCGTCAGGCAGCATGCGGGTGATCCCTGCACTTGCGGTGACGTAGGGTCGAATATCGCCACGGGGAAAATATAAAGTGCCACCTAAGTGGATATAATCTAAGTCTAACGAGGTAAGACGATCGGGCGTAAACAAACCGCCACTTTTGAGTTCAGAGGCTTGGTGGCTGTATAAAAGATAAATATTACCGGGATCATTCGTGCCAATACCCAGCATCAGGCCGTAATGGCTCGATTCCTCGACCTTCACATTTTTCTTGTCGCCCGTTTGATCTGCGTTGATGTCAATTTGATTAACATCAAATTGACCGCCACCCAGACTATAACCGCCAAAAGGTGCGACAAACACCTCGGCCTGCGTGGACATAGTCACAGGTAACAAACTCACCAACAGCAACAGGCTTTGCGTGTGTTTCATAATGAATTCCTTATCTTTTATACAATCCAAAGCAATCAAGACTAACGCATACCGCGCTCAGACTTGACTCTGTCATAGGCCGCTTGAATATCCTGTGCCTTACGATTTGCCAGCTCCATCATTTCCGGCGGCAATCCCTTAGCGACTAACTTATCGGGATGATGTTCGTTCATCAACTTACGGTAAGCTCGCTTAACTTCTTGGTCGCTGGCTTCGTTAGTAATCCCCAGCAAACTGTAAGCATCGGTAATCGATGTTTTGTTGCCACCTGAGGTCTGATGAAAGCGAAACTCCGCCTGCCAGCGCTTCAGTAATTCATCTAACTGTGCTCGACCATAACCTAACTCTTGGGCAATCGTCATCAAGATAGCGTGTTCAGCGGGATCCAGTTCACCGTCGGACAATGCCGTTTGGATCTGAATTTCGATGAACATCTGCACTAACTCTTTGCGGCCCATGGTAATAACACGGAAAGCTTGTAGGCTGCTACGCAGATCAAAATCCACCGATTTCCCCTCGCGAAACGCCTGCTGCGCTTCTTTACGGGCTTCACCAGTTAAGCGCATTTGATCCATTAACAAGGTCGCGATGCGAATATCGGTTTCAGTCACATGTCCCGACGCTTTCGCCACATGCCCCATCACCGCAAAGGTGGTATTAAAAAAGATCGCTTGGCGATTCTTAGCCTGCCCTAGCACTTGTCGAAACCCCACGCCCGAAGCCGCGCGCTTATCGTAAAGATGACCGAGCCACAAACCTAGCAGTGCACCAAAAATACGGCCGAACATAAAGCCAATGACAAATCCAAAAAACTTACCCCAAAGCCGCATCTTATTTCCTGATTTCTATTATGTATTTGATGTGCCAGCGAAATCCTATGGATAAGCCAACACGGATATTTAGGTATTGCTTTGTAATCTGAGTTCGAGCCCTTGCAAGCGTGCTATCGTGCCAACATCGCACCAAAGTCCCTCAAACAGCGCGCCACTGACTCGGCCTTGAGCCATTTGTGCTCTCAACAACGGACCGAGTGCAAACGCCCCCTGCGGCGTCTGATTAAACAACGACGGCCGATAAATACCTATGCCAGAGAAAGTGAACTTAGTCTCACCAAGCTCCTGCACTCGATTACTACTCAAGGCAAAATCGCCATTTGGATGCTGCTCAGGATTAGGCACTAGCCACAAATGAGCGAGCGTATCGGCAGCAAGCTGCGTGATTGGCGGTAAGGTATCAATAAACACATCACCATTAATAACCAAAAAGGGCTCATCACTTTCACCCTTTTCACTCTCACACAACAAAGGCAAAGCCCGTTTAATGCCGCCGCCGGTTTCGAGCGCACTCTCTTCGGCGCTATAGCGAATTTGCACCCCAAAAGCACTACCATCGCCCAGCGCCTCAACTAATTTATGCCCTAGCCAAGCATGGTTGATGACGATATCGACTATGCCTAACGCGGCAAGTTTTTCAATATGGTAAACAATCAACGGTTTACCTAATACTGGCACCATAGGTTTAGGCAAATTGTCCGTTAACGGCCTTAACCTCTCACCTCGTCCGGCGGCCAAGATCATGGCTTTCATTGCTTAACCTCAGATAAAGACTGGCTAGCTGTAAACGCAGGCAACACGCGACGAGTCAACCAGTGTGCAAATGGCACGAGTTCGTGATACTGCATGGCGATGTCGACAATATACGTTAATGTCAGTGGAATATCCGCCATATACGCAGGTTTACTGTCACGATAATTTAACCGTGCAAAAATCCCCACCGCCTTGATGTGACGCTGCAAGCCCATGAGATCAAACCAAGTTTGGTATTGTTCCAAATTAGTCAGTGCGGGAATGAAGCCTAGCGCGAGTGCTTGCTGATAATGGTATTGCATCAAGTCTGCGACTAACGGCTGCGGCCAGCGAATATAACAATCACGCAATAGCGATACCGCGTCGTAGGTCACAGGGCCGACGACGGCATCCTGAAAATCAATTACGCACAATTCGTCTGCTTGCAGCATAAGATTGCGGCTATGGAAATCCCTATGCATCCCCACGCTAGGCTGAGATAGCGCATTGTCGACAAGCAGATCGAAGCTATCGCTTAGCATTTGCAGCTCCGACTCGTCCAATGACAAATTAAGATGAGTGCCGAGTAGCCACTCAGTAAAGATGTGCAATTCACGGCGAACAAAGGCTTCGTCGTACAGCGGTAAGGGCTCAACTAGGCCACTAACAAAATGCTGACTTGCAACCACAGAGGCCACCTGCGGCAATAAATCAAGCGCCTGACGATAATAGTCAGCCACATTATGCGTGTTAAGCACTGATAACAGCTGGGTATCGCCTAAGTCGCTCATCAGCATAAAACCTTGAGCGGCGTCAGCATGGATCACTTTTGGAACTGTCAGTCCCACGGCTGAATAAGCATTCGACAGGGCAATAAAGGGGGCGATAGGCACTAACTGAGGCGGTGAATCAGCGGCGATAAAGGTAGCATCAGGCATCGAAATCCGAAAGTAACGCCTAAAACTTGCGTCTCCGGAAATCAACACAGGCATCACCTCACAGGAAAAATAAGCATTCAGCCACTGATTAAGGGAAAGAAATCTCGGATCGGATAAAGTCATTTCATGGCTCTTAAAGAAAAATTGCTTTATTATAGCTGGCATAGAATTTGGAAACAGCTAAGAAATTGAGAGATTTATTAAGCGATGTTGCGTTTGTCAATTGCAACTTTCCCCATCCATACTTGTCCAGAATAAGAAATCATAATTACTGACCTAAAGATGCAGATCCGATACCTTCTGGCCCTGAGCCTGTTACCGCAATTAGTCCTGGCAGACGACTCTCTAACCGCTTCGGCATCCCAATGCTTAATCGAACCGCCAGTACCCCGTATCGTATCTCAAACCCAAGGGATGAGTGCGGCTGAACTCAACAAAATTCGTATTGCGTCTGATAACACCAATGCCGAAATGGGTAAGCAGGCGATTTTCCGTGGCGATGTGGTTTTTAGCCAAGGCGATAGACACATAGCAGCCGATGAGGCGATTCTAGATCAAGCGACTGAACAGTTTGATGCCAATGGTAATTTAGTTTTTCAAGACAGTAACTTCACTGTTACCGCCGAATCATTGCAAGCTCAAATGCGCTCCAATCGTGCCACCCTTAAAGGGGCACAATATTGGCTGCATGGCCAACAGGTCCATGGCGATGCCGAAAAACTGCAAATCACCATCAATAACAATTTAATTTTAACGAATACTAACTTCACGACTTGTCCTCCCGACAATGTGTCTTGGCTGCTCGAAGCCGAAAAAATTAAGATCAACAGTGAAGAAGAATGGGGCGAAATTTGGAATGCCAAATTAAGAGTCGGCGGTGTGCCGGTATTCTACATTCCCTACATGACAGTGCCGGTTTCTGATAAACGTAAGTCGGGTTTCCTCTACCCCAGCTTTAGCACCAGTACTACCAATGGCGTCGAATTTTCGGCGCCCTATTACTGGAACATTGCCCCTGAATATGATTTAACCTTTACACCTAACTATATGTCTAACCGTGGTTTATTCACTAAGACTGAGTTTGGTTATCTAGCCGGTGATGCCCAGAAAGGCCGAGTCAATTTTGAATACCTTGGCAACGATCAATTGATCAGTGGCAGCCCTAATCGCTACCTGTATAACTGGCAACATCAAGGGGCTATTGACAAAAATTGGCGTGTTCTAGCTAATTTTACTGATGTGTCAGACAACAACTATTTCAATGACTTAAAGTCAGATGTGAACCGTGCTACCGACAACCAATTGTCGCGCATAGGTGAAATCAGCTACTTCGAAAGTAACTGGGATATCAGCACTCGGGTCCAAGACATTAAAGTACTTGGTGAAGATGAAAAACCGTATCAGGTGATGCCTCAGGTCAACTTTAACTATCGTGCCGCTGACTTTTGGAATAATTTAGATTTTGGTTTTAATTCGGAGTTAACTAATTTTGCCCATCAAGACAACAATGTAAATACGGCAACGCGTTTACATATGGCACCGAGCGTGACTCTGCCGATTCACGGACCTTCGGGCTCACTCACCAGCCAAGTGAAGTTAATGCAGACCAATTATTGGCAACATAATGAAGACCCAGATCTTGTTGTCGACGACACAGTAAGCCGAACCATTCCACAGGTACGGATTAATGGTCAGATTAATTTCGAGCGTTTTACTGAGCTTTTCGATGAAAACTATCGCCAAACACTCGAGCCGCAATTCCAATATCTTTATGTCGGCTACGAAGACCAACGTGGTATAGGTATTTATGATACGGCCCAATTGCAGGATGACTATTTTGGTCTATTCCGTGATCGCCGTTTCTCGGGGCTGGATCGGATTTCCGATGCAAATCAAGTCACTCTAGGTGTTACTACACGCCTGTTTGATAGTCACAACCAAGAAGCCACTAAATTCAGCCTAGGACAAATTTTTTACCTGCAAGACAGTAAAGTCGGTTATGAAGACAATATTTTTGAATCAAATCAATCTACATCAGTACTAGCCGCCGAGTTAGATACACGTTTAACGAATAATTGGTACATGGGTGCGGCAATTCAGTACGACACCAACACCAGCGAAAATAAAAAAACGGAAGTCACTTTAGACTTCAGACCCGAAGCGAACAAATTACTGCAATTTAGTTATCGTTACGTTCCTGATTTATTGAACTCCAATACCAATGATACTGTGAACATCTCTCAAGCGGGCGTTCGTGGTGCTTGGCCTATCAGTGACGATCTCTACTTCGTGGGTAATTGGTATTATGACTTAAACGAAAGCCGCGGCATTGAAACCTACACAGGTATTCAATACGAATCATGCTGTTATGCGGTGCGATTTAGTTATCACTACCGCATTAAAACCAATTATGACGACAACATAGGCTCTGCAGCTATCGACTCCCGTGAGCAATTTGAAAGCGGCTTCTACCTGAACTTAGTCATTAAAGGACTCGGTGGTTCTGGCCCATTAGGCGTATCAGATATGCTCAATGACGGCCTGTTTAACTACAGAAAACCGCTTTATCTGAGGAATTAGCAAAGAATTGTGATAGATTGCTGAACCTCAACAAGGACTGAGAGTCCAAACAGGTTAATGAGTGCCTTACCGTTTGCCTTTTGCTAACGCTAATAAAAGCGGACCTAAAGGGTTAACCATGCACTCAAATGCATCGCCAAAAAATTACATTAGGGCAACTCGCTGTAATTTCGATATAAATGGTAAAGTTATTTCAATTAAGCCGTCGAACCTGACCTTAGAACGTGCCAAGGATTTTGTGGATGAAACCCAGTAAACATCTGATTTTTGCTTTATTTGCACTCGCTATCAGCCAACCTACATTGGCCGCACCTCAGCCACTCGACCGTGTTGCGGTCCAAATTAACGACGGCATAGTGCTCGAAAGTGAAATCGCTAACATGATTGACACTGTTAAAGCCAATGCCAAAACGGCAAACCAATCGTTACCTTCCGACAGTGCCCTGCGCACTCAGGTGATCGAACGTTTGATCTTGACCCGTTTACAACTGCAAATGGCAGATCGTATCGGCCTGCATATCGGTGACTTACAATTAGACCAAGCGATTGAAAACATCGCGCGCGAACAAAAAATGTCTGTGGCCCAGATGCAACAGAAAATTGAAAGCGAAGGGTTAAGCTTTAGCCAATACCGCGAGCAATTACGCGAAGAAATCACCTTAGGTGAAATTCAACGTATTCAAGTACAACGCCGTATCCAAGTGTCACCACAGGAAATTACTAGCCTAGTCAAACTCATCCAAGAACAAGGGATGAAAGATGTGGAATATCAAATTGGCCACATCCTGATTGACGTGCCAAGTAATCCAACCAGTGAACAGCTGGAATCCTCGAGTAAACGTGCCAATATCGTTTTGGAGCGTTTGAAGAGTGGTGAAGATTTCCGCCGTACTGCTATAGCGTCTTCTTCGGGCCCTAAAGCACTCGAAGGTGGTATTTGGGACTACATGAACATCAACGAAATGCCAACCCTGTTTGCCGAAGTGATCAACGGCGCGAAAACAGGCGACATTATCGGTCCAATTAAGAGTGGTGCAGGTTTCCATATCATCAAGATCATGGATGCTCGTGGCCTACAAACCAAAGAAATCGAAGAAGTCAGAGCGCGCCACATTTTGCTTAAGCCATCGCCAATTCTGTCGGAAGACCGTGCTAAAGCTATGCTTGAGCAATTCCTGAAACAAATTCGCTCAGGTGAAGCTAAGTTTGAAGACCTAGCGCGTCAATATTCTGAAGATCCTGGTTCAGCCACTAAAGGCGGCGAATTAGGTTGGGCAGAACCAAGCATTTACGTGCCTGAGTTTGCTCAAACTCTTAATAGCTTAAAAACCGACCAGATTAGTGAGCCGTTCCGTACCACCCACGGTTGGCATATCACTCAGTTAGAAGAACGCAGAAAAACCGATGCCACAGATCAATTCAACAGCAACCGTGCGCACCAGTTGATCTTCCGTCGCAAATTTAACGAAGAACTGCAAAACTGGCTAGACGAAATGCGCTCAGACGCATACATTGAAATCTTCCAGCCAGAGACCAATCGAGGTTAATTCTAATTGAGCACTAAACGTATTGCCGTTACCCCAGGTGAACCCGCAGGTATCGGCCCCGATTTAGTCGTACAACTCGCTCAGCAGGCTTGGCCTGCTGAGTTAGTCGTTTGTGCGGATCCAGAATTATTAGCGAGCCGAGCTAAACAACTCGGTTTGCAAGTGACTTTCCGCCCTTACCAGCCAAATCAAGCGCCTAAACCGCAAGAAGCGGGCACATTAACCATTGCCCCCTTCAAGCTAGTGACCGAATCGATTTGCGGTCAGCTCGATGAACAAAACAGCACTTATGTGGTTGAAACCTTGCGTTATGCGGGCGAGAAAAACATGAGCGGCGAGTTTGATGCAGTCGTGACAGGTCCGGTACACAAAGGCATTATCAATCAAGCGGGTATTTCCTTTAGTGGCCATACTGAGTTTTTTGCCCATCAAGCAAATTGCCCCGATGTCGTGATGATGCTGGCAACGCCGGGATTACAAGTGGCACTCGTGACCACACATATCCCGCTGGCCTATGTTGCAAAAGCGATAACGCGTCAACGCCTACAGCATATTATCAAGATTTTACATGCCGATCTGAAAAGTAAATTTGGCATAATTTCGCCGAAAATTTATGTCTGTGGACTCAATCCACACGCAGGTGAAGACGGTCATTTAGGGCGTGAAGAAATCGACGTGATTATTCCGGCACTCAACGAGTTACGAGAAGAGTTTCAAATGAATATTGTCGGCCCCTTACCGGCCGATACCCTGTTCCAACCTAAATATTTACAGGACGCCGATGTCGTCTTGGCCATGTACCATGACCAAGGACTTCCCGTTCTCAAGTCACAAGGATTTGGCAAATCGGTAAACATCACCTTAGGTTTACCTTATATTCGTACCTCGGTTGACCATGGTACGGCGCTCACACTCGCGGGTACAGGCAAAGCCGATATTGGCAGTTTTGTCTGTGCTCTGAATAAAGCCATTGAGTTATCCTCAAAGAACTAAACGATTACATTATTAATGAGCAACAAAGTACATTTAGGCCACACGGCCAGAAAGCGTTTCGGACAAAACTTCCTTACCGACGGCAATGTGATTGACCGCATTGTGGGTGCTATTGCCCCCGATAATCACCATGTGATGGTCGAAATCGGCCCTGGCCTTGGCGCCTTAACCGAACCCGTAGCCGATGCTGTGGATAATCTAACCGTCGTCGAACTCGACCGCGATCTGGTTGAACGCTTACATCAACACCCAGTCCTTAAAGATAAACTGACCATTCACCAAGGTGATGCTCTGCAGTTTGATTTTGGCCAATTGAGTGTGCCTGGCAAAAAGATGAAAGTGTTTGGTAACTTACCTTACAACATTTCAACGCCACTGATGTTCCACCTGTTCGAATTTGCCGAACAGATTGAAACCATGCACTTTATGCTGCAAAAAGAAGTGGTACTGCGTTTATCGGCAAGCCCTGGCTGTAAAGCCTATGGCCGTTTAACGGTAATGGCGCAATACTTCTGCCAAGTGGTTCCGGTTCTTGAAGTGCCGCCCCACAGCTTTACGCCCGCGCCTAAGGTCGACTCAGCAGTCGTACGCTTATTGCCATACGCTGTAAAGCCGTTCCCTTGCAAAGATGTGACCGTACTACGCCACCTTTGTACTACGGCGTTCAACATGCGTCGTAAGACTCTGCGTAATAACTTAAAGCACATGTTATCTGACGATGAGTTTGAGCAATTAGGGATTGACTCAAGTCAACGCCCAGAGCAGATTAGCGTGCAACAGTATGTTGCTATGGCTAACATGGTTTGCGATAAGAAAGCATAAATATGTCTGGGCACTTAGGTGCCCTTTAACCAGAGCCTAGGAACAAGAATGAGCGCATTGGACACCTCCATTCGGGTTGAAGTTAAAACTGAATATATAGAGCAGCAGTCCTCACCCGAGGATGAAAAATACCTCTTCAGCTATACCATCACTATCATCAATTTAGGTGAGCTAGCCGCAAAACTCGAGACCCGTCACTGGATAATCACAGATGCCAATGGCAATACCAGTGAAGTCCAAGGCGCCGGAGTTGTCGGTGAAACGCCCACCATAGCGCCAAATACCGCCTATCAATACACTAGTGGCACTGTGCTCGATACGCCACTTGGCATAATGCATGGCACTTATGGCATGGTCAGCGAATCGGGTGAGCGTTTCCAAGCGACGATCCGTCCCTTCCGTTTAGCGACCCCAGGCTTACTACATTAATATCATTAGGAAAGGGGCACTGTGGCGCATTATTTTGTTGGTGATATTCAAGGCTGTTTCGCTGAATTACAAAAATTACTCGCTAAGGTTGATTTTAATCCCTCCCGTGATGAACTCTGGGCTGTAGGTGATCTTGTTGCTCGCGGACCAGACTCCTTAGCTACACTGCGCTTTTTTCGTTCTTTAGGTGATTCTGCAAAAACGGTTTTAGGCAATCACGATCTCCACTTAATGGCGTTGCACGGCAAGCTCAAACGCGCAAAGCCCAGTGATAATTTAACTGACATTCTTGAATCACCCGATATTTCAGCCTCAATTGACTGGCTGAGACAGCAACCCCTAATGCGTGAATTACCCGAACACCAGCTCATCATGAGTCATGCGGGTGTGCCACCGCAGTGGTCGCTTGAGATATTAAGAGAAGAAACCGCACTCGTCAGCCGTGCACTCAAACAAGATGATTATCTTGAGGCACTGATAGCACAAATGTATTCGGATAGCGCCGAGCAATGGGACCCAAGTGCAATTGGCATAGAACGCTTACGTTACTGCATCAATGCATTAACACGCATGCGCTACCTCTATGTCGATGGCCGACTCGATTTTGATTGTAAACAACCTCCTGAAAACTGTACTAATCCACAACTCAAACCTTGGTTTGAGTTTGCTTCGCCCCTGCGCCAGAGTCACACCTTGGTTTTCGGCCATTGGGCAGCACTGATGGGCAAGGTTGGCGATACTAAATTAAAGGCTTTAGATACAGGTTGTTGTTGGGGTGAACACTTAACACTATGGCATCTTGAAAAAGACCAAAAAATTACCCAAAAAAAGTTAAAAAAGAGTTAAACTAAAACAGCTTAAAGTCGATAACAGACTGAGCCGCCTAACCCTGAAATCGCCCTGTTTTCATTTGGAAAAATATAATAAAAATCGGAGTATCCTATGAAATTTAATGTAGCCACCAGAGTGATTGGCGGTTTTGGTATTGTCACGCTTTTGCTCGTGGTGCTGGGATTTACATCCTACCTCACCAACAACAGCCTAAAAGTCAGCTCGGCGATGATGCAAGAATTAAGCTTACCTGCGCTTAAGTCGACCACTCACCTCAGTGAAACCTTGAGCGAGCAACAAAGACAAATCCTGATTGCTTATCACACGCCTAAATCGGCCAATATTCCCAGTATTCGTAAAGTGTTCGATGATCATGCGACTCAATTTAAAAATGAGATAGCCAATGTCACTCAATTAGTGAAAAGTCAGCCAGCGCTCTCCTCCTTAATCAGTCAATTAAGCGGTAGCTTCTCAACCTTTGAGCAAGACAGCCTTGCCATGATCGCCGAACGTGAAGCTTCATTAAGCAAGCAAGAACAGTTAGTTAATCTAAAGAAAAAACTCGAAAATGCCGCAGATGATGCCTCATCGGAACTGCTCGATATTGTTGATTTAGAAAGCAGTCAAAATCCCGATGAGCAGAGTCTAGCCGCATCAGCCAGCGCGATTGATACTAGCCTCGGGAATATCATCACCACTATCGCAGACTTAGTGACTAATGAAGAAAACAGTAAACACGAACTGATCTCTAAAGAACTGGACTACATTATCAGCGAAACTAAGAATAAGCTTGAATATGTAAATCGTCATGGCCAAGGTATCATCGATGCGGATACTTTAAGCTCAGTCGCTAAAAATATTGAAAAAGTTTTAGCGCTCGTCACCGGTCCGCAATCGATGTTGCAGCTGAAATCGAGCCAGCTTTCCCATACTAAAGAAGCCACAGTCAAGCTCGGTATTATCGAAAAAGATGTGAAAGTTATTAATTCCAACATGGAGGACGTAAGTAATAACATCGAACTTGTTGCCGCCAATATGAGCAACGACACCATAGCTAAGATTGACTCTGCTAGCATACAAACCATGGTTGTAGTGTTAATTGCCATTGTTGTCGCTGTCATTGTGAGTTTTGCTGTAGTGAATCCGCTCAAAAGCTCACTCAGCCAAGTGAACAATGCCCTTAACGTCTTAGCCTCAGGCAACCTTACCCATAAACTGGATGACTCTGGACACGATGAATTTGCCGAGCTAGCGAAAAACTGCAACCGTCTCGTCGATAGCTTACGCAGTTTGATTATCGGTATTTTGGATAGGTCGAACCAACTGGCCGCGGCAGCTGAACAAACGTCAGCAATCACAGCGCAAACCACCTCAGGTATTCAAGAACAAAAAAGCCAAGTTGACCAAGTGGCCACAGCAACCACAGAACTGAGCTCTAGCGCGCAACAGGTGTCGTTAAGTGCCGATCAAGCCCTTGAGCAAATCAAGCAAGCCGACCAAGAAACTCAGCATATGCGCGCCATTGCCGAAGAGAACAAACTGACGATTTTGGCTTTAGCCGATGAAGTGGCAAAGGCAGGCGTTGTGATCAATAAAGTGCAGTCTGATAGCGCCTCAATTGGCTCAATCTTGGATGTGATCCGCGGCATTGCAGAGCAGACTAACCTACTCGCCCTTAACGCCGCCATTGAAGCTGCTAGAGCCGGTGAACAAGGTCGTGGCTTTGCGGTGGTTGCCGATGAAGTCCGTAGCTTAGCCTCACGTACTCAGGTATCGACTCGAGAGATCCAACAGATGATCGAAGTGTTGCAGCAAGGTGCAGAGCAAGCCGTTGCCGCCATGGATATGGGACGTGCTCAGGCAAATGCCTGTGTTGAAAAAACTGAGCAAGCCAACATTGCCCTCGAAACCATTAGCCAGTCTGTGCATAAGGCCTATGACTCAGGCACTCATATCGCCCATGCTGCTCAAGAGCAGAATTTAGTGAGTCAGCAAGTGTCTGAGAAACTGGAGCATATTGCTGCCATTTCGGAAGAAACGGCTATCGGCGCAGATCAAACGGCTCAGTCTAGCCATCAAGTCGCCAAACTAGCCGAAGAGCTTCAAGCCTCAGTCGGCGAATTTAGAGTCTAAATGTTAATTGCTAAAATCTTCTAAACCAAGGGTCGCTTAGCGGCCCTTTTTTTGCGCCAAATTTACTTTCCCTATCATACCAATCACTCGGTCTGACCGACTTAGTGCAAATTAGGGCCATAAAAAATGCCGAACTTAAGTTCGGCATTTTTTCTGATTCAAGGCAAGATGTTTAATGCAAAGCGCTTAATACTAGACTCTTAACGCTAATGGCTTAAACCAATTGCTTAATACTCGTCACTTAATATTACTAAGCTGCAAATAGAGCTAAAGTGCCGCTAGTTCGGTGCAACGAGTCCAGCTCAGCGATTACTCTTCTTCGCCGCCCGCTGCAGCGCCAAGACGCTCTTTCACTGCTGCAGTGATAGGACTATCTGCATGACCGTTTGCTTCGGCCCAAGCTTGGATAGTCATACCATCGGCCTCTGCGACACTCAGTTCCGTCACAGACAAACGTTTAGCAACAAACTCACCAGCGTCATTCGCACTCGCGCCGTAGGCAGTACGCAATAGACTTGCACCATCGCAACTGATGCCACTGTAAATCTGACGTAGCTTAACACGGCTTTCTTTTAATTTTTTACGTAGACGGTTTTTATCGTTAGCTTTTACGTAATCGCAAATACTCGCTACGAGTGGGTCAACACCCGCAACAGCAGGGGTTGGTACAGCAATATAGCTAAATCCAATTAACGCAGCCAAGGCTACAGGCATAAGACGCATCCGATACTCCTTAATACTTTCTTATAGTTTTATTATCAATTTTGTATGGGCTGCATCTCGTCTCTAAATAGTATTGATCTCTTAGCTTTAGCTCTTGTTCGAAATCTAGGATAACGGAATAGGCTATCTCTTCTTTCCGTGAAAACTAAATGTCCGATATGATGCATACGTTAGATAAACTGACGCCCCATACACACAGGGTATACAACAGAGGCTGCAATTTAACATTTTTTTGCCAAGTTGATAAAGCGATATTCCAAACCATCCGCATTTATACTAGACAAAGATTCAATTTCATTCCAAGTTCCATCATCCCAGTGGGGGAAAAATGTATCTCCCTCTACCTCTAGCTTGATTTGTGTCAAATATAAGGTATCTGCGCAGGGCAGCAATTGGGCATAAAGCTGTCCACCACCAATCACCACTAACTCTTCACACTCGCCAGCGGCTTGTTTGGCGGCATCAAAAGAAGTCACACAGGTCACGCCCTCAATGACGAGATCCGTTTGACGCGAAATCACTATATTATGTCGGCCAGGAAGGGGTCTACCAATGGACTCAAAGGTCTTACGGCCCATCACCACGGGCTTACCTAAAGTCATGGCTTTAAAGTGACGTAGATCTTCTGGAAGATGCCATGGCATTTTATTCTCTTTCCCTATGACTCGATTGTTTGCCATCGCGGCTATCATAGCAATGCGCATGCTCACTCCTGTTTTATTGAAATAGAATTATTGAATGACGGGGCGGGTTCTGAAATACAGCAAGCTCGGCATGGCTAGCCCCACAGCTAACGCCCCGAGAATAAAGACGGTTTTGAGGCCATTACTAATCACTTGTGCCGTCAGCTCAGGACTCACCTGCGACTGGGCAGTTAATTGCACTAAGGCAATGACAGTATTAAAAGCATAAGTACCTGGGATCATAGGAATAATGGCGGCGACAGCATACATTAAAGGGGGGGCTAAGTGGCGTTTTCCAAACCCTATGGTAATAATCCCGACGATAGCAGCCGCGGCAAAGGTGGCCCACTCAATTGGTAAACCAAACTGTAGCATTAAGGTGCGCGAGCTATGACCAATGGCTCCCGCTATAGCGCAATAGGGAAGAAATCGTTTAGGAACATTAAACACCATAGCAAATCCTACGGCGGGGATTGCTGAGAAAAAAGCATCGTGCAACAGCGTTATCAGTAATTCCATCATAGGAAAATCCCGCCGATCTGCATCGCGATCGTAATCCCGATGACCGAAGAAACGGTCAACAAGGTCGCATGGCCCCAACGGGAAATGCCGACATTCATATGCCCTTTCACCATATCCGATATCGCATTGATCATCGGAAAACCAGGCACTAGCATTAGCACACTCGCTGCCATTGCTGCCTTAGGGGTTTCACTCAATTCAAACACATAGCCCGTTTGAGCCAACATGCTGGTGACAAAAGCGGTGACGGCAAAGTTAATCAATAAATTAAAATGCCGTTTAGCAATCGCTAAACGTACAGACATACCCACTGCTGCGGCAAAAAAGGTAATCACACACGAGATAAGATCACCATTAAACAGGTGACAAAAACTAGCACAAGACAGGCCAATCATGAAGACAACTAAGCTTGGAGGATAGCTTTTAGGCTCAATCCGCGCTAAACGTTTACGCACTTCATTGGGGCCATACAGCCCTTTTTCAGCTAATAAACAGATGCGTTGCAATTCACAAACTATGGTCATATTAATGCCATGCTCACGGATGCGACGAGTCGTAGTGATGCATCGACCATGAACCAAGCTGGTTAATACGAGGGAATTGGAGGAAATGGAGAGTTCTACACTGGCAAGGCCTAAAGCCTGACCTAGACGCTGGCTGATTTCTTCAACTAAATCAGATTCTGCGCCGTAGGCCAGTAGCAATTGTGCAGCACGCACAACTTGCCGAGTAATATCATTTTGAGTATCTGCGTACACTGAACTCTCAAAATTAGGACGTTAAGATTATCTCTGGTAAATAACTTCTACGTCGTAGTCGTCATCATCAAAGTCGTCGTCATCATCTTCATCAACATAGTCTTCATTTAATGAATCAAGGTTGGCTTGATGATAATTATCCCACTTGAACTCGACTTCACTATCTGGGTCAACCTCATTGTCTTCTGGTGGCAGGCTCGCAATATAATCGAGGAGTTTTAATGCCAACTCATTAGTGCCGTCGCGGTTGTAGGCAGAAATAGTGTAAACGTCACCTTCCCAACCCATTTCTTTAACGATACGGTCAACCTTTTCTTGCAGCTCTTCTTCGAGCAGCAAATCGGTTTTGTTAAAGACTAACCAACGCGGCTTGCTCGCCAACTTTGGAGAATATTTCTCAAGCTCACCAACAATAGCGCGCGCAGACTCAACCGGATCGGTTCCGTCAATCGGCTCAATATCTATGATGTGCAGTAGAATACGACAACGCTCAAGATGCTTTAAGAAGCGAATACCTAAACCCGCACCATCGGCTGCGCCTTCGATAAGACCTGGAATATCCGCGATCACAAAGCTTTGACCAGGACGTGGATTAACCACACCTAAGTTAGGCACTAGTGTTGTAAACGGATAATCAGCCACTTTAGGCGTTGCACGGGAAACCGCACGAATGAATGTCGACTTACCCGCGTTAGGCATGCCAAGCAAACCAACATCAGCCAGCAGTAACAACTCTAATTTAAGGCTACGCACTTCACCCGGTGTTCCTAACGTCTTTTGACGTGGGGCACGGTTAGTACTGCTCTTAAAACGGGTGTTACCTAAACCATGGAAACCACCTTTGGCAACCAAGAGCTTTTGACCGTGGGTCGTTAAATCCCCAAGGACTTCTTCAGTATCATGATCGACCGCGCGAGTACCAACAGGAACTTTTAAGATCAGATCTTTACCGCTGTGACCGGTACAATCACGGCCACGACCATTTTCGCCACGTTCAGCCATGTGAAAACGTTCAAAACGGAACTCGATCAAAGTGTTGAAGTTTTCGTCAGCTTGCAGGAAAACACTGCCGCCGTCGCCACCATCACCACCATCAGGACCACCATCAGGTACATACTTTTCGCGCCTAAAGCTAACACAACCGCTACCGCCGTCGCCTGCTTCGACCCTAATTACTGCCTCATCGACAAACTTCATACTTACTCCTGGCACCACTGAATGAAGCAATTATACCGTCTAACTTCATTGGTCGCCAAAAAACTCGAGATACTTTGCTCCCAATCTTACCTGTCAATGCTCATTCTTGGTAATCATTTACCAACTCAAGCATCTACACGGCGTAAATAGAAGCACAAAAAACAGAAAGCCCCACCAATGGCGGGGCTTTAACAGTATAAGCTAGGTTCGAAAATTAAGCTTCGATGCTAATAAACTTACGGTTATTAGCGCCTTTAACTTCGAATTTCACTTTACCGTCAGTCAGAGCAAACAGAGTATGGTCACGACCAATACCTACGTTTACACCAGCGTGGAATTTAGTACCACGTTGACGAACGATAATGTTACCAGCTAGAACTGATTCACCGCCAAAGCGCTTAACACCTAGACGTTTACTTTCTGAATCGCGGCCGTTACGAGTAGAACCGCCAGCTTTTTTATGTGCCATGAGTTAGACTCCTATTATGCGTTGATAGCAGTAATTTTAACTTCAGTGAACCACTGACGGTGGCCCATTTTCTTGTCGTGATGCTTACGACGACGGAACTTAACGATAGTTACTTTATCGCCACGACCGTGACTTACAACTTCAGCAACGACTTTACCGCCAGCTACTAAAGGAGCACCAACATGCACTGTTTCGCCATCAGCGATCAAAAGAACTTGATCGAATTCGATAGTTTCGCCAGTTGCAACTTCTAACTTTTCTAAACGAACAGTGTGGCCTTCGGCTACACGGTGTTGTTTACCACCACTTTGAAAAACAGCGTACATAGCTATTTTACTCCAATTCCTAACACGCGGGCTCATTCTTGGATGAGGCAGGGTGCTATAAAAACTTTATTGACAATGGGCGCGGAGTTTACGCGAAGAATCTAACTCTGGCAAGCCCTAATTAGGAAAGAATAAAAAAAGACCGGATTAACTCTCACATTAGTTGAGCTAGTGCTGTCATATGTCAGAATTTTAGGTAAAATTCATTTCATTATAACACGTGAGCCTAAACAGGGGCCGGTACGTAATGACCCCACAACCAGAGTCTACTATGGATTTAAACGCTATTCGTCAACTGGCTGACACTGATATGCAAGCAGTCAATCAGCTGATATATAAACAGCTTGAATCAGATGTCGCCCTAATTAATCAATTAGGTTTTTACATTATTAATGGTGGTGGTAAACGTCTTCGTCCTCTGCTGTCGGTATTAGCCGCACGTGCGGTGAGCTACGAAGGCGAAGCGCATCTTAAGCTAGCGGCGATTATAGAGTTTATCCATACGGCCTCATTGCTCCACGATGATGTAGTTGATGAATCGACATTGCGCCGCGGACGAGAAACCGCCAACGCACTGTTCGGCAATAGCGCCAGCGTGCTGGTCGGGGATTTCCTTTATACCCGTTCCTTCCAGATGATGACTGAACTCGACAGCATGAAAGTGCTCAGAGTGTTAGCGGATACCACGAACGTATTGGCCGAGGGCGAAGTCTTACAACTGATGAATTGCAACGATCCTGACACCACAGAAGAAAGCTATATGCGGGTCATTTATTGCAAAACCGCTAAGTTATTTGAAGCGGCTACTCTGCTTGCGGGTGTGTTAGCGGGTGCGACGCCAGAGCAAGAAACCGCCTTAGGTAACTATGGTAAGTATCTTGGTACCGCCTTCCAGCTTACCGACGATTTACTCGACTATACCGCCGACAGTGATGAGCTAGGCAAGAACATAGGTGATGACCTTGCTGAAGGTAAACCAACTCTGCCACTCATCTATGCCATTGCCCATGGCACAGACGAAGAGAAACACCTCATACGTCAAGCAATTGAGCAAGGCGATGGTACACAGGCCATAGATAAAATCGTGGCAGCACTGCACCATTGCGGCGCGTTAAACTACACCCAACAAAAAGCAATTGAAGAATCAGAGAAAGCCATCGAGGCATTATCGATTCTGCCCGACAGCGACTACAAGCAAGCCTTAGTTGCGCTTGCTAAAATTTCGGTCGACCGTAATCATTGATCGCTCGCTAGTTCGTGTTTAGCCCAAAGAAAAGGTCTTACTCAGTAAGACCTTTTTTATTGTCTCAAATCCGCAATCCTAAGATTAAACCTGCCAGCGGATCGGCGCTTCGCCCCGCTCAAGTAATAATTGATTCACTTGAGAAAAATGCCCACAGCCAAAGAAACCCCGATAGGCCGATAAAGGTGAAGGATGCGGCCCAGTGAGCACTTGATGTTGCGGTGCGTTAATCACTTGACCTTTTTTGATGGCATGACTGCCCCAAAGCACGAAAATAATCGGCTGTGTCTGGCGATTTAATAATTCCAGCGCGGCAGTCGTAAACACTTCCCAGCCCGCTTTGGCATGGGAGTGCGCCTTACCTTGCTCAACGGTTAATACCGTATTGAGCATTAAGATCCCCTGCTCCGCCCATGCGGATAAATCCCCGTGGGATGGAATGGTAAAGCCATCAATATCCGTCGCTAATTCCTTGTACATATTGGCTAAGGAAGGCGGCGGTTTAATACCGCGCTTGACCGAAAAGCATAAACCATGGGCTTGATCTGGGCCGTGATAGGGATCTTGACCAATCAATACCACTTTGACCTTTTCAAGCTGAGTCATAGTAAAAGCATTAAAAACATCGGCTTCGGGAGGATAAACCACTTTTCCAGCCCTACGTTCATTGTCTACAAACGCACTTAGTTGCTGAAAATAAGGCAAAGCCCTTTGCTCATCGATAAATGTTTGCCATGTCGCCTGAGTCACGATTTTACTTCCTCAATTCTATTATCGGGTTAGCTTAAAAGTCCTACTGTGGAATGGCAAGTTTGAAGGTTATGCTTGTCGATAATTGATAAGACTATGCTTGCTGTGTTTCGCTTTAAGACTTTCAATTTAAAACATTCGAATTTAAATGCTATAGTGCGCCCATTCTCGCACAGTCTAATTACGCCATGATGATCCAACATTCTGATAAATTGATGCAACGACATCAAACGGGTTTCACCTTAATTGAGCTTGTGGTGGTCATCATAGTGCTCGGTATTTTAGCGGTAGTGGCCCTGCCAAAATTTATCAATGTGCAGCAAGATGCGCAAATCGCCACAGTCAAAGCCGCAGGCGGTGGCTTTAAGTCAGCCATTAATCTGGCCCGCTCCGTTTGGGCGGTAAAAGTGGGCTCAGGTCCAAAAGAAGACTTACCTGTATTTGGCACGGCGCAATCTGAACAAGTGGATTTCAACGCCTTCGGCTGGCCTGCACAGCACTATATCTTTGGTAATGAAGCCTCACCGTCACTTGATAATGTCGAAGACTGTATCTCGGTATGGGAAGTGTTATTCCAAAATACCCAACCGAGTGTCTCGCGCTTAAATGTTGATGCGACAGAAACCGACTACAAAGCCAGTTATACCAATCCTGGCAAGTGCACTTATTTCTATCGAACAAACGACAAACTCTCGATCAGTTATGACTCCCAAACCGGAGTCGTCATTACCGACACAGATCCCAATAGTTAATGCCTGACGATTCCTTCTTACGTCAATTAAGTTAGAATCGAACTTTAATCTGTTACTTTTTAGAGTGAACGCCATGACCGACACGAGCAACACCACCATTTACGAACTTGCCGATCAGTTTATTGCCTTAGCCAATCAGCTAAGCCAACAAGAAGCAGATGTAGGCAAAGTTGGCACGGCACTGCGTTTTGCCGCGGCACGTTTTAACGCCTTCGAAGCCGCGATTAAATCAGCGGATCTCGGCGCCGAGAAAGAAAGCGCATTAGAATGGTTTAGCAGTGAATTCAAAGAAATGCTAAGTGACAACTTAGACGATCACATCGCGAATCCGCCGATTCTCCAAGAAGCGGTGGCAGAAGAGACCGACAATTCAGTGCAAATGTTTAGAGGCTAAGCACGCCTTTCATGCATAGCGAAAACATAAAAAACGCCATCGATTGATGGCGTTTTTGTTTGTTGAAACAGATGACCTGCAATCAATAACTAAAGCGTGTACACCACGCGGAACGCCAGCAGTATCAATACCACGCCGGACAACTTATCAATTAACCCTGCCTTTTCCCGTAGTTTAGGCAACACGGTTGAGTGGGATAACAATAAAGCGATAAGCGTATACCAAAGCCCATCGACCACTAAAGGGGTAAAAACGATTAAAGCTTTAGCCGTCATGCTGTCGGCCACCATCACGAATTGGCTGAATAACGCGAGGAAAAACAGCATGATTTTAGGATTAAATAAGGAAATGGCGATACCATCACGGGCGGCGGTCAAGGTATCTGTCGCCTCCCCTGCGGCCAATTTAGCTTGCATACCGCCCTTGGAACGCAGCGCCTGAACTCCCATCCAAGCCAGATACAAAGCACCGAGAATCGCAATGCCATTAAAGACTAAGGGCGCCTTTTTAAGTACAACCGCTAAGCCGAGTAACGTCACCAACGCATAAATCCCAATGCCTATCGAATGTGCCCACGCACACACTATGCCCTTGCCCCGTCCACCGCCTAAGGTATGGCGCACCACCATAGCTAAACTTGGGCCCGGCGACATAGCCCCCAAACAACAAATAGCCAATAAACCTAACCATGTACTAAAACTCATTGAACACACCTTACGCCGAATAAAAAGGCCCCTTTGATGTAGATAAACTCTGGGGCCTTAAACTTGCTTGCTATTCTAGCATCGCGCCATTAAGGCGTTAACGCTAATCCATCCATTTGTCGATAAATTAACGGCTATTTAGGATGATAAAAAGCACGGATATCCTTCACTAACTGAGTTAATGATTCGGGCTCAACGTACATCATGTGCCCCGCTTTATAGTAATGCATACTCACACGACTATTATCTATGCCGTTATCGGCAAAGGTATTTTCGGTGGCAAAAAATGGCGTCGCAAAGTCAAAGTAACCGTTGCCGACAAAAATCCGCAGATCTTTGTTCTCACGCTGGGCTTGACCAAGATAAGGCGCCACGTTGACATAGTGCATCTGCTTGCCACTGATATTCCAGTTCCAGCCCCGGTTCACATCAACAGAGAGTACGTTGAAAGGACGGGATAAGGTCACGCCCAAATCGTCATAAAGATATTGATGCATGGCAGCCGTATAGGCGCCATCAATCCCATAACCTGATGGATCATCGTCGGTTGAGTCGCCGCCACTGTCGTAGTCTTTACCTGTGTACCGGCTGTCTAAGCGTCCTATCGTCAAATCTTGCTCTCTGAGCAGCTCCTTAGTGTATCGACTGGCGCTCACGCGCAAATTAACACGATCTAAATAGTGCTCACTTAACCCCGTAAAGCGCGCCAAGCTTTGACGTACCGCTTGATAGGCCTCGGGTGTTAAGCGGCTGCCTTGCAACAACGCGAGGGCATAATCTTTAATGGCAAACTTGCGCGCTTCCTCAATAAAAGCCTCTAGCCCTAAAGCTTTATCCGTAGCGCTGACTTTATTATGGTAAAAAGCCGTCGCCGCCATGGTCGGTAAAAAACCAATGTATGGTTGATTATTACCCGGTTGGTAGCGGGCATGACTAAAATCGAGAATAGATGAAATCAGCATAATTCCATTCACCGAAATGTCGGTCCAACCGCCCTGCAATTCATTAACAAGTGCTGCCGCGCGGGTAGTACCATAACTTTCACCCGCCAAATATTTCGGGGAATTCCAACGTTTATGCTCAATCAACCAGCGGCGAATAAACTCGGCAATTGACTGGGCATCTTCTTTCACGCCCCAAAAGTCTGCACCTTTTTTATCACCTAAAGCGCGACTAAAGCCTGTACCTACGGGATCGATGAACACGAGATCGGACTCATCGAGCACAGAGTAATCGTTTGATTCAATATGATAAGGTGCTGCGCCATCGTCCTTTGCATCCGGCACCACCACACGTTTAGGACCGAATAAGCCCATGTGCAACCAGAGCGAGGCCGAACCCGGACCGCCGTTAAAAATAAAGGTTACGGGGCGTTTGTTGCTGTCTTTAACATCGTCACGTAAATAGGTAATAGAGAAAATACTCGCCAGCGGTTCGTCTTTATCATCCTTTAAAATAGTCTCGCCACTTATCGCTTGATAACTGACTTTTTGCCCTTGAATCGTCATCTTATGCTCAGTTTTGACGACTTCAGGGGCAAGCTTGTCGGCTTTATCTTCGGCCTTTTTGGCGGGTTCGGCATAGCTCAGGCTCGAGCAGAATACGATCAACGGCAACAGTAATAATGACCAAAGCGGCCTAGCCGACGAGCGTCGACGCGATAATAAAGGTGTCATCTTATTTCCTTTTATTTTTGTTATAGCGGTAACTATCATCCTGCCCAGCTTACAAAGACTCAACAGCAGGCGCAAAACACAATTGCAACTGAATGCGTCAAAGGACTGCTTAAATGAAATCCCATAAATTCACGCTGATTTAAGCCGTTAACCGCTAAGATAGGCACGAATCTAAGTCTGTATTCCTTAGCCTCTATGGTTAATAAAGGCACGCCATTCTCCAGCAGGAAGTTTTATGAGCACTATTACTCTGATCAGTATTATCATTCTTTGTCTATTAATCGGCGCTATCTTGCTGCTGATTTGGCAAAGACAAAAAGGAAAAACCATACCGCTGGCGGTGATATTTGTACTGGGATTTTTCGCCTTAGGACTTGGCGCTATTATTGGATTTGTGCATAAAGGCGAGGATTATCAAGCCTATCAAAAACTGCAATGGCACACCTTAGCACCCGAGCAAATTGCGCCTCTGGTTGCCCAAGGCTATATCGTATTTGTCGATATTACTTCAGATTGGTGCACCATCTGCCAAACCAATAAAGCCGAAGTCACCCACAGGGAACAAATTGTGAATGCCTTAATGGCAGACAACATTATCCTGATGCAAGGCAACTGGAGTGAAGCCAACAAAACGATTGAAAGCTATATGCGCCATGAAGGTGTACCTGGTACGCCCTACAATAAAATCTACGGTCCAAGCGCACCCAATGGCATTCTTTTGCCGTCAAAACTCAGTATGAGTGATGTGCTAAATGGCCTTGCTGCCGCACAAACGAATCGCAGCTAACGGAAAAATAACCAATAAAAAAGGCTGCACTGCAGCCTTTTTGCTCACTTCACTTCAATCTATAAAAGCCAAATTTCTTGAAAGGTGGGCTAGAAATCGCTTCTATAAATTGGCTTACCCATTAAAAACGGTAATTTACACGGCCATAGTAGAAGCCACCGTTGTAATCGAATGGCCCACTTTCATAGTAAACGCCACCAAGTTCACCTAAGGTTCCGTCTTTCAGCTTTTGCGCTTTTTGGTCGAATAGGTTATTTGCCCCTACTGCCAGGGTTAAGCCATCAAATAACTCATAGCTCACTTCCAGATCTATGGTGACTGCAGCATCGGCCATTTCAGAACCCCAATCAGAGGTATCGTCAGCATGAGTCGCATAGTACTCACCGAAGTAGTTACCACGCAGTGACATGCTTAATTGATCCCATGACTGCGCCCAGCTTAAGGTTGCACGATGCGCTGGAATACCATCTTCTAAACGGCGAACCTTGCCTTCATCAGTGGTTTCGGGGTCGAATTTATCAACGCTGGTATCGGTCCAACCATAGGCAAGACTGAATTTAGCATTACCCGACAGAATTTCCGCATCATAGGAGGCGACGATATCGATACCTTGAGTGGTAGTATCAAAGTCGTTAGTGTAATAACTCACGCCTTGGATCAACTCAGGGAACTCAACGCCCGCTGCACGTAAAGCATCATAGTCTGCTGCTTTAACATCAATCTTACTCGACTGCGCAATACGACCCTCTACACCAATGTTGTAATAATCGACCGTTAAGAAAAAGTTTTCGTATTCATATACAGCACCTAATGCATAGCTTATTGACTCTTCAGGCTTTAACACTTCCCCGCCATAAAATGCCGCAAGCGGATCGGTGGGTGGCGCAATAAACGTCTGGATCAGTTCACCTTCGATAATCGATGTCTGCGTGTTGACGACGTTTTCTTGACCCACGGTTGGCGCACGGAAACCTGTGCTGTGTGACGCGCGGAACGACAACTCATCCGTTGCGGAATACTGCAATGTCAGTTTGTAATTTAACGTATCACCAAAGGTCGAAAAGTCTTCGTAACGCAGTGCTAAACCGACTAACCAGTCATCACTTAAATAAGCTTCTAGATCAGTATAAATACCGATATTGTGGCGAGAGTTTTTACCCGCAGATTCTGGGCCAAAGCCTTTAAATCCGTGCGCACCAATATTGAAACCTTGGTTAGCATAAGGGCCAGCAATCCACGAGGCTTCATCACCTTGAGATATCTCAAACGACTCATTACGCCATTCAAAACCAGAAGCAAAGCTAATGTCTTCGATGCCGCCTATAGTAATGAAACGCGAGAAGTCTAAGTTAACTGTGGTTTCAACTTGCTCATAGGCACCCGTATCGAAATCAGTCGGCGTGTCTAATCCCAATGATGGATTTAAAGAGTTTTTAAGGCCAAAGCTGGCTTTGTTACTGCCCGTACCGGCACTGAAATCATAATTCCACTCGCCGATATCGCCTTTTACACCAGCGAAGAAAGACATATCTTCAATGGTGCCGGTGAACTGCGGCGTATAGCCACCAGGAAATATCTGGTTCATGGCAAAGCAATTTGGATCGGCAACCATCGCCTTGTAAGCATCAGTATCGAGTATGTTGCCGTCACTTCCATCTGCATTTTTAGGGATAGGCACAGCCGCACAAGTCGACTGAACACCATTAACCGCGCCCACGAGTAAATTCTGACCATCGTCATTGGAATACACGTTGCTACGATTTTGCGGGTAACGATAATAAAAACCACCTACGGCATCGCGGGATGACAGGTTACCAAAGGCATAGGCATGCATATTGGCATTAATGTCTAAGCCTGAGTTGATGAACACTGAGTAGTCATCATTGATTTCAGGATTACCCCATACTTGAGCGGGGTCATTAATCGCTGTATTACCCTGCTCTGCTAAGTTAGCCGCATCGGGACGCTGCACACTTCGACTGGTTGCATCCGCATTTTTATACTGGAAGCTTAAGTTAACGAAGCCATTATCTGTCAGCGGTAAACCAACATCGCCTTCGACTGTGGTTGTGGCACCGTCCCCATCGTAATATTCACCTTGGGTCACTGTGATGGAGCCACCATCGGAATTATCTTTTAAGACAAAGTTCATGACCCCTGCAATCGCATCAGAGCCATATTGCGCCGCAGCGCCGTCACGCAGCACTTCGACTTGCTTCAATGCAGAACCAGGAATAACCGAAATATCAGGACCTTGAGCACCATCGTTAATGCCGCCGCCTTGGAACGCAATTACAGCTGCGCGGTGACGACGCTTACCATTGACTAACACTAAGGTACTGTCGGAAGGCAAACCACGTAAGTTAACGGGACGTACTAAGGTTGCCGCATCACTAATGGGTTGAGCGCGCGAGTTAAACGAAGGTACCGATGTCACTAACATATCAATCATGTCAGTCGAACCATTCTTTTTAAGGTCGTCACTACTAATAATATCAATTGGAACGGGGGAATCGCCGATTGAGCGTGGTGCCGCACGTGAACCAACAACCGCAATCTTTTCCACGCCTTCATTTTTAACAGCAGCGTCTTCTTCCTCAGCCATGGCTTGCGGGCTAATGAAGCTACCAGACAAAGCTAATGTAATCGCCAAACTGACTGCACTTAATCCAAACTTCTGCTTCTTTGAGGTCATCATATTCATCCCAACTGCTTATTATTTTTTTAGAATACCTGACCTGCTTTATGCGATTCTCATCCCTAAACCTTGCAACTACGGTCAATACAAAGTTATTTTTTACATAACAAGAACATTTTTATAACATAAATAAGACAATATCCAATGTTAAATCAGACTTTTGAATGAATATTAGTCATTTCTCTTTTAGATCAGTTTGTTATAGGTAAATATTTTTTAAGGTACTGCATTGGGTAAAAATGCATTTTAGAGTGCTAAAAATGTGATCCAAAATGTCACCATAAAGAGGTAAGTACTCAATAGTTCAATCAAAAACACGATATATCGCGCCATACGACTTAAGGTATACTCAGGCAATACCGCCCAAACCTGAGTACCACAGATGACAAATGAGATTTCGGTCAATAATGAAAAATCGGTAGATAAGCATTTCTTACCGGAAAACCAGTTACTGCTTAACGCTGTCGGTGAAGGTATTTATGGATTTGATTTAAGCGGTAATGCGGTGTTTATCAATCCAGCGGCAGAACGCATGACAGGTTGGAAGAATGAAGAGTTACTGGGCAAAAATATCCATAACTGCCATCACCACAGCCATGCGGATGGTAGCCATTATCCCCAAGAAGATTGCCCGATTTACAACACCTTAAAGGATGGTATTACCCGAGAAATCACCCATGATGTGTTCTGGCGTAAAGATGGCAGCAGCTTCCCCGTGTATTACAGTTCCACCCCCGTTTACCGTGATAATGAACTGATTGGCGTAGTCGCGATATTTCGTGACATTAGTATTCAAAAGCAAACAGAGCAGTCACTACGCCAAGCATTGGCGCAAGTGCAGGCGCTCTCGGAGCGACTCGCCTCGGAGAATCATTATCTGCAGGCTGAACTTGCTGACAAAACGGGTGATGTGGATATTTCGGGCGCCAGTAGCGTGATCCGCCACATGATCCAGCAATTGCATATGGTGGCCAATACCGACAGTACTGTGCTCATTTGTGGTGAAAATGGCACAGGAAAAGAGCTCGTTGCCCGTAACTTACATCAACTCAGTCGCCGCAAAGACAAGCCGATGATCAGCGTCAACTGCGCCGCATTTTCGGCATCTTTGTTAGAAAGTGAACTCTTTGGTCACGAGAAAGGCGCATTCACCGGTGCCACCAGTCGCCGTAAAGGCCGCTTCGAACTTGCTCACCAAGGCACACTGTTCCTTGATGAAGTGGCAGAACTCAGTTTAGAAGCCCAATCAAAACTACTGCGGGTCATCCAAGAGCAATCCTTCGAACGCCTCGGAGGCAGCGAAACCATTCACGTGGATATTCGCTTGGTCGCCGCCAGTCACCACGACTTACTCAAGCGGGTCGAGCAGGGATTATTTCGGATGGATCTCTATTACCGCTTGAATGTATTCCCTATTCAAGTGCCACCACTGCGCGCGAGGATCGAAGATATCCCCGAACTCGTCAGCCATATACTGCACAGTTTGAATCGTAAGTTAGGCAAAAAAATCCGCGGTGTGAGCCAAAAAGGGCTGCAAAAGCTCATGGCTTATACATGGCCGGGCAATGTGCGCGAATTGCAAAACATCCTCGAGCGCGAAGCCATTCTATCCCAAGGCGATATTCTGCAGATCCATGCGATGCCGAGCAACAACCCCTTAGCTCAAGCCCAAGGCCAAACCTTAGCAGAAGCGGAAGCCTTGCATATAGAACAGACTCTTAAACGCTTAAACTGGCGAATATCCGGTCCACTCGGCGCGGCGAATGTCTTAGGCGTTCCGGCAAGTACACTGAGATCGCGGATGAAAAAACTGGGGATCCAACGTCAATCGAGTGAAATATAACTCAAACCACACAAGCTAAAAACGCGATATATCGCCAATGTGTGATATATCGTGACTACCACTTAGCTCGCACTATAAAATAACCATATATATCATAAGGTTGAATCAGTTAAAACTTGGCCTAGCGCTTGCTATAGGGAGGCGAATCTTATTTAAGCCGTTAGGACCCTTTATGCCCAAGAGCGAAGTTACCCCCAATTCTCCAAGTGTGAATAAGAGTGTGAACGCGAAACCTTCCTCAGTCGAGCTGCACATTCCGATTAAAATCCTCTCCAACGAAACTGCAACAGGGAGCAATACGCCCTCTGGCAACATCCATTTTCGTGAGCAGAAAGGTGATTTTCAGCGCCTGCGAACCATGATGAATAGCCTGCTGATCGTGTTGTTTTTCGCCCTGCCGTTTATCTCAATCGATGGCCGCCAAGCGATATTGTTAGATATCAGCCAGCAACAGTTTTTCTTCTTTGGCATCACGCTATGGCCGCAGGACTTTACCCTACTCGCATGGATTTTTATCGCCGCCGCCTTCGGTCTGTTCTTTATTACCGTATTCTGGGGCCGCGTTTGGTGCGGTTATCTTTGCCCACAAACAGCGTGGACCTTTATCTATGTGTGGATAGAAACGCGCATCGAAGGCAGCAGCAACAAACGCAAGCAACTCGACAAAGCGTCCTGGTCTGGCAGCAAAATCGGTAAAAGAAGCACCAAGCACTTACTTTGGGGTCTCGCCGCCCTGCTCACCGGCTGTGGTTTTATCAGCTATTTCATTCCCGCCCGCGAACTCTATATCGACATATTGACGGGCAATGCCAGCTTTTGGGTGACAAGCTGGGTCTGGTTTTTCGCCATTTGTACTTATCTGAATGCGGGCTGGATGCGCGAGCAAATGTGTCTACATTGCTGCCCCTATTCACGTTTCCAAGCTGTAATGTTCGATGCCAACACTAAAACCGTGACCTATGATGCACAGCGCGGTGAATCCCGCGGCCCGCGTAAACGTAAGCAAGAAACCAATCTCAGAGGGAGTAATCTTGGTGATTGTGTTGACTGTAATTTATGTGTCGAAGTCTGCCCAACTGGGATAGATATTCGTAACGGCTTGCAATATGAGTGCATCAACTGCGGTGCCTGTGTCGATGCTTGTAATGAAACCATGTTGAAATTCGATTATAAACCGAACCTTATCGGCTACATGAGTGAGAATGATCTTAAGGGAGTCAGCTACTCCTATTGGCGCTCGCCGCGATTTTTAGGCTACGGCGCAGCGGTCGTGATCATGCTGATAGTGATAGGTTTAGATTTGAATAGCCGCAGCGAGATCCAGCTTAACGTGATCCGAGACCGTCAGAGCCTGTACCGCGAAACGGCTGACAATAAGATTGAAAATACCTATCAGTTGAAGATCCGCAACAAAACGCAGGACACTAAGCAGTATCAACTCGCTGTTGACAGTGAAATGCCCTTCAGCTTGATTGCCGATCCTATTATTACCTTGGCAGCGGGCGAACAGGTGGATTATCCCGTCACTGTATTAGCCGATAAGGATGCCATCCCCTCGGGGCGCAAAATGATCCAATTCTCGGTGACGGATGTGAAACAGCCAAGCCAGCAAGTGAGTCAAGAAACTGGATTCTTCAGTCCCTAGGCTTTTAGCGGTTAATATCGGTAACCGTCTACATTAACCGCTAAATCGGCGCTTGGGGAGTCAACCCAAGCGCCGTTCTAAATCAAACACTCATCCCCAAAAGACAGTGTGTTTCTTGCGATATCTTTAGCGCTTCTTCGTTCAATAAAATCCAATCTTAGGCATCTATTAGCAGTGGCTGCAATCCATCTGTTATTCGACGTTACGCAAAATAAGCTTAAGCAAAAGCAAATTGAATTCTTATAAACATACCCATTACAAAATCTCGAATGCTCTCCACTCACGCACTATTAGTGCTTTATCGATGACACGATAATTACGCTATCCTTAACGCCTAAGCTTTAGAGTAAAAATACTATTTGTTACATAAAGATACCGTTATTGGCATAGCGATGTTTTTCGCGATAAGCATTGACCTCTAGTGCTAACACCCTCTAATCTAAACACCTGTTTAACTCCAGAATAATAACAACTAATAAACATCATCTTTGAGGTAGTTCAGCATGGCATACGATCAAGACTCTCAACTCAAACTAGACTACTCATCACTGGTCGATCTGATCGAGAAAACCAGCCTGCGTTATGGCGATAAACCCGCCTATGCCTGCCTTGGTAAAACCAGCAGTTTTAATGAGATAGAACGCGACTCTCGTTACTTTGCCGCCTATTTACAGAATAAGACCACACTCAAACCCGGCGATCGCATCGCCATTCAATTGCCCAATATCACCCAATTTGTCATCGCGGCCTACGGCGCAATCAGGGCAGGGCTAATCCTTGTTAACACGAATCCTTTATATACCGAGCGCGAGCTTATTCATCAGTTCAATGATTCTGGTGCTAAAGCGCTCGTGGTGTTATCCGACCTATTGCCGACCTTGGCCAAAGTCATCGACAGTACTCAAATAGAACTCGTCATCTCCACCCATCCTTTAGATTTGATAGATCCGCATGTGCAACCAAAAACAGGGCTTAAGAATGTCGAGTTTTGTCAGATTTTAAAGCAAGGGGCTGACCTTCCCTTTAGCCGATTTATCTCCAATCTCGACGACCTCTCGGCGTTGCAATACACAGGTGGCACGACAGGATTATCGAAAGGTGCCATGTTGACCCACGGCAATATGCTCGCCAATGCGGCGCAGGTAAAATCCCGCATCGCGAGCGTGATCACCGAAGGGGAAGATATCTTTGTTGCGCCACTGCCGATTTACCACATTTATGCGTTTATGGTGAACTTAGTGCTGTATTTCGAGTGCGGCGGTTGCTCGGTATTAATTCCAAATCCACGGGATATTAGTGGCTTAATTAAGACACTCGCCAAATACCCCTTCACGGGATTTGCAGGCCTCAATACCCTGTTTGTCGCCCTATGCCATCAACCCGAGTTTAAGGCGCTGGACTTTAGCCACTTAAAAATCACTATCTCTGGCGGCACTGCACTCACTGCTGCAGCGGCGAATATTTGGCAACAGACCACAGGCAATATGATCAGCGAAGGTTATGGATTATCTGAAACCTCACCAGTGATTTCACTCAATGCGCCAGGTTATCAAAAGCTTGGCACTATTGGTAAACCTGTGATTGGCACTGAAGTTAAACTCTTAGATGAAAACAACCTTGAAGTTCCCTTAAGTACAGCGGGTGAATTAGCCGCGCGTGGCCCACAAGTGATGCGAGGTTATTGGAATAATCCGCAGGAAACCGCCAACGCTATGACTCCTGAGGGTTTCTTTAAAACCGGTGACATTGCCATAGCAACAGCGGAAGGTTTCCATCAAATTGTTGATCGCAAAAAGGATATGATCATAGTCTCAGGCTTTAACGTTTATCCCAACGAGGTGGAAAACGTGCTGGCGAGCCATCCAAGTGTGATCGAATGCGCCGTGGTGGGAGTAAAAGATGAACACTCGGGCGAAGCGGTTAAAGCCTTTATCGTGCTCAAGGATGATAGCCAAGATCATCAACAGGCTAAAGAGGCCATTCTAACCTATTGCCGAGAGCAATTGACCGCCTATAAATTGCCAAAAGTCATTGAATTTATGACGCAATTACCTAAGAGTACCGTAGGTAAAATTCTGCGCCGCGAGCTAAAAGATAAGGCTTAGAGACCGCACTTAAAGTGCAGTACTTAAAGTGCCGTACTTAAAGTGCCGTACTTAAAGACAAAGCTGATTAACAAAGCTTAGCAACAAAAGCACAATAAAAGACCCAGTGAGCTAGCTTGAGCGTTTCGGCTAGCAACTGGGTTTTATTTTACCTAAATTGTCTCATTCAAGGCGCTGGCATTGGCCTCTTCGGTTAACAATTGCAGACTGGCAAATTCACGATATAAGGCATTGGATTGCATCAACTCTTGGTGGCGTCCGCAGGCAACAATCTCGCCCTTATCGAACACAAAAATCCTATCGGCATTGATTACCGTCGATAAGCGGTGGGCAATAATCAAGGTGGTTTTACCCGCCATCAATACGTCCAGCGCTTGCTTCACTTTCTGCTCGCTTACCGCATCTAAAGCGCTGGTCGCTTCATCGAGTAACAATATCGGTCTGTCGGCTAAAATCGCCCGTGCAATGGCGATCCGCTGTTTTTGCCCACCAGAAAGCCGCACGCCACGCTCACCTAAATAGGTTTGATAACCGTCAGTAAACTCGCTAATAAACTCGTGGGCACGGGCTGCAATACAAGCATCAATCACTTCTTGCTCAGTCGCATCGACTCGGCCATAACGCACGTTTTCAAGTACGCTGGTCGCAAAAATCACTGAGTCCTGCGGCACCAGAGCAAACTGCGCCCGAAGGTCATGTGGCAGAAGCTTAGCAATATCAATTCCTTCCAGTCGAATACTGCCAGCGCTAGGCACATAAAAGCGCTGCAATAACTGGAACAAGGTACTCTTACCCGCGCCACTTGGGCCGACTAAGGCGACCCGCTCACCCGCGGCAATAGCCATATTGAGCTGTTTTAGCACTAAGGCATCATGCTCTGGATAGGCAAAGTTGAGTCCTTCTATGACTAACTCGCCACTGACCTTGGCGGGTAAAACAATAGGATGAGTTGCAACGGGAATATCCACTGGCGTTTCAGCCAGTTCAATTAAACGCTCGGCGGCGCCAGAAGCCCGCTGAATTTCGCCGATTACTTCGCTAATGGTCGCCACAGCGCCTGCAACCATCACAGCGTAAAACATAAAGGCGGATAACTCGCCGCCCGTCATCTTACCCGCCATCACATCGTGGGCACCGACCCAAGTCACCATAGCAATCGCGGCGATACTTAAAAACATCACGGTTGAGATCAGCAAGGCACGGTAACGGATCCGCCCGCTTGCCGCAGACATCACATCTTCGACGCGGGTATTGAATAAGCTACGGTCTTTATCTTCATGACCATAGGCTTGTACCGTATGAATTTCATGAAGTGTTTCATCCACATAAGCGCCGAGATCGGCAACCCTGTCTTGGCTTTCTCGCGCCAGTGTACGCACTTTACGACCGAAAAAAATCACCGGTCCCAACACTAAAGGTACGGCCAACAACACCAGCAATGTCATCTTAACGCTGGTGATCCCCATCATCACCAAACCACCAAGTACCGTCACACTTGAGCGCAATGCCATAGATAAACTCGAGCCCACCACGGTTTGCAGCAAGGTAGAGTCGGCGGTAAAACGGGAGATCACTTCGCCGGTGCGAACCTTAGCGTAAAAGGCGGGCGAAAGTTTAAGCAGTTGATTGTAAACAGTTAGACGAATATCGGCACTGACCCGCTCGCCGAGCCAAGTCATTAAATAGAAGCGGCAAAACACCGCTGTGCCACTGACGGCGGTAATTCCGAGCACTAACAGTATGATTTCATTCAGCCGCTGCGCATTGTCACGCACAAAGCCTTCATCAACCATTAAGCGCACACCTTGGCCCAATGATAGCCAAGCGAGTGACCCAATCATCAAGCAAATAATCGCCGCGACGACTTTCAGTTTGTAGGGTTTAAGAAACCCCATAATCCAAGGCAATACCGATCTTTGCTGCGCCGAGGTTGGTTTAACCTTCGAAGCATCAGCGCTTATTGTAGGCGTGACTGGAATTAACTTTTCAGGCAATGGCTCTGCGCCCGCTTTAATGGGGTTTGGTGATTTGGTTAATTCGACGGTCGGCTCTGTCACGGGTGATATCCTTCGGTAGGGAACGGCAATTCAAGCATAACATTCACCTGAACTGGGTATCAGCAAGCCGTTAACCGCGCAGCTTTGCTTAAAGCATATCAGTGAGATGCTACCTGTTGCGGGTAAATTCAAGGGCAAAGCGTGGTTTTACTCAAAAGAAAAGCATAAAACCAACCCGCAACGAGTGCGGGTTGGTTTTATTGCCATCGCTTAGCGCGACTTAAGCGACTTGCTGATTTTCCGGTGTTTTGGGCGTGCCATGGTGGCCATCACGCTTCCAATCCACATCTAACAACTCTGCGCCGCTCAGGCTAAATGCTTGGCCAAAACCTTTCACGTAAAGACCCTGATGGGGCGCGAGCTTGTATAAGTTAAAATCGGTTAATGCCGCAAGGTTATCGGACATTTCGCCAAAACGGGCCGATAACACACTAACGCCCTTGATAAAGGCGGGCGTATCGCGGGGCACGGCCTCGGCAATCGCATCGAAGGTCAAACGCTTGCGAGCAAAAACCGATTTGGCCGCGGTTTCATCCTCAACTAGCATCACAGAGACCTTAGATGAGTGCTTTAAGTTATGACCATGACGGGCTAAGTCACTCACCAGAATATAAAAACCATCATCGGCCAGTGCGAAGGGTGCATAACTCGCATTAGGCTGGCCATCAGTGCCTAGTGTGGCCAGTTGTAAGGTTTCCCTTTGCTGTTTAAAGGCCTCAATCTCAGGTAAAAGCTTGTCTCTTAAACGTTGTTCTTGTTCGGTCATTTCAGGCTTCATTTGCTGTGTTCCTTAAATATTGTCGTTAATGCTGCAATTTAGAGGTGTGATTACACCGACGCAAAGGCAGTCGCGAGCGCTTTAAATTGGCGAACTTGCTCAGGAAACAGCGCTCTTTGTTTATCACGACCTAAATACACTTTGAACACGACCTCCCCTTCGCTGCCGAAGAAGTTAATCGAATGGCTCTCGCTGCCTCTAAAAGGTCTGCTGATCAAAGCGATGCCGCGCATGGCTTCTAGTTTGAGATGCCCGTGCAAACCGTCGCCCTTGCTGTAGAGGTTGTAATAACCGTGGGCGTATTTTCCCTCGGGAAAATCCCCTTTAAATTCAAATACACTGCCCGACAACATCACAATAGTGGTTAACTTTCCCCATTCGGGTAAGGCTTGCAGTAATGTATCGAGCTGAGTTAACGGCACAAACACCACTTGTTCGGGCGGCAAGGCGGCAACGACTTCGAGCTCGGCAATGCCTAATTCACTGGCGAGCTGCGCTGGCATTAAATCAGCTTGTTGCTCAAATCGTTGTCGCAGTTGCGTTTGTTGCTCACTTGGCTGATTTTGCTCACTTAGCTGACGTTGCTCAGAGCCTAAATCTGGCGCGACATCGAGCTCGCTATCGAGTGTCATCTTCATTTTACTGTCTCCAGCGGTAGTGACTATTGAGTGGCTTGGCATTAAACGCTGACTCCCGTATACCGCTTGCTCAGATTTAACACTAAGCATTTGCCTTAACGGGAGTCAGCACTTTAATGCTGGGCTTAGAACATATAGCGCGCCGATAACTTCATATTACGACCCGGTTGATACAAGGTTTGCCACGCTTGTTGGTACTTCTCATCGCCGATGTTTTCGATGGCAAAATCCACTCTCACACCCGCCATCGCGCCCATAGTCGGCTCCCACGCAACATACACATCCCATAGGGTGTAATCGTCGTATTTCGCCACTTTGAAGCCATCAGGCGTATTCGACTGCGTCGCCACATAAGTGACGCGAGTGCCGAGTTTCATGTCGCCTTCCATAATGCCTTGGGATAAATCAACGTTAAATTTATTGGCGGGTATACCTTCAATATCGCCGCCATTTTTACGATCTTCACCATGGGTTTGGCCATAATTCATCGCTAAGCGAGTTTGGCCAATTCGGTAACGACCGCTAATTTCAAAGCCAGTTAAACGCGCATCTTCGACGTTATTCCATGAGGTCGTTTGCTCGAACCCAGGAATACCATGCCAAGGATTAGACACTTGCTGCACGATGAAATCGTCCACATCGTTACGGAAGATGTTGAACGTCAAAGCTAATTCATCATCACCGGCTAACTCACTGAAACGTAAGTCTGCTTTGATTTCTTTGTTGCGGGCTTTTTCAGACTTTAGATCCGGATTGGTCGCAAAGGTGTTGCATAGACCTTGGGGCAAAAATCCCGGAATAGGTGGAATGCAGTAATGGGTGCCGCTAGAATACATTTCCTCTACCGAAGGTGCGCGGAAGGCTTGATCGTAACGGGCACTTAAGGTCAACCAAGATTGAGTCTGCCAAACTAGCCCTAGTGATGGCGATAACTCATTATCATCGGAGGATAAATTGAGGTTGTTACTGTCATTTTTAAAGCTGTCATAACGCAGACCCGCATCCAGATTTAATGTCTGAGTCAGCTCAATATCTGCCCGCGTAAAAGCGCCCCATACTGTGGTTTCACCATCGATATTTCCCGGACGCTGGCCCACTTGACCCGAATCATCACGCGTCGTTTCTATGGTATCGCGAAAGCCATCAACGCCGTAGGTCAACAAAGTATTGCCCAAGCGCGAACTGTTATTGAGGTTAATGCCCACAGTGCGATACTCAGTGCTGTCTAGCTGGCCCTTAGTAATACGGTCTTCATCGTAGTCGGTACTGTTCCAATACACTTGCATCTTAGTATCTAGATACGGGTTATTGGCTGGATTGAAACTGTAATCTAAAGTGATATTTTGATCGTCTGTCTTGCGACGCACTAAAGGTATTGAATTACTGGCTGCCGCAGAAGGATTACTTGGCACTAATTCATTGATCTTATTGACTCTCGCAGATAACTCTAAGCGTGACGCCTCATCGGCTTGCCAACCGAATTTAGCTAAACCACTGCTGCCATGGGATGAACTGTTGCTTAGGGTTTCGTCATTACCGGTTTTTATATTGTTTGAGTCGGTGTAAGAGCCGTTTAGTAACCAATCGATACTGTCTTGTTGACCATAAATCGCGCCACTGGTTTTAGTGCGCGAGCCATTGGTTTCATAACCTTGTTTGAAATAGCCACCAAAGGTTTCATTGGGCGCTAAGAAATCCTGCGCTGACTTAGTATTTTGCGCGACGACACCACCCAGTGCGCCACTGCCCCACAAACTACTGGCTGGACCGCGCAGCACTTCAATGGATTTCAGTAACTCAGGGTCCATAAAGTAAGTTGCTCTGTGGCCAGAGCCTGTATTTTGTCTTGCTCCGTCAATAGTCTGCAGTACTCGACTGCCACTTAAACCACGGATTTCAACCCCTTGAGATGAAGCTCTTGGGCCATTCGTTAGCGTAATATTCGCCTCGTTTTTAAGGGCATTAGCCACGGATGATGCTTGAGCTACCGCAAGTTGCTCTTCACCCACCACGGCTACGCTGCGGCTGGTTTCGGAGGCTTTCTCGCTGATGCGGGTTGCACTCACTAACACTTCATCAAACTCTGTCGTAACGAGTTTTTTATCCGCATCACCTTGAACAACAGGCTTAACATTTTCTTCTGCCGCTAACGTAAAACTTAGGGCCGTACTGCTCAGTGCTATCGCCATGGCGATCACTAACGGCTTTTTCTTCATCTCTTCATCCTCAAGTGATAATCAGCTGTTCCCGTGCAATTCAATACTGAGCCCAGAGTCTCTTTCCAGACACCAATCCTTTTGAGATTGAGTCTGTTACAGATGCTCCTTTCCAAATTAGGCTCTTTCAAACTTGAGCCCTTTCCAGACAGAGTCCAAGACAATCAGTACCCATAAAGTAGGATGAATTACCGGTTTAGCTGTTTTTTTAAGCGCTCATTCGAGCTATTGCAGGCACTCTACCTGAGATAACAAAATAGATCAAATGCAAATCATTATCATTTGCGATCTTGTTTATATTGAGATATCTTAATTAGCGAAGATAAATGAGCAGAAGTGCTTTATTAGGAAAAAGAGGTTGCTGTGACACCGAAACGATATCTTGCCTTTGGCGCGTTAACTGTTGCCATACAAACGGGGGTTATCGCCTCGCAACCCGCTATCACTATGCAGCAAAGCGCCCAAGCATCGAGTGTAAATCAAGTGGCGAACGCTCCGAGCGCAAATCGTGTCACCCTTAAATTGGCTGCAACAACAAGC
Organism: Shewanella vaxholmensis; assembly: GCF_031932135.1. NCBI lineage: Bacteria > Pseudomonadati > Pseudomonadota > Gammaproteobacteria > Alteromonadales > Shewanellaceae > Shewanella > Shewanella vaxholmensis. The sequence continues at coordinate 78,773 of NZ_JAUOEV010000002.1, forward strand.
TCTGCAAGCAGCAACGTCAGTATTGAGCCCACTCAAACAGACGCCAAAATAGCCACTGTAAACAGCACAGTGCGAAAAGTATCAACAGCAGAATCTGTCGATAAGACGGTTATCGAGGCGATAAAAAAAACCAAAGCTGATCAAAGAATTGGCAGCCAGTTAGCTAAGAAACCTTCAATCGAAAAAACCACGACTCAAAGTCATCCAGATACAACTCCATCAGGGACGAGCGCTTTAGCACACAAGCGGTCCGAACATGTAGAGCAAGAATTAGAGCTAAAAACAGAGCCTAAAACAGCACAAGAACTAACGGATTTAATTGCTAACACTGCCGAACTAGATGCAAAAACGCCCCAAAATGTAGCCAGTGCAGCATCTGACAATCCCCCTGTTAACGACAGCCTCCAAACCAACATAGTGGAATTAGCCAAACCGCTGTTTGCTACAGCGCCACCACAACCGACTTATCCGCGAATAGCGCGTAAGAAAGGATTCGAAGGCACTGCAACCATAGAAGTGATGTTTAACGAACTTGGCGAGCAACTGGCACTGACGTTAGTCACAAGCTCAGGCTTCAGCCTGCTAGATCAAGCAGCAATCGCTGCGGTTGAAAACTGGCAATTTGCGGCGCCGACGCCAAGGCTAGCGAGTCACTACAAGGTCAGAGTGCCTATTCGTTTTGCGCTTAACTAGCGGGCCTCAATCTTATCGCTGAAAAGCTAGCCATAGGAAAACAAGCAACAGGAAAGCCTGCAGTACGAAAGATAAAGCGCTAAATAGTGAGCCATAGTAAAGCTCACTTTTTGATCCACTCACTGACGTATAAAACTGATTTTTTAATCGATTGGAGAGGCTTAATGCCCATAACTGATTTTTCAACCCTACAAACTCAGCTTGGCGTACTGACTTGGCCCTTATTGTTATGTGCATTTTTGGCCTTGATGATCTACCTTGAACGTAGCGCCTTGTTTTTGCATCAAACTCTGCTATCAATCTGGCCGAAAAAACAGGCTTGGGTAACGTCATTGCGTCAATCAAGATCGACGGCGACCACTGAAAACGTCAGCGCGCTGCTAGCGCAAACCAGCGCACAGCAAGATTTACTCGCCCGTGGCGCGACCTTGTTACTCAAACAAGTCCACCAGCCCAAAGTGCTAAGGGAAGAATTACTCAGTCTGTGGCTCAACAAACAGCAACGCGACTTGCAAGCCGGACTCAAGGTTTTACAAGTAATTGGCATTATCAGTCCATTACTCGGCCTACTTGGCACCGTACTAGGCCTCATCGACATGTTTGCCCAGCTTGGGCAATCACAAGGCCCAGTAACCCCAGCTCAACTCAGCGCCGGACTCGGTCTTGCGATGAACACCACAGCTGCCGGACTCATTATCGCCGTGCCCGCCATTACCGCCGCCCATCTATTTGGCATTTGGGCTCAAGGACAATGTCTGCGCGCAGGGCATGTACTCAATCAACTCAATCTGTGGTTAGCGGGTATCGAAGATATTTCAATCGATAGCAATCAATACCAAGCATTCAGCAAAGTCAGCAACAGCAGCACTGCGCAAAAGTCGGCATTCAACTCTCATTCCCAGATTGAGCCACAGACATGATAAGTGCAGATGCATCACCGCGCTCGCAGGCAGGCATTGCTTCGCCTGAGCAACTTCCGAGCCTAGATTTAACCGCGTTAATCGACATTATTTTTATCGTGTTGGTATTTCTACTGCTGACGGCAAACACCCAACTACTCAGCTTGCCGGTAGATGTGCCGCAAAGCCCAAGTTCGGCCATCACTGCAATCGACAATAAGCCAACGATTGCCATCAATATCATGGCGACAGCGCCTTATTGGGCAATCGATAGTGAGACATTTGATGATTTAGCGACTTTTACCGCCGCGTTTACCGCACATTTTAACACTATGCCGGAGGCGACCGTGATTATTGCCGCAGATAAGGCCGCGCCCGTGGAACCTTTGATGCAACTGCTCGCGCTGTTGCAGACGCAATCCATCAGCCAGACCCAAATATTGATGGAGCATTAGCGCGTTGCCAAGCCCGCTATCTGCCCCCAAAAGCCAAATGAGCAAGCTAAATAATGAGCCAGAGACACAGCTAGTACAGCCTCTCTAGCTAAAGACCAAAACCAACACGAAAAGATGCAGGCAGTAAACCACGACTTTTAACTTACTGATTTTAATCTGCTGAGATTAAAATATTGATTTTTAAAGCAACTATTTTAAATGTCTGATGATTAGAAACAGTATCTAAGCCTGTGGCGAACAAGTTTGTATTAGGAGTTCAACCATGTTGTTTCAAGCAACTAAAATGTCATTAAAAATAGATACTAGCGCCCTTGGCCATCCGCATAAGCCTAAGTGCGCATTTAATCCGTTAAGCCGATTTAAGCCATTAAGCAAAGTGGTATTTATCACCTCAGCATTTGCGGCTTTGCTATCGTCCAGCGCCTTTAGTGCTGAAACGCATTCTGAACATGAGATAAGACTCGTGAGTGCGGGCACGGGCGTCACTGAGCTCGTGCTCGCCCTCGATGCGGGTAATGAGCTGATCGCCATAGATTCCACCAGCTATGTACCTGAAGGTTTAGCCCATGTGGCTAAACTTGGCTATCACAGAATGCTCTCCGCCGAAGGCATTATTGCGCTCTCGCCAACACTCGTTGTCGGCTCGGATGTCATGGGGCCTGAGACCACGCTCAATGTATTAAAACAAGCCAATATCCAAGTTGTGCAATTACCCGCAACGAACGATGAGCCGCAGCTAATGAGCAATGTGGATACCTTAGGTCAATTACTCAATCGTCCTGATAACGCTGTTAAGTTAAAGCAGGACTTACATCAACAACTGCAAAGCTTGGCGGATAAAAAACAGCAAATAAGCGATGCTGGCGCTCAGCCAAAAATCCTCTTTATGCTGCTACAAGAAGGCCGTGGCGCACGGGTCGGCGGTAAAGGCACTGCCGCTGATACTATTATCGCGCTATCAGGCGCACAGAATATCGCCGAGTTTGATGGCTACAAAAGTATGTCTCAGGAAGGGATTTTGTCCTTGCAGCCCGACATTATCTTGCTGTCAAAGCGCAGCGATAAACCCGCCGAGCAAACCAACGCGCAAATTGCCCAAGAACTGATAAAAGAGATGCCGCTACTTGCCCATACCCCCGCGGGTAAAAACGGCCATATTCAAACGCTGGCGCCACAAGCGCTTCTCGGCGGCTTAGGCATCAGTGCCATTAGCGCCGCCGATGCGCTCGCCAGCACATTGCTCAAGCAAAATCAGTAGCCTGCATAGAAATTAATACAGTCACTCATCAGGGCGCTCATGTTGATTATATGAGTCACTTATTTGAATGGCTTGTATGAGCCACTAATCGGACTCGCTGATTAGCACAACTGACTCACACAACAGATTAATCACCTGATAAAAATAGAAAGGATAGTTGAGATGTTCCTCAATCGCTGGCTCTGGCCCGGTTTAGTCACACTGTTAGCCCTAAGCTGCTTACTCTCGGTCAGCACAGGGCCTGTCAGTATCAGCCTAGTGGATGCCCTAAGCGCAGTGCTTAATTGGGCGACCCAGCAAAACATCGGCAATATTGCGCCCCACGAACAACTGGTAGTCAACACTGTTCGCTTGCCGCGGACATTATTGGCACTGGCGGTGGGCGCCACGCTCGCTCAATGCGGCGCAGTGATGCAGGGACTGTTTCGTAATCCCTTGGCGGATCCCGGTATTATCGGGGTGTCATCTGGCGCAGCTCTTGGCGCGGCCATCTGTATCGTGCTGTTACCCAATGCAAATCCATTCATGATCCCCATCAGTGCCTTTGTATCGGGTTTAATCACCACCCTTGTTGTCTATCGCCTCGCCAGTAGCCCAACCGGAACATCGGTCGTGTTATTACTACTGTCGGGGGTCGCTATTGCAGCACTGGCAGGCGCAGGAATTGGCATGCTCACGTACCTTGCCAACGACATGGCGCTACGTGACTTAACCTTGTGGCAGATGGGCTCGATAGCAGGTGCGCAGTGGATGTATGTCAGCCTGTGTCTCGTGACTTTAGCATTACTAAGCTGGCTATTTCGCCAAGATGCGGCGGCGCTCAATGCCTTATTGCTTGGCGAATCCGAAGCGCGCCACTTAGGGATAGATGTCGATAGGCTCAAGCTTCGACTTATTTTACTTTGCGCCTTAGGCGTTGGCGTAAGCGTCGCAGCGACCGGAATTATTGGCTTTATCGGCCTAGTGGTACCGCATTTAGTGCGGATGATGTTAGGGCCAGATCATCGCCAACTGCTGCCCATCAGCGCCCTTTTAGGTGCAGCCCTATTAGCCTTAGCCGATATCGGCGCTCGCGCCTTCTTGCCGCCAGCAGAGTTACCGGTTGGGTTAGTGACCGCGCTCATCGGTGCGCCATTCTTCATCTTCTTACTACTGCAACAACGCAGTAAGCTCATCTAAGCGAGGCGTTATGACTGCCACTTCCTATGCCAAATCAGAATCAAGATCAGATTTTGAATTAGCACCTAGAGCACATCTAACTCATTCAGCTAATGCACAGTTTGAGCGCACTGAGCTCTGCATTAGTCAGCTCGATGTCAGCATTGGGCAGAAAACGGTGCTCAGCGATATTAATGTGCAATTTAAACCCGGTGCAGTAACCGCCCTACTCGGCCCCAATGGCGCGGGGAAATCGACGCTACTCAAAGCCCTTTGCCAAGAAATCAGTACGCCAAGGCAATGTATCCGCCTAGGCCATAGCCAACTGGCGGATTGGCCCAGGCGCGAACTGGCAAAATCCTTAGCCGTACTGCCACAACACGCCAGTCTCACGTTTCCCTTCACAGTATCTGAAGTGGTCTCTATGGGTCTTTACCCCTTAACTATTAGTCATAAAGAGGGGGAAACCTTAGTTGCCGAGCAGCTAGCGCAAGTGGGCTTAACCCATCTGGCTAAGCGCAGTTATCCAACCCTCTCCGGCGGCGAAAAACAGCGAGTCCAGCTCGCCCGCGTCTTGACTCAACTCAGTCAATCGCCGTTCCCGCCCATACTATTACTGGATGAGCCAACATCGGCATTAGATCTCGCCCAGCAACACAGAGTGCTTGAGTTAGCCCAACACTTAGCTCATCAACAGGCGTACACTGTGATAGTGGTATTGCATGATCTCAACCAAGCCGCTCGCTATAGCGATCAATTAATCGTATTAAAACAAGGGCGAATCGTAAGCGAAGGCGCGCCAGCTGAGGCCTTGTCGGTCAATACCATTCGGGAAGTATGGGACTATGAACCTGTGTACCTTGCTGCTCCACAGGGTGGACATCCGCTGATTTTTTAATGAAATGAAGATATTGGCTGTAAGTTTTAATGTCTAATGTGGGTATAATCTGGCAATAACATATTGGGCCCGCTTTTGACTAACGAATGAGCGAGCAGCTTCGCGGGCATATTGGCTCTCGTATTCACGAGTATATTTCAGCCGCAGGCGCGTTAACTCAAGCCGCATTAACTCAAACGGCAACAATTTAGGCAACTTCCAGATGAAACCCACTATCTCGACAGAAACTCAGCAAGAAGCACTGGCCGCAGCCAAAGCCACTCAAAAGCCAGGACAAACTAAAGAGCAAACTAAGCTCATTGCCCAAGGGATTGAAAAAGGCATCGCCGAGTATAAAAAACTGCTTAAAGCTAAAGCCCGTGAGCGGGATAAAGCCCGTAAACAACAGTTGAAAGCAAAAACTCGCACAGTGAACGACATAGATAATCTAGACGATGCTGACGAGATCATCGACTCCCAGAGTCAGTTCACCCGAGCCACTTGGGTTGCTATCGCTCTACTCGTGCTAAGTTGGGCAGGATTTGCCGCCTATTATGTTATGACGTGATTGCCGAACTCAGAATTTACCGCTTCATGCTGCCGTTTCGCCACTCTCAACAACACCAATCAGATCGGCGATTTCAGTGAGATGGGTATCAACCCATGCACTACTGATTGGGCCCCATGTCACTATGCGGTAATAACCTGCATTGTTACGACTGCCTTCCTGGACAAACTCGACTCGAATACCTATATCCTCAAATGCGGCGATGGCATCCTGTAAGGTGCGGCGCGGCATTCCAGTTAACTTATTGAGTGATAATAGATTATGGCGGTCATCATCCATCAAATGCGCTAAATAAAGCTTACGCAAAAACGCCTTATGTTGCTTCGTAACTTGTTGCGATACCGGCATTGAAGATGACATAGAAAGACCTGCCTAGAGACTAAAGTAATTATCATCAAAACTACTTTATATTCAGGCAATAAGGCAATAGCCAGCACTAAATACTTACGAAAGATGATCAGTTTTTCTGCTAACCTATCTCTCCTAAATCAAGCAAAACAACTTGTCATTATCCCCCAACAACTGTTATTTCTAACAGCACTCATCACCTATGAAGGGACGCTAAAATGAGCCAGACAATCACAGCCGAACAAGTACTGACATTTTGGTTTGAAGAAATTGAACCAAAGCTTTGGTGGATTAAAGATGTTGAATTTGATGCACAAATCAAACAACGCTTCGGGGATGTATTAGTCCAAGCTAAGCGTGGAGAGCTTTCCCATTGGCGAGTCACGCCCCAAGGCCGATTAGCCGAGATCATAGTGCTCGACCAATTCTCCCGTAATATTTACCGAGATACGCCTGCCGCTTTCGAAGCCGATGCCATCGCTTTAGTGCTCGCTCAGGAAGCTGTTGCCCAACAGGTTGATTTAGCTCTCAAACCTAAACAAGTCCCCTTTCTCTTTATGCCCTATATGCACAGCGAGTCGGCAATGATCCATCAAGTTGCGGTTAAACTGTTTAATCGTGAAGCGGCGGTAGCCAACTTAACATTTGAACTGCAACATAAGGCAATTATCGACAGATTTGGCCGCTATCCACATAGGAACGCCATCTTAGGCAGAGAATCGACAGCAGAGGAAATCGCCTTTCTGCGCGAACCTGGCTCATCTTTTTAATTCGCTCATTGTTTAGCGTATTTGAATAAATAAAACCGTGCTGAGTTCACAGACACACTACACTTACTCAATCGAGTCATGGAAAGACTGGCGAGTAACAAACACAGCTGTAAGTGTGTACCGCGGAGGTATTGGTAACTTATGACGCAAAATCTAAATAAGCCAAATAGCTCAGAGGCTCGTTGTAACCGCTTTAAATTGATGGGGTTTCTCACCTTATGCGGCGCTCAGCTTTGCCAAGCAGCAGAAATTAAGATAGGTGTCAGCCTGTCTATTCCACCTTATGTTATCCAAGAAACCAATAGCGGAATCGAACTCGAATTACTAAACCAAGCCCTCGCTGTTAAAGGCCATACCGCTTCTATCCAATACTTACCACTGGCGCGTACATTCCATGAACTCAGGGAAGGTAAACTCGATGGTATCATCAACATTAAAGATGGCATGCTCGACAACGTCTTTTACTCCAATGTTGCGATAACCTACCAAAACTGCGCTATTAGCCTAGAAGATAATAACTTTACTATCAACAACATAGACGACTTAAATAACAAGCAAGTCGTTTCCTTTCAGCGTGCATCATCGTTATTGGGGGAAGAATTTGCCAAAATGGCTAAGGCTAATAGCGGCTACCAAGAACAAGCAAGGCAAGTGCAGCAGGTTTATATGCTGATGAAACACAGGGCCGATGTCGTAGTGATGGATAAAAACATCTTCAAATATTACTTAAAGCAGGCTTACCTTGAGGGAAAACTCACTGAGAAAGATTTAAAACAACAGGCCATTTGCCACAAAATATTTCCACCAACAGAATACAAGTTTGCCTTTCTCAGTGAACAAATTCGGGATGATTTTAATGTGGGACTCAAACAAATTACCCAAGATGGTAGCTTAGTGGCCTTGCAGGAAAAGTATCGACGCCTGATGTCCTTCGAGACTGAAGCTGAGGCGTCGACCAAATTAACAGAACCTAAAATCATTAAAAACGATTCTTACTAAGTCTTATCTAAGCGCTTTATTTCACCACCAGCACAGGGCACTTAGCATACTTAACAATATCTTGTGTGACATGTGGCTTTAAAAAATCCGCTAAACCGCTGCTACCATGACTAGCAATCACCACCATACCTACATCGACGGCTTCCGCTAAAATCTCATCAATCGCATCACCATGACGCACCACGAGCTTGATATTGAGCCCCTCGGTGAGGCCTTGTTGCATTTCCTGCTGTATGCTTTGCATTTTTGCATCGACAAAAGCTTGCAGCTCATTTTCCAATGTGGCGGGAATATCAACCGCAATACCATAGCAATGGGCGCCACGGGCAGGACTTGTCACATGCAACAATCGAATATCAACATGATAAAGATTAGCCATTTCAACCGCATATTTGAGCGCATGGGCTGCGGTGGATGAAAAATCCGTAGGGCATAACACTTCTTGAGTACGCATAAGCTTATCCATCATTTGAGTTTTAATCAGGCTATCTATTAAAGCCAAAATACCACTAATTTATAGTAGTTAGCTATGCTTCTTGCGTACCCATTTCAATTAAATATTCTTTATCAATCAAAAAGAAAGGACGCAATAAGCGTCCTTCGGGTTTATTGAGTCAAGCTACTAACTCAGTTATTTCACCACCAGCACAGGACAAGCCGCACCGTTAGCGACCGCTTCTGCGACATTAGTATGTAAAAAATGCGAAATCCCAGTTCGGCCATGGCTCGCTATCACCACCATGCCAATATCTTTACTGTTGGCCTCTTCTAAAATTTGATACACAGGATCGCCACGGCGGATCAAGGTCGTGACAGGAAGCTCAGTGTTTAACCCGGCTAACAGCGCCTGCATCTTAATTGCGGCCGCGTCCTCCATGCTCTTAGCCAACTCTTCTGGAGTGATCGATAGAATCATAAAGTTTTCATCACCGATCGGCTGTTCAACTACATGTAAAATTTTGAGTCCTACATGGTATAGATTAGCCATTTCAATGGCATAACTCAGTGCATGGGCCGCAGTTTCCGAAAAATCTGTGGGCCAGAGTATTTGACCTGTACGCATATTCTGTACTCCTTCTATGATGCTAATGGATTACTGAGTAACTAGTCTTTTAACCAAGCAACGGCGTCGCCATTATCAACAAAAAATCTGACCTCAGCAGGCGTAAACCAGTTTGCCAATTTAGCCAACACTTCCTGCAGAGTCGTTTTGCCGACTATGGCTATTTTCTCGAAATGACGAATATGCTTCACCCCAAGTTTCAGATCATCCCAAGCAGCCTGTAATTCCAAGCCATCTAACTCGGTCACATCCACTAAGGCGAAGATATCAGGATCTTTTACGCCCGCCAGTGCCGACTCCAACACTGGCACCATCATTTCGTAGTCTTGATGAGTTAAAGTACCGATGGCCTTAAAGGCAACAAAAAAATCATCATCACCATAGCGTTCAATACCAATCGTAATTCCGTGCTTTAACAATGCCATACATACTCCTTATGCAACAACCCTTGAATTAGTGTAAAAGCTAACGCCTCAATAAGCCGTGATCTTGCTCAAAAATACATCAGATAACTTGCACCATCTCACTAAGCAAGCTAGGATAAACCGACTAATCAGTCGGTACTGATTTAATAAAAGACTCAATCGAGACGATTAGTTAAATAAAGTACCGAATAAGACTCAGCCTACCATTTCCCTTGGAGCGACCACTATGAATATGGCCACCGAACAGCTTAATGCCTCGCCACTGACTCAATTGCTCCAACGCCAACGCAGCAGTTATTTAGCGGCGCCGAATCCAAACTACGCTACGCGAGTGGAGCAATTAACTCGACTTAAAGCGGCCATACTGCAATTTAAAACGCCTTTAGTCGAAGCCTTAAGCCAAGACTATGGCCATAGATCGATTGATGACAGCCTAATATCAGACATTATGCCAGTCATCAACAACATCAATTACAGTTTGAAAAATCTAAAAAAATGGCTCAAACCCAGCGCTCGCCATGCGGGGATCTTGCTCGCCCCAGCCAAAGTCACTGTGCATTATCAGCCTGTGGGCGTTATCGGCATCATAGTGCCGTGGAACTTCCCCGTCATGCTATCAATTGGCCCGCTAGTGACCGCCATCGCGGCGGGTAATCACGCCATGCTAAAAATGTCCGAATTCACCCCTGCGACTAACCAAGTGATCAAACAACTACTGGCACACGTCTTCGATGAGTCCCACGTGGCAGTTGTAGAAGGTGAAGCCGATGTCGCCGCAGCGTTTTCAGCCCTACCCTTTGATCATTTACTCTTTACCGGCTCGACCACAGTTGGCCGTCATGTGATGCGCGCCGCAGCCAATAATCTCACCCCAGTGACACTCGAATTGGGCGGTAAATCGCCAGTCATTATCGCCCCCGATATGCCGCTTGAGATAGCAGTAGAACGAATGATTTATGGTAAGTGTTTGAATGCCGGACAAATCTGCGTCGCACCGGATTATGTTCTATGTCCAAAATCAAAAGCGGATGAATTTATTGCCGCCTACCGAACTAAATTTAATGCCATGTACGGCGCGATAAACCACAACAAAGACTACGGCAGCATCATTAATACCCGTCAGTTTGACCGCTTGATGACAGTGCTCGGCGACGCGAAAGCTAAGGGTGCCCATGTTATTTCGGCGACAGACGAAGCTATCGATAGTCAACATCGTAAACTCGCCACTCAGCTAATCACTCACACCAATGAAGATATGCTATTGATGCAAGAAGAAATTTTTGGCCCATTGTTACCGATTATTAGCTACGACACCTTAGATGAAGCGATTCAGTACATCAACCACAGAGCAAGACCGCTAGCGCTGTATGTGATGAGTTTCGATGAGCCAAATCAGCAAAAAATCCTCCAGCAGACCCATTCTGGCGGCGTGTGCATTAACGAAACAGTGTTCCATGTCGCCGCCGACGATGCGCCCTTTGGCGGAATCGGTCCATCGGGCATGGGGCATTACCATGGCAAGGAAGGATTTTTAACCTTCAGCCACGCTAAAACGGTACTCAGCCGAGGTCGATTCAACACAGGTAAATTTGTGCACCCGCCCTATGGCACTGTTATCCAGCGCATCTTGATGAAGCTATTTTTACGCTAATCATTGGGGGATAAATCTTGAATCAGCCATTAACGCCGCAACCCATTAAAACCATGACAGATAAGCGCCAAGCCATTCTCGACACGGCCTTAGCACTCTTTGTCAGCCAAGGGTTTCATGGCACGTCCACCGCTTCGATAGCTAAGCAAGCAGGTGTAGCAACGGGCACCTTGTTCCATCATTTTCCTTCCAAGGAAGCCTTGATGGAATCTTTATTTCTTACCATAAAACAAGAGTTTGCCGATGCCTTGCTGTTGAACACTCATAATGGCAGCGATCTAAAGCTCAATGCCCTACAACTATGGCAAAGTGCGATTGATTGGTCGCTGGATAACCCTGTCAAACAGCTGTTTTTTCAGCAATATTCAATGTCGCCCATGATTGCCGCTAAGGTGCGCGATCAGGCGATGAACAGCATCTTAGGCTTTATTAGCGAACTGATTAAGCAAGGACAAATAGAAGGATTAATCGCCCACTATCCGCAGGAGCTGATGCTAGAAAACTGCCATGGCCAATATCTGGCGGCAACCCGATTCTTTATCGATAATCCGCACTTAGGCACGAATAAAACGTACCGCGATGCCAGTTTTGAACTGTTTTGGAAGGCCATGCAAGCGGACTAACACCACACAACCCACAACACTGCCAACGTCCACCCACTGCAGAAATTAATCCAATAAAAAACCGAGTCAGTTTAACTGGCTCGGTTTTCTTTTACGTATTCACACATATAGTGACTAAGAGTTAAAGCAGAGGCCTGCTTTCAGCGATATCTAACTCCGACGTCTAGCGCCTAACTCTGACTCAATTCCTGCGCTTTCTCGACTGGCTGGGTGACTTGAGTAGGACTCCAGTAGCCTTGCTTAATGCCCTTATCAATCAGCTCAGCGACCGCTAATTCAATGGCTTGCAACACGCAAAACTGCACTGGCTCATTGGTAGTAAAGCCGATTTCAGCCTCGGCGAGGCGATTTAAACTAGTGTAACGGAATAAACCCGCACGCATTTCTTGGGATAAAACACGTTTGCTAGTCGAGACCGACATCATCACTTTACCTGTGTGCACATCAACGGCGCGCAGATAAATGGTCACCTGATCTTCACGGTACATTTCCGAAGCGCCAATGCCGTAGTATTCGACACCACTACCGCCTGTGCTGGTGTTAGTCTCATAGCTAATGACGCCACCTTCGAGTAACAATCTGGCGGTGGATAATACGGGCACATCATCACCCTTAGTACCGCTCTGTTTATTACTGATCTTGCGCTCAGTCAGCAGGTTTTGTAGCCCTTCACGTTCCACTGGGGTAAACCATTTAGAATCGAGCAAGGTCTGCATCAACATCGAGGTTGCGCCCTGAGTCACGGCGGTCGAAAACGAACTCACGTTCGCCTGTGGTTTATATTGGCCAGTTTGATCGCGAAAGGAATACACGGCTACTGGGATGGGGAACTTAGGTCCAGGTTGAGTTTGCAACCCACGCATCACTTCACTCAAGGGGTTAACCTCGGCAGGCGTGATATTTAAATCGGGTTTTGGGATCAAGCTACAGGCCGACATGCTTAACAGCAATAAACTCACTAACACTAGACGGGCCATTAGTTGACTCCTCCGAATGTTGGCATTTCAATCACAGTGACTTCACCGGTTTCAGTATTAGTAATAGTTAGCATCACGCCATTTCCCGTAGAAGCCACTTCAATCCGAAAATCACCGGTATCGTAAACACCGTCGGTAATTTCACCATCGGCGACGCCACGGGTGATCGAGTTAATGATATTACGCTCTAGGGATTCTTTAAAACGGGTGACAAAGTCCTTCTCGGTAGAGGTAGATTTATTGTCATTCTGCGCTTGGGCTTTATTTAATAGAAAAGCCCCATTTTGTGGATTGCCGCCAAAGCTGGGATTCACTGGCGTATAGATCAATTCAGTGGCTTGGCCACTGCTTGCCACACATAGCGTGACAAGGGCAAGTAACGTCCTGTATGTCATTATTATTATCCTAAAAATCGTCCGATGTTCCTGAAAAATCACCTGTTATTGCATTGGCTCTGACTTGCGCTAAATAATCAATCGTGATCAAAATCGCCTGCTCTGCACTCTCTTTAACCGGATTTGCACGACGACCAAAATGGGTAGTGTAAATCCGTGTTCCGTTGACTTCTAAGCTTAAAACCGTCCCCGCCTGCGGAAACACTGTCTCATACAAGGTCACGTTAAAGCCTTGGGTAAAGGGCAGCTCGCGCCAATAGCTTGAGTAGTAGAAGCCAAAATCCTTACCAAACCGAGTCAAGGTTCTATCTATCACTAAGCCACTAATTTCAATGTCGTTGTCGGCAAGAGTGATAGGGGAAGCCAGCAGCAGGAATGGACATAAAACGTAAGTAAGCAGACGCTGTTTTAACTGTTTCACTTATCCCTCCTTTACCTTTTAATCGAACCTTAAAACCGCGCCAACCTCTGTTTTCACAACGGGAGTTTTAGCGTCAATTTTCGATAAAGCAGGTTAACAGGGTTAAAGATCTCCCGTCATTATGCGAGGGGGCAAATTAGCCCGAAGAGCTAAGGTAAAATGGCAAAAATAGCCCATTTGGCTAATACGCTAAGAGGCGGTTAAGGCAAGAGTCATAGGGTCAACGAACGGATCAAGAGGCAATAAAAATGCGACCCTAAGGTCGCATTGCGGTATTGATACAAGGCATGGGGATTATTGTGGCAACCACAGCCGAACCAACAGGCCACCGTCGCTACGATTATGCATGCTAATACTGCCATCGTGGGCTTCGATAATTTCACGGCACAGAGGTAATCCAAGCCCAGTACCCGATTGTTTCGTCGAGTAAAACGGCAACAGCGCTTGCTCTAAGACTTCGCCAGACATGCCAGTACCGCGATCCTCGATCGCAATGCTAAAACCTGCACCATCCACTAAGGTTTGCTGCCGAATCGACAGGGTGACATCCTCTGGGTTTGAACCCGATTCATGGGCGTTTTTAAGCAAGTTGAGTAGCACTTGCTCCATCTGTCCTTGGTCGAAATAACCATCGTTTTCAGGCAAATCATGCGTAAGTTTAAAGGGATAATGCTGGGTTAACTGAGTCGTAAATTGCCCCCAATTCACCTGACGTCGCTGCGGGAGCGGCAGCTTAGCAAAGCGGGCATAGTTGAAGATAAACTGACTCAGATGGCCAGTGCGATTCTCTATGGTATCGAAAATCAGCTTAAGTTTTGGATTATCCAGATCTTTAGTCAGTAAACGCCCCGAGTTCACCATAGAGGCGATGGGCGCCACTGAGTTATTAAGTTCATGGCTAATAATGCGGATCACTTTCTTCCACACTGCCACCTCTTGACGATTAAGCTCACGGGTCATCTGCTTGAGCAATATCAAGTTATGTTGTTGGTTATTCAATAAAAATTGGCCACGACTCAGATACCAAGTTTCCACATCATCTTCGCCCATAGCAAAGAGGCCGTTCTTTTCATGTTTAAGCGCCAAGGCCAATACCTCGGGCAAGTCCAGCAGCAATTCATCTAGGCTCAAGCCTTCCATTTTGCCCTTTTTATGGAATAGGTGACGCGCCGCATCGTTGGCGTAAATGAGCCGCTGATGGTCGTCGAGCAATAACATCACGTTGGGAGAGCTTTGGATCACCTTATCCAGCAATAACTCACGCTGGTAAATGTATTGCCTTTCTTGGCGCAATTTTGCCGCAGAATGATTAAATAACTGGGCCAAGGTTTTGAGCTGACCTTCACCATACTCTTGAATACTCACGCTAAAGTCATTATCGCTAAAGTTCAGTAGACCTATTTCGAGGGAGTCCAAACTACGACCCAGATGCCGTGTTAACCAAGCGACACTTAGACCACACGCTCCACAAGCGAGCAATAACACCAGCAAACCTTCACCTAAGGTTAAACTCGAGACTCGCTCGTTGTCTGCTATTTCAGTGGGTGCCACAGGGGATGTTGGGGCTTTGGGCGGTAAAATCGAGAGCGGTTCTACTCGTAAAGGCTCTGCAATATGGGCGCTGAAATTAAACTGCCCTTCTTTAAGTTGTTCTAACTTGAAGAGTTTTATTTGTAACTGTTCTTGCTTAAGCTGTTCAAGTTTTTGCAGTTCAGCCTTAATCTGCTCGGTCCTCTGGCGCGCTTGCATTGCTGCCGCTAACTGCAATTGTTCAGTATTTTTAAGGGCAAGCTCAATGGCAGCAGTGGTTTTTTCCAGTTCAGCAAAGTCGAGTTGTACATTCACATCGGGGATTTCGATTGCCTTAGATGTGGCGACAGCCGAAGTTTCAGGTGAGATATATTTCACTAAGGCAAAACTAAGCAAGACGCCAAACGCGCAGCAAACCATTGAATAAATGATTAGTTTAGTTCGAATTAACACTCACATTCCTTAATCGATAGCCTTTCTGTGGCCTAGCATCTGAGACTTAGTATCTGTTTCCTAGAAGCTGGGACCTAGCATCTGTGGCCTATGACTTATCTAAACCAAACTTATCCATGCGCCGATACAGCGCCTGACGACTGAGCCCAAGCGCTTTGGCGACCCGAGCAATCACGCCATGGTGCTGTTTTAGCGCCGCTTCGATATCTTCTCGACTCACTTCTATCGCCTCATTGGCAGACAGTGCTTGACCGCGGTCAGAGTTATCAGCAAAAGTGACATTAGCGGGAATAGAATCAGACGCATAAGCTGGCTGAGGATCAGATTGTCGCTGATCAAAGCGTCGAGGCTCAGAAGCTGCCGAAATATGGGAAGTAGCTCTTACGACACTCACGACAGGTGCTAAACCAAAGTCAGCTTCGGTCAACACATGACTTTGCGCCAACAATACCGCTCGCTTACAGGCATTCTCAAGCTCGCGTACATTTCCCGGCCAGCGATGGTGCAATAACGCCTGCAATGCCGGTTTACTCAAGCTAAAATCGCTGCCGATAAAATGCTGCACTAAAGGTAAGATATCGTCGGTACGTTGATTCAGCGGCGATAGCGCCAGTTCGATAACATTTAAGCGGTAAAACAAATCTTCACGAAAACGCCCTTCGGCAATATCTTGGGCCAGATCCGCATTGGTCGCACTGATCACCCGCACTTTCACTTTTTGGGTTTTATGGCTTCCTAAGCGTTCAAATTCACCGGTTTGCAGCACCCGCAGTAATTTCACTTGGCCAGATAAGGGCAAGTTACCGATTTCATCTAAAAACAGTGTGCCGCCGTCGGCCGCTTCAAAGCGACCAATACGCGCTTTAGTTGCGCCCGTAAAAGCCCCCGCCTCGGCACCAAACAATTCTGCCTCTAATAAATCCATCGGTAAGGCGCCGACATTGACCTTGATAAAGGGTTTGTTTTTTAAGGGAGAATTAGCATGGAGAATATCGGCAAGCTTGTCTTTACCTGCGCCATTGGGGCCAGTGATTAAGACTGACACATCGGATCGCGCCAGTTGCAAGGCTAAATCAATGCAACGCTGCATCGCGCCGCTGCCAAAGACAATCCCGCAGAGGTCCGCATCGGCGATCGCCACTTGGCGTTGATGATTCACCCGCTCGAGACGATGGTTAGCACGGGAGAGTTTATAAAGCGCAATCAAATTGGTGATGCTATTGAGTACCTTAGCGTCATCCCAAGGTTTACCCATATAATCGGCCGCGCCCGCTTTCACTAATTCAACTGCGGTTTCGAGTTGGGTCCACGCCGTCATCAAAATGATCGGCAGATCCCCTTGGCGTTCACGCAGGGCGTAAAACAGCTGCTTGCCTTCCTCACCCGACGTGGTATCCCGAGTAAAGTTCATATCTTGGATCACTAAATCCACATCTTGCGTCGCCAATAACCCAAGGGCGTCCTCCGGGCTATGGCAAGTCAGCACCCGATAATCATTGAGTTCTAGCATCAAACCTAGGGCTTGGCAGATGGCATGATTGTCGTCGACGATGAGGATAGTATCCATAAGTGTGAGTGTTGTCCTATATAAAACTATTAACCGTAAAGTAACAAAAAGTGCAATAACATCCTATTGTTATCGCACTTTTATCGGGCTTTTATCGTACCTTGAGTGACATCAAATATTTCGCTATACGCTGCGGGTTGCCGTTGCTGGCGAAATATTTGCCGCCTTACGCGCCGGTAAGTAAACCGCTAACGTGGTAACAATAAACAAACCTGCCACAGTAAATAATGGGTAGCTTAAGTCCAACATAGGCAAGCTATAGATTTTCATTAACTGTTGGCCTAACTGTATCGCTAACAAGCCGCCCAGCACGCCTCCCGCTAAGCAAATCAAATAGTTCTCCACGAGGAAGTAACTGATAATATCCCGCTTTTTAGCACCTAATGCGCGGCGGGTACCTATCTGCTTAGTGCGGCGCTGGATATTAAACATCACCATACCGGTTAAACCGAGCGAGGTGATCAGCAGCAGCAACACTACCATCATGATCAACACGGTAATCATCAATTTATGATCGCGGTATGAGCTATCTTTTAAGGCCTCAATGGACTTAAAACCATCGAGAACTCGGTTAGGATTCTCGGCCAGCAGCGCTTTTTTTATCGCATCTTTAAGCTCGGTGTGGTGCTCAGGTTTGGCCCGAACCATGTAAGAACTGCTGCCATAATCCACATTTTGAATCACACTGTTTTCAAGGCTAGAACTGTCAATCCACGCGCCTTGCAGTTTATCGACAACCCCTATCACAGTGATCTGTGCATCTTTACCCTCGTACAACACTTTGCCAAGTGGTGATTCATCAGGCCAAATCGCTTTCGCTAACGCGCTGGAGATGATCGCTAATCGGCTCGGGCTATCGAGATTGTCCTTAAGTTCATGGGGGTAAAAGTTACGCCCTTCAATCAGCTTAAGGCCTAAGGTCTCAAGGGTGTGATCTGTCCCTAAGTACATGGCAAATTGCGGTGTCGATTTAGCGCTATCCGGATCGGGCCCCAGATTGAAGGTGCTCGACCAGCCGCCACCGCTTAATGGCAACATATTGGTTGAGGTCGCATCAATCACATTGGGTAGCCCACGTAAAATTTGCTGATCAATTTTGTTTTGCGCGGTTTTATCGATCAATGGATCGAAGTTGAACAAGCTAAAGGTCAAGACTTCAGACTCTTCGACTCCCGAAACGCGCTGCATCAGGGCTAAACGCTCCTGAATAATAAAGCTCGCGTTCGCCACAATTGCCACAGACAAAATAATCTGAATAAGCAGTAAGACAGGACCGCTTTTACTGCGCAACAAACTGCTGAGAATAGGTTTAATATGTAACATAATAAGTCCCTTACTGGCTTTTCAGATAAACGCTAGGTTTAGTCCGGCACACGACCCACGCGGGATACAAGCCAGCCAACAAGGCTGTGCCTACCGCAATACTAGGAGTGATAATCCACATACTCGCCGATAAATGGGTTAACCCCTTCGAGACCTCAAACTGTGCCGATAAGCCGTAAAGTGACGCGTAGGCCCAAGCGAGTCCCAGTAAGCCGCCTAATAAACCTATCATGCCTACTTCCACCATATATTGAGCGAAGATTTGGGCTCGGCTAGCACCGATTGCGCGGCGTACCCCAACTTCAGGCGCTCGCTTGAGGAACTTAGTGAGCATTAAACCTAATATATTGACTAAACAAACACTTAAAAATAGTACGCTCAAGCCAACCAAGATTTTATTGTCTTCGGGCACCACATTATTGTATTCAAGCCAAGTCGCGACATCGGAGACTTTGACTGAGTCAGCGGCAGATTTTTTATCGGTAAAGCGGCCCAATGCTTTTTGCTCTGCGACATAATTACTGAGCCAAGAACGGTAACTG
This sequence comes from Shewanella vaxholmensis, assembly GCF_031932135.1. Classification (NCBI taxonomy): domain Bacteria; kingdom Pseudomonadati; phylum Pseudomonadota; class Gammaproteobacteria; order Alteromonadales; family Shewanellaceae; genus Shewanella; species Shewanella vaxholmensis. Next base: position 97,768 of record NZ_JAUOEV010000002.1, read on the forward strand.
GCTACTGCGTCTTTATTTGGCAACTCAACCCAATACAGCAACCACACTTTTTCAGAGTTAAGGCGATCGCTGTAACTATTCATCGTCTCAAACTTCCAACCCGAAGTATTACCCCATACATCAAACTCTTCGATAGGCGTCAGCGAAAACGGCACAAAAATTTGTTCCGTGTCGTTAAAGGCACCGTTAGTGGGATCATAATATTTAGGCTTAGGGTCCCAGGTTTTAATCACCCCAACCACTTGATAAGGTTTACGATTAAGATAGATAACCTTGCCAACACTGTTTTGACCCGCAAACAACTTTTGATTGAGTTTATCGTTAATCACCACTTGATAAGCAGGTTCAGTGTCAACGGATTTATCCCACACATTGCCATATAAAAATGGCACGTCAAACAGCTTAAAAAAGTCGCTATCTGTCACTCGAATGCTTTCTAAAATAGGCGCGAAATTGACATCCTCAGTTTGCAGCGCCATCCCAGTGCGAAACATCGCCGCTTGGCGTTTAGGTAAGGTATTGTTGCGCAAATTCATCGCATCTTGATAAGTCACTAACGAGTTAAGCTCATCCCAAGAATCGGGACCTTGGCTCCAAAGTTGTACCGCATTTAACTCATCAGAGCGTTCACCCGCGGGATTAAATGACATCATCTTGTACACGTTTAACGTGGTGATTGTGATACCAATACCAATCGAAATCGCCAACACCATCAACAGCGAGAGCGCGGGGGTTTTCTTAATGCTGCGCCAAGCTAAATCAACATAATAAAAAAACATAATGCGTATCCTTAGTCAGCGTTGGCGACAAGTTTGTCTAATGGGTGCTGGGTCGCTGCAGTTTGCACACTGCCATGGGGCTGATACATAGTAAAATCACACACTTGACCATCGACGATTTGAATATTGCGCTGGGCACGGCGAGCGAGTTCAGGGTCGTGCGTCACCATGATAATGGTCGTGCCCGCTTGATTGATATTTTCAAGTAATTCCATCACTTGGCGCGCCATTAAGCTGTCGAGGTTACCCGTTGGTTCATCGGCGAGCAGAAAACGCGGTTCACCGGCTAATGCGCGGGCAATCGCCACCCTTTGTTGCTGTCCGCCCGAAAGCTGAGTGGGAAAATGCTTGAGTCGTGAGGCTAAACCCACTTGTTCTAATGCTTGTTGTACGCGGCGTTGGCGTTCCTTGGCATTAAAACCACGGTAGCGCAGCGGCACTTCAATATTCTCAGCCAAGTTAAGGTCGGGAATTAAGTTAAAACCTTGGAAGATAAAGCCGATTTTCTCGTTACGAATGGCGGCGCTCTTGTTATCGCTCAGGTTAGACACGTTGATGCCATCGAGAAAATAATCACCGTGGGTAAAACCTTCAAGCAAACCCGCGATATTTAAAAACGTGGTTTTACCTGAGCCAGAAGGACCCGTTACCGCAACAAACTCGCCTTCATTCACTTCGAGGTTAAAATCGCGCAGGGCGTGGGTTTCCACTAAATCCGTTTTAAAAACCTTGCTCACACTCTTCATTGATAACATGTTAATTTCCTTAAAATAATCAAATCAATTTTACGCCCTGACGCTGCATCTAAACGACGTGATGCATGGCAGCGTCATCAGCCGAAAAATGGCTTAACGACAGATTCTACAAGCCACACAAAAACGCCCAATATAAGGTCGGCACTTTCGAGTGAAACCTCACCCACTTGGCGAACCTCCTCCAATGGATTGGTCCATTCCAAGATATTCAGTCCAAGGAAAAACCAGCTATTGGCTTCACCGATACTCAACTCCACCGCGACCACCAGTAGCAGTAAGGCCAACACGCCAAACATTTTTGATGACATCAACACACTGAAATCAAATTGTTCATCACGCATATTCGGCTCCTATTCTTGTCCATGTCGCAGCAGGTTTCGTCATTCACCTTGATCGCTGCGCCGTTATATTCATCAGATTGGTTATTTAGTAATTTACGAATATCGGTCATCAATGAATCCTGACCTGTTCTGCTTGATTAAAAGGTTCGACGCTGGATATCACCCACTCATCTCCGGCTTTACCGCCTTCGAGCACTTCGACTTGGCTCATGCTGGTACTGCCGAGTTTTATCTCGCGGCGGCTGGCTAAATCGCCTTCAATTTGGTAAGCCTCATTGCCACCACCGCTAGTCATAAAGGCGCCGCGTTTCACCATTAGTACATCGGGTCTGTGCTCCAGTAAAACTCGGGCAGAGATACGTTGGTTCTGACGCAGTTTCAAGCTGTTATCTTGAACGAACTGCACCCTTGCGGTCACTTCACGGTTACGCACTTCGGGGGAGATGGACGATAACTTGCCCATTAACTTCACGCTGCCGAAACTGAGCTCAACTTCCATCCCTAAACCCAAATCGTCGGCGTAGGACTCTGGCACAGCAAGTTCGGCCTCATAGGCGCTTAAATCCACAACGGTTAGAATCGGTTGGTTAGCGCTAAGACGGGTTTTCTGCTCTGTGATCCAGTTGCCGATAATGCCGCCTACGGGGGCTTTGATATTCAAGGCCTCAACTTGGCGTTCGAGTTCGTGCACGGCTAGGGTTTGGCGCTCGACTTCTAAGGCTTTGTTTTTAACTTCAAAGGTCAGGGTGTCTTTTGTTAACGCCACTTCCTGCTCGGCATGGGTAAACTTGAGTTTAGCCTTGTGCAATTCGTCTTTGCCTTTTTCGTAATCGATTTCGCTGATCAGCTTATTTTTAATTAACAACTCACCACGGCGACGTTCTCTGTTGGCGGCTTCTAGGTCAACCGCGGCCATGTCTAAGGTTTGATTCACTTGCAGTTGACCGCGTCTGGCGTCCAACTTGGCGCGCTCTAACGCACTCTGCATTCCCGCCAAAATCGACTTAGCCTGCTCTAACTGATTGGATAATCTTGGGCTATCGAGTTTGGCAACAACATCGCCTTTATTGACGCTATCGCCAGGGTTACTCAGCAGAGTGACTGTGCCTTCCTCTGTGCTATACAAAATAGGCGCATTCGCCGCCACAATTTTACCTGTGGTCGCCACATCGCGGGTTAACGTTCCAACAAAGAGTGTTGCGGTAGTGATGTCGCTGCGGCTTAAGGATTTACTCACGCTATCTGTGCCCAAGCTCGCCCACACTAAGGCGCTGACTAATAAGGCGCAACCGCCGATCAACAGAGGTAACTTAAGACGTTTAGTGGTCGATGGCACAAGTACGGTATCTTGGCCGCTAGTATCTTTAATCATGGCTTTACTCGCTTCCCTGTCGGAATTATCAGTGCCGGAGCGCAATCAACGGACACTATTCGAAATCTATACCACAGAGATAGCAAAGCCTATGCCAAATCAGTAAACATACTATTATTCATAACGTTAACTTGATTTAATTGATAAAAGTGTCCGCGGACACTGGGGTTTAAATCGAAAAGTGTCCGCTGTAAATTAATCAAAAGTGTCCGATGCTAAAAACAGTGACATAGCGCGGGCCATGTGGCTAAGCGCTTCAATTACATGTCTTAACAGATTTATTGGCCGAAACTACCGAGTTTCCCTTTACAGTAAAATCCTTGCCACATAAGATCCTGCCACCCTCGCAGCAAAAACGATCAAAAGACCAAACCCTATGACCACAATAACAATCACTCGCCCAGACGACTGGCATATTCATTTAAGAGACGGCGCCCAGCTTAAAGATACCGTGCGCGACATCAGCCGCTATATGGGCCGCGCCATCGTGATGCCAAACTTAGTGCCCCCCGCTATCGATACCGAAACCGCACTGACTTATTACGACCGCATTAAAGCGCAGGTGCCAGCGGGCTCACAGTTCGAACCTTTGATGGTCTTGTATTTAACCGACAAAACCAGCCCAGATGAAATCCGCAAAGCCAAAGCTTCGGGTAAAATTGTCGCCGCGAAACTCTACCCTGCGGGCGCGACGACCAACTCGGATTCAGGCGTAACCGATTTGAAGAACATCTACCCTGCCCTCGAAGCTATGCAAGAAGTCGGTATGTTGTTTTTAGTGCACGGTGAAGTCACGGATTCATCGATTGATATTTTCGACCGCGAGCGCGTCTTTATCGAAAATATCCTCAGCAAAATCGTTGCCGATTTCCCAGAACTTAAAATCGTGCTTGAACATATCACCACTAAAGATGCGGTCGATTTTGTCACCCAAGCCTCTGATAATGTGGCTGCGACTATTACAGCCCACCATTTGCTGTATAACCGCAACCATATGCTGGCGGGCGGTATTCGCCCACATTTTTACTGCCTACCGATTTTAAAACGCAATACCCACCAGCAGGCGTTATTGGCCGCTGCAGCAAGCGGTAGCAAGAAGTTCTTCTTAGGCACAGATTCGGCGCCCCACGCTAAAGATAAGAAAGAAGCCGCCTGTGGCTGCGCGGGTTCGTACACGGCCCACGCCGCGATTGAGCTGTATGCCGAAGCCTTCGAATCGGTGAATGCACTGGATAAACTCGAAGCGTTCGCGAGCTTCAATGGCCCAGACTTTTACAATCTGCCACGTAACGCCGACACGATCACGCTAGTGAAAAAACCATGGGATGTCCCTGCGACTTACTCGCTAGGCGACACTAACGTAGTGCCGATTCGTGCAGGCGAAGCCATTGATTGGCAGGTTAAATAAGCCTTAAGTCTTTAACATCAGGTCGCCTACGGGCGACCTTTTTTATGCCCCAGATTCATTTTGATTTTTAGACCACAATCGGCTAGTGTCTCTCGCTTAAAATACAGCCCTAACCTATGACCTTTTAAGAGAAAATCAGTATGCCCACAAGGATGTTATTCTCGGTTTTATCTTCAAGCCTATTGCTTGCTTCTACGCTCCCATTACATTCCTTTGCGGCCAATGAACTGACGGGGATCTGGCAGGGACAATTAGGCAAAAGCAAAGTCAGAGTCTGCTTTAATCAATATGGAACAGGCAGTTATTACTATCAACGCTACTTAACGCCGATAAGGCTCGAGCAGCAAGATGAACTGTGGAAAGAAGAAGGCAACACGGGAAACTGGCAGTTTGATACTGTCACGCCACAAAAACTGAGCGGCCATTGGTTTAAAGATAGCGCGAGTAAATCGTTCCCCGTACAACTTGAGCGAGCAATCAGCCCAGATGATCTAGAAGGTTGCGGCGCCGATGCGTATAACCTGCCACTAGAAACAAGGCCAAAACTCAGCCGAGGGAAATGGCAACCCTATGAAAATATTGAGTATCGCCCGCTGACGTTCGGTACAGAAGTAGGGATCGAATTTAAAGGCCCACAAACGGGGATCTTGGCAATTAATCAATGGCTTGAACATAAGCTCACCGATGAAGCCCAACTAGCACAAACCTTTGACACTCGCCGTAGAATGCTGGCACAAATGGGCAGTTTTGTGACTGACGAAACCTTTGCTGAGCCGATTTTTATTAATCAGCATTGGCTCAGTGTGCGCCTATATCGCTGGGCCGTAGGCTATGGCGCTAATGGCATCAATCAAGAGTTTTTCAGCTTCTCCCTTACCGACGGCAAACCTTTCCATCCGTGGCAGTGGTTTCTCGCCGATACCAAACCGCAAAGCATGCTAGATAGTATGAGCCATCCTTTACCTCAAGCATTAAGGGAAAAATTGTTTGCAGGTAAAGAGTTAGATCCAGAATGTCCCTCATCAGACGGCTCGGGATATTATCAGCTCACCCTTGAGGCAAAGACCATCAAATTCTGGGAAACACCCCGCGGCGATGGATGCGAACAGGAGTTTGTCCTGAGTCCGCAGGAGGCGATGCCTTTCGCCACCCAATGGGGACAAACACAGCTTAAGATATTGGAATAGTGTACTTAACTGAGAAAATACTAGTGGGAAAGAAAGCAGTCATGGCGATGATAGTAGTGCGATGATAGTAGCGCGACGACAAGCGTTCTTTCCCTCCCGACACAGCAATCCATTTCGAGCTAATTTATTTCAGTAAGGAATCATCCTTGAGCAATTTAACCGCAAAAATAGCGACACACGAAGCCTTAGTGCAAGCCCAGCTTGAAGCCTATAACCAGCGCGATCTCGCTACTTTTGTCGCCCAGTTCAGTGACGATGTGTGCATCTATCGTCCACCCGCAACAGCGCCCGTCATCCAAGGTAAAGCCGCTTTTAGTGACTTCTATCAGAATGAACGCTTTAACCTACCCAATCTACATGCCGAAATCGTCAGCCGTATGGTGGTAGGCAATAAAGTCGTCGATCACGAACGCATCAGCGGGATTAGGGATGAACCCTTTGAGGTAATGGTGGTATTTGAAGTCTCTGATGGATTGATTCAAGCCATGTGGAGTTTTGCAACCAATTGATTGGTTGGGTTGGTTGATAATCAAGCTCCGCCTGACCAACGTCGCGGGGCTTCCCCCCTAATTTGTTAATCAAGAGTCGACCAAGAGAGAATTAACAGCAATCCCCTCTTTATGAGTGATTAGTGCTTTATCTTTTATGCATAGAATTAATCATTTTCATTCCAGTGACACGCCATAAACTCGTCCCTGAGGGCTCGACGACGGCATCCATGCCGCCAACGGTCACTTACATGCAAGTGATTAATTTCGCCAACACTTAAGTATGTCTGTAGCTAAATGACTCATATCTCCGTAAACACCTTAGTAACCAGTATTATACGCCCACTAAAAGTCACCTAACGGCTCATATGGCACATCCATGTGCCCCCGAGCCTGCGCCATCATCCATGATGTCGCCACGGCATTTTTATCTCCGTATTTCGATAACTTCCCAGGGTGTAGGTGTATCACCTTAGCTTTGGTGTTGGCTGTTAATCTGAAAAGAGTTACGCCTGACCAACTTATTCTTTACTAGCTAAATAGAAAATGTCTTTACCCATTGATTTCTAGATCTAAAACAACAATTTTCACTCTCCCTTGTTGTGCAGCAAGACAATTAGCCATGAGCATTTCTTGCAATTCTTCCGCTGTTTTAGGTATAGCTTTTCCCCTTCCTTGCGGCTTTAACCTCTTAGTGCCAAGCTGACCCTTACCAAACCAAAGTACTAAATAGATCCCGCGATGCTCTGCGCGCCAGTCTTGCGTATATAGCCTATCTAATTGAGTATCTGCGGCATGCCATAAATCTCTATGCCATTGCCCTTTTACTTCAATTGGAAGCCTAAGCCCGCCAACAGAACAACAGATATCAACTTCTTTATCATTCGATACATGCTGCTCTGGCGTATAATAAACGCCTGCTGCGCCTTGACGAAGTAACCCAATTAACAAACTGCTACAGCGTTCTTCATTGTGTGGAATATTGTCATCGTTATAAAAAACGCGACCACTATCTATGTCATCGCTTTTTATCTTTGCCTGAACAATTTCTAACTCTTCAATTATTAAAGCTTGAAGATCAGCCATTGATTGTGGAGATATATTACAAGTAATAGCCTTAATTGATGCTAATGTCGGTGGCGCATAATTTGATTCAACCACAAGCCGTTGTTGCTCAGCTGCAACCACTTTTATCCACGAGGTATAACTATCCTCTGGAGCTTGCCGCAAACGCCTTAATGCCAAGACAGCATCTTCATCGGAGGATTTCCCTAATCGCGCTATAAATGAATTAATAAATTGACTAGCATCCCAAGCATTATTAGAACCACGAGTTTCTTCATAAAGATCTGTTGCCATTGGCCATAACAATCTAAATGTCTGTACTATCCATTCACATTGAGCAACACTAAGTTCTAAATATGCGTTGTGCCTGTAGTGACCTTGTACTAAGTCACGAATCTGCCAAATAAAATCAGTGGAAATTTTTTTACCGACTTTTTCAGTAATACTTTCAAAATCCACAATAAAACAAATCGCATCCCAAATTAAACGATGACTTTTCTCAATAACATTAAAGTATTCAATAAGTAAAGTTTGTAACGCTTCGAATTTATATGAGTAAATCAGACGTTTAATGCACTCACTTTCAATATTTTCAGGAAGTGATTTATATCGTTGTAACCATTCAAATGCTAATTGGCTACAAACCTCTTTTTTTGAATCATCATGCATTAGCTCATAAAAACCCAAAATAGTATTTTTACCAATAGCTAGTTGTGGTTCATAAAAACGTCTTATGGCAGTTTCCCACAATCCTCGCAGTTCAATCTCTTGTTCTACTGACTGAGTAAGTTGAAGATCACTTATGCCTGCATGCTGCTCGAGATTAGAATGATGACGTAACGATGAAAATACCGAGAATATGACTTCATCTGAAAGGGCTGCTATCCCTATACCATTTCTGATACGTTCGGCAGTAGCTACAATAATAATGTACTCTGCCTCATAGAACTGCCCATCATTTCTAATTTGTTGCATTTGATCAATTGATGGGAATAAAGGTTTTTTAGTTAAGTATGCTTCAACTCCCTCAAAGGCTGCTTGACTTAATTCATCACCCAGCCATTCAGCAATGCGTTGGTATGCTGGAGTATCATGACCAATATCGTTGAATAATTTCAAATATGCCTTTGCAGGGTTAATAATATCTTGATAATTTCCTGTTCGCATTTTATTGATGTGAAGTGAATATTCATGCCTATGGGCTTCATACCTTGCTGTTGTTTCTTTCCTATTTTGGCGCAGTATTTCTTCTTCCTTAATTTTCCACTCAGGCACGAGTGCTACTGCTAGATTAGATAGCCATTCGATATCTACTTGCTTATGTCGTGCAAAACGTTGTGCTGCTTGTCTTAACTGACTTCCAACTTCCCCGTCATGTTGAATAAGCTGAACCAACTCTTTCCAGCGTTGATCATGTTCATCTAATGTATTTAAAATAATAATTAGATCTTTTTCGGAAACAGTTAGTGCAGATAAAGCACTAGCTAGATTATAACCTCTGCCTATAATACTTTTATTAATAGGAGCCTCAAGCAATACCCACTTTTGTATGGCTAGTTTAAAATCACTATTTTCATTGATAAGTTTACTTAGCTCATTTCCATTATTTTGATTATACCCTTGTGAGCCATGATGTGGACTTAACCAAGAAAAAAACCTCTCAACATTTGGATTTTTATTTGATGATTTAATTTCTCTAACAATAATAAAATAGGTTAAATCAGTAATATCGTTATTACCAGCTCGTTCATACCACTCTCCCATTTCTGTAAGTGATTTAGAAAGTAGGTCTAAAAAATTCCCGATTCTACTCTCAGGTAGACTTCTTTCTATGGTATATAACAAATTTTTTGTTACTTGGTCTTTTGCTGCATAAGCAACAACTACATCGACAATAAACTTGTCCTCTACATTTTCATAATTAATGTATTCTAATGTCTCAGCGACTAAACGCAATGAATCTACATCATTATAGATAAAAAGATAATTCAGCAACATAAAAACATCATCTTTGGCTTTACTATTAACAAGTACTTCTATAGCAGCACTTCTAATCGCAAACGTATCTGTCTTGTCTAAAATAATACTTTTTAAATCATCGACTAATCTACTGTTAATGTCACTACCATTAAATGCTTCAAGCAATATCAAACGTAACCCATATATCGTATTTTTTGAAATAATTAATTGTCTTAAATCTTCGATGAGTGGTTCTTGAATTAATCCTCTTATCGAATATTTTTTCCAATCTCTAAATCGGGGATTCTCAATCGCTAATCCTTGCAAAGCCGTAAGCAAGATACTCGCCTCATTTACTGTCAGTACATCTGCATCGCCATATTCAATAAACCCCATAGGATCATTTTTGATGACAATAGACTTAAACGTAGGATCTTGCGCCAGCCAAGCATGAATCCCCCTCAAACTCGCGGGTACTAATCCATCAGAATAAAACAGTGAAAAAAACCGTCTCTTGTTCGTTCCAGAATTTGAGTTTTGAGCCAACCATTTAGCGCCAAGGTATTCACCAATACTACGATGTAGATAACTAAAGCGATCTACTCCAATACTATTAAATAACCTTGTGGTAATGACATCTTTAATATTTTTCGCATTAGGTAATGTGGCAATTTCAGTAAATGATATCTCGCCATCTCCAATATTAGCTGCAGCTTTACGAGTTAAAGCCTCATTTCCGGTGAGTATTAAAGCCGCAAAAGCGGCACCTGCGGCTTGGATTATGGCTTCTTTATCAAGCTGATATTGGGCTTTACTGTCTTTATGCTCACACCACAAAACATCAATCGCACGCTCAAATAGTTCACTACGGCTATTTGGCAACTCACGTTCTTGAGCTACTTTACCAATGAGTTCAAGTGTTTGCGGATTGCCAAGTAACTGATTCAAACCACGAGAATTAAAATGTTGAATAACGACTTCCGCTCTCTCAACTCCAAAGGATAGAGATAAGTACCTCTGAATATCATTATCGCTGAAAGACATTAAGTGCAGTTCTATTGGCTTCTTTGAATAATCCTCCAAAATCGATACCACTGCTGTAGCACCTTGCCAATCAGCAACTCGGCAGGACAAAATAAAAGCTGGACAATTGAGTTGTTGAAGCTTTTTTAAAACAGCATCAACCGCAGTCCCTTCTTTTTGAGAGCTAACTTCATCCAAAGCATCTATAACAAGAACTTGATTACCATCAAAAAGCTTTACTGGATCTTGGCTACGAATAAGCTGCCCTGCTGTGCAATATTTAAAGCCTGACAATTCGCCCAATCGAGCCAGTAAAACTGACTTACCCATTCCAGCTTCGCCCAATATAATTAAAGGCTCGATAAAACTGCTTAGCTCAGTTTCCTTAAGTTCTTTACGGCCATCTTTGTGCTCATACCAAAGAGTCCGCTCAACAATGCCTTTATCCATGTTTGGAAAAACCTTATTCAATACTAATCTTTACCAACTATTTGAACAGCCTAACAAAACTAATTTGGAGATGACAGTACGAAATACAAACATTGAACTGTTAATATGAAAGCCAAAGATAGTCATAAATCCTCTATAAAATCAGCTATCAGACATACACAGGAGTTAACCAAATTAAGCACTATCATGGAAGTGACCGTCCGTGGCATGGATGCCACGTTCGAGCATCCAGGGACGGACTTGCTGCGAGTCACTGGAATGATAGTGCTTAATGGATATGCGGAATTAAAGTTCCCCAATATTTACAAAAGCACGAAGGATTAAGTTGGCATCCCAACAAAACTGTGGGAAAACCTGTTCAAGATAGGCAACGCAGATACGGAGTTTGGCTGAGGTTTCGAAACGAAATACATAAATCACATAGATTTCAGCGGATGATAACGCCCTCCACAACATGGAATTTAAGGCGATAGAAAAGGTATTGAAAGACAACCCAAAGTCATAGATATCTAATCCTAATGCTGAAAGCCTTTAGCATTAGGATTCGGATTCAATTGTTAGCACATCAAGCGGCAGATAATAGATGCCGCGGCAGCTAGAGTGGCATTTGATACTCAATCATGCCGGACTTTTGGCCAATCCAATCATAGAGTTTTTGCGCTGTGTGGTTCGTCTCATGTGTATGCCAATACAAGCGTGCACAGTCTCGCTCATTTGCCGCTTGCTGAACAAACTCAATCAGTTGCTTACCAACAAGCTTGCCCCTTGCCGCTGGTGCGACAAACAGATCTTCAAGGTAGCAATACTCAGTTTCCGCCCAAGTGGAACGATGAAAAGTGCACAAAGCCAAGCAGGTTTTCGCCCTCCCTCGCAACGGCGCAATAAAGCGGTTCTTGACGATCAAAAAACCGATGCCAAGTGGTTTGAGTGATCGCTTCCGAAAGTGCCACTTTGTAAAAGGTCTGGTAATCACGCCAGTGTGGTAACCAGAGTGAAAAGTCTGTTTCTTTAACCTGTTCAATGGTTACAGTGAGTGGTGGGTTGGACATAGGCTCGCTCCTTGGGAATGAATATAGTCATCAGATTTGCTGAAACCGGATTCTAGATTCAATTGCGGTACCACATAAGGTACACTTTTTGTATTTTTTACAGTACCAGTTTGGCTTATGAAAAAATCACAATCCAACTTCCCTCACTTGCAACTCAAAGATGGCATCCTCAAAGACCAGCTTTACCATGCCTTTAGAGAGGCGATTCTCGATGGACGCTTGCATCCTAGAATGAAGCTGCCCTCCAGCAGAGCCTTATCGGAAACCATGCAGATTTCGCGGAACTCAGTACTGCAAGGGTTTGATCGCCTAATTGATGAAGGCTACCTGCTGACTAAGCCAGGTTCGGGCACCTATGTGTCTGATACGATTCCCGACGAACTGATCGATATCCCAAACCATAGTGATGTCAGCATTCAAGCCTTTGATTCTGCATTGGAACTCAATCCACAGTTGCTGGAGATGGCGCGACTGAGGGGCAAGGGAAATACCCGCCACAGCATGTTCAACATAGGTGTGGGATGTGTTGATCTTTTCCCGCACCAACTTTGGGGCCGCCTGTTAGGTAGGGTATGGCGACAATCGCGCAAAACGCAGGGGAAACATAGCCATAGTGCTGGGCATTTACCATTACGCGAAGCGATCAGTGACTATGCCCGTTCAACCCGAGGGCTAAATTGCACGCCCGAGCAAATCATCATAGTCAATGGCACTCAGCAAGCCATTAATCTCACGGCACAGGTACTGCTACAACAGGGAGATGAAGTCTGGCTCGATGAACCCGGATACGACGGCGCCTTAGGCGCTTTTCTCTCGCAAAATCTGCAAGTCCGCCCCGTAAGCCTTGATGATGAAGGCACAAAGATAGCCGAGGCGATACAGCAATGGCCCTCGGTGAAACTGGCTTTTACCGCACCTTCGCATCAGTTCCCCCTCGGCGGAACGCTTAGTCTGCCACGGCGATTAGCCTTACTCGATTGGGCCGCTGAGCAGAATAAGTGGATTTTAGAAGATGACTATAATAGCGAGTTTCGTTATAGCGCCCGCCCGATACAGGCATTGCAGGGACTCGATAAACAACAGCGGGTAATCTACGCTGGCACCTTTTCCAAGATGTTATTACCAGAGCTACGACTCGGCTTTCTCGTCGTTCCGCCTAAACTGGTGGACGCCTTTAACCTTGCCAAACATTACGCCGACTCGCATACGGCTTACCTAGAACAAGCCACATTGGCGCTGTTTATCGCAGAGGGACATTACGCCCGGCATGTACGGCGAGTTCGAAAAGCTTGTTTAGCGCGCCAAACGGCGTTAATCACTGCAATTGAGCAGTATCTGCCAAACAAATTGTCAGTTCAGACCTCAGATTCAGGGATTCACCTCGTGTGTTGGCTAAAAGGCGACTTGACCGAAGACGAAGTGATCAATAAATGCCGCCAACTCAGTTTAGGGGCGCAGCCTTTGTCTCGGTATTGCCAAGCGCCCTATCCAAGGCAAGCGATCTTACTGGGTTATGCAGCTCATACGCCCGATGAGCTGCGGGAAAATATTAAAAAACTCGCCCAGAGCCTTTAATATCAAGCATTAAAAAGCCTGAAAGAAAATCCCGAAGGCGCTGAAGATGGCGACAAACCATGAGAGGGATCGAAGGGTGCCTTTATTGGCAAGGTATAAGATGTGATACACAAAGCGGGCGGCGACATGGGTAATTGCCAGCCACTCAGTGGTGGGATTCACTTTGCCCGTGGCGATAACGACTAATACGGCCAGACCAAACACTAACAGGGACTCGAAGGCATTTTGATGCCCCGCCAAGGCGCGAGCACCAAAACCGGTTAGCTGTGCTTGCTGGGCGCGGGGATGATTATTGTCATAACCGCCCACCTTGGCCATCGCCCAAGCGACGGGGCCTTTCGCCAGATACGGCAATAACATGGCGACAAATAGGCAAATAAGTAAAGTATTCATAGGTTAAGCTTCCTTTGATTGTTGTTCGAGTTCTATTATTCAAGCTCTGCTGTTCGAGTTCTGTTATTCAAGCTCTACTGTTTGAGTTCTGCTGTTTTAGCTCTGCTACTGCGAGTACTGCTGTTTAAGCTCTACAGCGACGAGTCCTGTTACGAGTGCCGCTACGAGAATTTTAGTTAAAAGTGTATGGGTTAACAGCGTTATTTCACTATATACATGCCTTCACTTGCGGGACGACTGAATTTAAAGCCAAACTTTTCATAGAGTTCAGGCACATCGGCCATCAGGGTAATATAGGCGCCTTCAAAAGCCTCACGATCTAGATAGGCCATAATGTGCTGCATAATCAGCCGTCCTAAGCCTTTGCCTTGGTGCTCGGGATCGACCGCAATATCGACAATTTCAAAGTTCAGCGCGCCGTCGCCAACCACACGCCCCATACCCACAGTTTGATCGGCAAGCTTTATCTGCACGCCATATAAACTCCTAGGTAAGGCCTTAATAGCGCCCGCCATTGGCCGAGGACTTAACCCCGAAATCTGCCGTAAACGGATAAAATCATTGGCTGAGGCAACGTCTTCAAGCACTTGATACATGATATTCCCTATTGTTTTTATTCTGTCACTTGCTTCTGTAACTAAGCTTCAGTCACTAAGCTTTCAATCACCTCAAGATCAAAGCCTTCATCCAGAGTCGGCGGCTGAAAATAACCGCTCACATGCCAGAACATCGCCTCGGTATCGAACATAGCGCGCTCAGGGTGACTTTGTCTGCGTTTATCGAGTTGGCTCAAACAAAGCGCATCGCTGTGATTCAGATGCATCAACTTATGGGGGGCGCCGCAATCGGTAAAAATGCTACGAAACCACAGGCGTTGATTCACCGTATTCGCGGGAAAGTCCATCACCACAGATACACCCGAACAGAGCAGTTCCTGCACATGCTTTTTAAGCAAGGGCTTAAGACGAGCGGAATACTTCAGGTAAGTATTAAAATCTTTAATTTCATCGGCATACAGCGCCACCAGCCATTCATCTTCCGAGATTAAAACGCGGTTTTCGGCCTCGGCGAGTTGTCGCGATAAGGTGGATTTACCTGCGCCCATTTTGCCACAGAGGAATATTAATGTGCCTTTACTGACCTCTTGCCCTAACGCATTCTGCTCTGCCATCTTCACTCCTTGATTACTTATCTTTTATCTCAGCTAACGATTGCATCTAGCGAGGACACAAACTAACGACAGTACAGAGCATCACATAAAGCATGAACAGCGAGCAAGGCTTAGGGCGGGTTTGAGGTAATAAATTCCCATTAAATTAATGACTATGCTGTTTTCCACAGCATGCGTTTCCGATATTCACACAATCCAGTTTTAGCTTTCATCACTTTCTTAGATGCCTTACATCGCTTCGCCCACTCAGTCTTAAATCAGCTCGCCCGCTCCGTCTTACATCTCTTCACCAACTGAGTTCACCTCGCTCTCGGAGCCCTCACCCCTGCCTTAAACCAGAAAAAACCAGAAAGAAACACCAAAGCATTTAACTCGACCTATAAAATAATAAACCACATTTTTAATCTAATAATTAAGCACTAAAGTAGTAATTTACGCTGCATAATAAAAATATTACCACCACTCATGCTGTGACGATAAATTAAGCGTATGCTAGGGTAAGCATGAAAGGATAACCTTCATAAGTGCAAAGGAGGCTCTATGAGCACTGTCGTTCCGCGTACCGTCACTTCCCCTAAAAAATTCATTATCGGCAAGGGCTTATTAGCTCAAATGCATGATTATGTTAAGGACTTTGGTGACAATGCTTTTATCATCTGCGATGAATTTATCCTCAGCCGAGTTGAGAATGAAGCGGTCGCAGGGCTGGATCAAAATGGGATCAGCAACCATCTCGAAAAATTCAACTATGAGTGCAGCGAAGCCGAGATAAAGCGCTTAGGTGCGCTGGCAGAGCAACATCATACCAATGTAATTGTTGGAGTTGGCGGGGGAAAAACCTTAGATGCCGCCAAAGCCGTCGCCTTCTATCAAAAACGGCCAGTGTTGCTCTACCCAACCATTGCTTCAACCGATGCACCATGTACGGCACTTGCCGTGATCTACTCCGAAACAGGTGAGTTTGAACGCTATCTGTTTCTGCCACAGAACCCAGATGCTGTCGTTGCCGACACTGCCATTATCGCCGCGGCTCCGGCCCGATTTTTTGCGGCAGGCATAGGCGATGCACTGGCAACCTATTTTGAAGCTCGTGCCTGCTATCAATCGGATGGCGTCAACCTAGTCCTGAAAAAGCCTTCCCGCACAGGGCTAGGATTGGCCCAACTTTGCTATCAGTTACTGACTGAAAATGTTGAAGCTGCTATGGACGCCGTTAAAAACAAAATAGTCACACCTGCGCTAGAGCAAACCATTGAAGCCACTATCTATCTCAGTGGTGTTGGTGCAGAAGCGGGTGGGTTAGCCGCCGCCCATGCCGTAAACAATGGTATGTCAGCGGTAGCTGACCTACATAAAGCCCAGCACGGCGAGAAAGTCGTCTTTGGGCTGCTAACTCAGCTCGTGCTCGAAAATGCCCCCAAAGCCGAAATCGATAACGTTATCCGCATTATCCAAACAGCGGGACTGCCGCTCACTCTCGCAGATTTAGGGCTGAAAACCTTTATCGAGGCCGAGTGGCGCAAAGTGGCTGATATTGCCTGCGCTGAAGGCGACACTATGGGCAATATGCCGATGCAGTTAACTGCCGACGATGTCTACCAAGCCATGATCGCCGCCAATGCCATGGCTGAACGCTATAAAAAGCTTGCGATTTAGAACAATTAAACACGCCTCTGGCAGGCGCCCATCATACCTTTGATATTTTTATCAAAGTTAACGGACGCGGCTAAAACACAGCCTGCCACTGCGCGAGTTTAAAGATCATCAATAACTCCCTTGCCTCACCTCTATGCTAAGCAAGATGGCAAGGGAGATGACAACAGACACGATATTTCCACCCTCGATGCCAAGAGTTGGCATTTACTCTCTATTCGTTGAACGCTTGGAGGAACATATGGCTTATGCAACGATCAATCCCTTTACGGGAGAGCTAGTTAAAGAATTTCCAAATGCAACAGATACCGAAGTCACGCAGGCGATAGAATCCGCCCATCAGGCATTTTTAAGCTGGCGAACCACGCCTTTTGCCGACAAGGCCGCCGTACTCACTAAAGCCGCTCACATCCTCAGAGACAGCAAGCCCGCTTACGCTAAATTGCTGACCTTAGAGATGGGCAAAGTTACCGCAGAAGCTGAGGCAGAAGTCGAACTGTCGGCGCAAATTTTCGAATACTACGCCGAACATGCCGAGCGACTGCTGGCACCGCAAAAACTGCCGGTTGCCGATCCCGCCGAAGGTGAAGCGATACTGGTTAACGAACCGCTGGGCGTATTATTGGCCATCGAACCTTGGAACTTTCCCTACTACCAAATTGCGCGCATCTTAGCGCCGCAGCTTGCCGCCGGAAATACCTTACTACTCAAACATGCATCCAACGTGCCCCAGTGCGCTGCGGCCTTTGAAGGCTTAATGCGCGATGCCGGACTGCCCTCAGGTGCATTCCAAAATCTGTATGCCACCCGAGAGCAGATAGAACAGATCATCAATTCGCCCAAAGTGCATGGGGTCGCTCTCACAGGCTCAGAAGATGCAGGATCGCACATTGCGGCTCTTGCGGGTAAGGCGCTGAAAAAGTCCACCCTCGAACTGGGTGGCGCAGATGCCTTTATCGTGCTGGAAGATGCCGAGCTCCCCAAAACCATCGACTGGGCTGTATTTGGCCGTCATTGGAATGCGGGTCAGGTCTGCACCTCCTCTAAGCGGATGATCTTAGTTGAAGCCATTTACGATGAATTTATGCAGGGCTATATCAAGGGGATCGAAGCCTTAAAAGCGGGCGATCCTATGGATCCCACCACCACATTGGCACCGCTGTCTTCCCAAGGTGCCGCCGATGAGTTGAAGCAGAAAATCCGTGATGCCGTAAAACACGGCGCAACAGCGACCGAAGTGGGGCCAAAAGTGCCGCAGCAAGGCGCCTTTGTGCAGCCAACAATACTGACAAACCTGACGCCAGATAACCCCGCCTACTATTGGGAATTCTTCGGTCCTGTGTCCAGTATCCACAAAGTGAAGGATGAGCAAGCAGCGATTGCCGTTGCCAATGACTCACCCTTTGGACTGGGTGGCTCAGTGTTTACCGCCGATACTAAACGCGGACTTGCAGTCGCGAAACAGGTTTCCACTGGCATGATGTTTGTTAATCATCCGACTATGGTCAAGGCCGATTTACCCTTTGGTGGCGTGCGCCGCTCAGGTTATGGCCGCGAGTTGATTGATTTAGGATTGAAAGAGTTTGTAAACCACAAGCTGATTGATGTGGTCGATATAAACGCACCTTTCTAACTCCTTAAACAATAGCGACATCGGACTAAACGCCTGACGGAATAATCTGTCAGGCGTTTTTATTTAACGCGCTTTATCCAAGGCATCACATAAGGCTTGAACTCCGAGTAAGGCTCTGGGCGTCGCACGGTGTAATAAATCGGCATTAAGCTGATAAATATGCTGATTTTTAACGGCGGGAATTTCGGGCCATTGGCTCCAATCGACACCTTTAACATTGCCTTCCTCTTGGCTTTGCAAAATCACCTCGGGCAAGGTCAGCAACACATTTTCTAAACTCACCTGCGGGTAATCACTGGCGGCATCGTAAAACACATTTTGGCCATGACAGACACTGATGATTTGTTGGATCCAACTGTTTTTAGAAACCGTCATCAAGGGCGTAGACCAGAGTTGATAAAACACTTTAGGCTCTGATTTACTGGCATTATCAGTCCGTAAACGGATAAGTTCGGCGCGATACGCAGCAGCGGCCTTACTCGCCTCTTCAACGTGGCCAGTTAATTTACCTAGCTCTTCCAGTTCCTTGGCAACCCCTTCTAAGGTTTTTGGATCGCTCCCATAAAGGTTAAACCCCAGCGTTCGAAGTTGATTGATATCTTCAGCTTTATTGCCCGTATCCCACACCACAATCAGATCGGGATTAAGCTCCATCACCCGCTCCATTTGAATGCCATAGTAACCGCCAATACGCGGGATTTTTTTGGCCGCCTCGGGATAATCCGCATAATCGGTTGCGGCCACTATGGCATCGCCCGCGCCTATGGCGTAGAGCATTTCTACCGCGTGGGGCGAGAGCGCAATGATGCGTTTAGCGGGATCGGCCAACACGCCGTGGGGAAGAAACAAGCTGAGCCCAAAAACGAGTCCAGCGAAGTGGCGCTTAATCATGATATGCCTTAATTTTTAAAGAGTTAAACTAGCTGCTCTGGCCAGCCATAGTGTTCGATATAGGTTTGTAGATTCTTGGGGCGATACTTAGGATCTTGATCCCAGCGGGCCTTCACCGAATGATGCAAAAGCACTGGGACTAATGCAGGATCGAGTGGCCGTAAATATTCCTGTTTTATCCGATAAAAGCTGCGCCTCGAATCATGCAAAGTGGCTAACGGACTCGGGTGCACACTCGCGGCTAAGTGTGGCTCTAAGCTTAAATCAAATTTCTGCGCCTCGGATATCATCCACTGCAGCGCATTGTCCGACAGCAATGCGCCGTCTTTATCGGGTTTATAACTGCCGCCAATATTGCTATGGGCACCGGCAAACCACACCTGTTGCATGTCCATATTGTCGCGCAGTTGCCAGATGGTCGGCTCAAAATCGCTGCGGTGTTCGTCTATGGCTAAGGCATGGCGGGCAACGCGCACGTTGCGGCCAATTTTAGTGTCGTAAAACTCATCTTTATCTTCGAACAAACCTAAAAACGAGATAGGGATCCCCATGGCGCCAACGGTATCCCACACGCCAACAAACTTGATATCCCGCGATTCATGGCTGTATCTAGCTCTAAATTCGAGGGATTTTTCGCCGTCAGGTGCAAAGGGCGCACTGCTTTTTTTATAATGGTCGAAGGCTTGCTGAATCAATGCCGCATCGGGGCGTTTGAGTATGCCGCAGTTATTAATCAAGCCACACAGGCAACGCACAGTGTAAGCACCACGGCTAAAGCCAAAGAGGTAAATCTCATCGCCGGGGGAATAGTTTTGCACTATGTAGCGATACCCATCCATGATGTTTTTATGCAAACCGCGCCCTGTTGCGCCGCCCATGGCTTCATCGTAATAGGAACCGACACCCCAATCGTAAAACACTTGCTGGGGTTTGCCGTCACTGGCCAAGGGGCTAATCGCCCGCGCGAGGCGCAGCACATTGGTTGGAAAATCGACCTTAAGATCTTTTTCGGGCCGATTCCAAGTCCCATCGGCACAAATCACAATACGCTTATTCATAGGATCATCCTTGAGAACACTTTGAACGTTGAACGGTTAGTGACTAACGGCTAGTAGTGGCTAAAGGCCTAGCTGCCAGCCAATAACAGATAGTCGCTTATGCGCCGACTTTTACCAAGTTCGATTAGTAATCAAAACCTTGCTGTGCCTTGATACCCGCTTCGAATGCGTGTTTCAACGGTTGCACTTCGCTGACCGTATCAGCTAATTCGATAATCGCCCGATGACAAGCACGGCCTGTGATAATCACATGCTGCATGGGTGGACGATTTTTGAGTGCATTGAGCACGCGTTCCACATCCAGATAGTGATAGCTCACCATGTAGGTCAGCTCATCCAGCATCAAGCAGTCAATCGACTCATCTTGCAGCAGCTTTTCAGCGGCTTCCCAAGCAAGTACAGCGGCGGCGGTATCCTTTTCTTTATCTTGGGTTTCCCAGGTAAAACCTGTGCCCATCACATGAAACTCAACCCCTGCACCTTCGAGTAAATTGCGCTCACCGCACTCCCAAGTGCCTTTGATAAATTGCACGACCGCGGCTTTTTTACCGTGACCGACGGCGCGGGCGACCGTGCCAAAACCTGAGGTCGACTTGCCTTTGCCGTTACCGGTTAATACCAGCAAAATGCCCTTTTCTTCTTGGGCGGCGGCAATTTTAGCATCTACACCCGCTTTCACTTTTTGTTGGCGAGCCTTGTGGCGTTCGGCCTTGATTTGCGCTTGTTCATTGTCGTTTTGTGCTGTCATGGTCTTCTCTTCACTCTGCTGCTAAAAATGTATGCTTTTATAAATAGTTAGTTTTTAAATGCCGCTCTCACAATATCCGTTCTTTGCCGAATTCAACGCTGAACTGCAGCATCCAAAATAGTCTGTAATTTTTGCATGTCTAGATGCTCGGCTAGCACATCGGCTAAACGCTCGAGTTGCTGCTCACGTATTTGATTGATATCTATCGCCTTAGCATCGTTTAATCCCGCCCAGCACAGGATCAACTGACAGGCATCAGGGCGATCAAACAGCCCGTGTAAATAAGTACCTAAGATTTGCCCATCATCACTTTGCAGGCCATCGGCAAAACTCATCGCTGGCGCGGTTAATGATGTCGATTTTGGGATTAACTGCAAGGGCGGATTCGTTTGTTCAAGCCTAGGGATAAGATAACGTGATTCGCCGCAGTGGATTTCATAGCCCTTCACTGCAACCTTTTGCCCAAGTAACGTTAGCTCACCGCTCACCCGCCGTAACTGTTTATCGGCTTTCAGTTCTGTGCTCAATGGTAAGTAGCTAAGTCCTGCGGTATCGCCAGCACTGTCTTCAATCCCTAAGGGATCGGCAATGCTTTGACCTAACATTTGATAACCGCCGCAAATGCCGAGCACTTTGCCGCCGTAACGCAGATGTGTAGCGATATCCTTATCCCAACCTTGCTGGCGTAAAAAGGCCAAATCGGCGCGCACATTCTTACTGCCGGGCAAGATCAATAAATCGGCGGCGGGCAAATGAGTGGCGTGACTCGCGGCTTGGGTTTGCAATGACACATAGTCAAAATCGATATCGGGATGCAGCCGCAGCGGATCAAAATCCGTGTGATTACTGATCCTTGGGTACACTAATACCCTCACTTTTAAGCGGCTGTTCACGCCTTTGGTCGGCGAGCTTATCAGCGCATCTTCGGCATCGAGATGCAAATCATGCAGATAAGGCAACACGCCTAAAACAGGCTTGTTCGTATAAGCTTCAAGCCAATCGAGGCCAGATTGCAACAGGCTAATATCGCCACGGAAACGATTGATCACAAAGCCCTTTACCCGCGCCTGTTCGGATTCTGATAATAGCGCCAGCGTCCCGACCAAATGGGCAAATACGCCGCCCTTATCGATATCGGCAATGATGATCACGGGGCAATCTACGGCTTCGGCAAATCCCATGTTGGCAATATCGCCCTCGCGCAGATTGATCTCCGCTGGACTGCCCGCGCCTTCCACCACTATGGTTTGATACTGGGCACTTAATCGCTCGAAGGATTCCAGCACAGCGCCGAGCGCCATTGCCTTGTAATCCTTAGATTTAGGCCCAAAAAATGCAGAGGCTTCCAGCGTCGTCAGGGCTTTGCCATGAACGATAATTTGCGCGCCCGTGTCCGAGCTAGGTTTAAGCAGTATGGGATTAAAATCGGTATGGGGCTCAAGATAACAGGCCGCGGCTTGCAACGCCTGGGCGCGGCCAATCTCGCCGCCATCAATAGTGACTGCACTATTAAGCGCCATATTTTGCGGCTTAAAGGGCGCAACCTTTACGCCCTGACGAGCGAGCAAACGACAAATGCCTGCGACTAAGGTGCTTTTACCTGCATCGGATGTTGTGCCCTGTACCATCAAGACTTTTGCGCGTCGAAGCGAATTAATAGCAGGTCTATTCACCACAGAATTAACCGCAGGCGTATTCACCGCAAGATTAGCAGCAGAATGAATAGCTAAAGCGTCAGCGGTATCGAGTGCAGTTGCACAGCCTGTGTTGTCTGTGTTTGGAGAGGACATAGGGTTAAAAAACTTATTCTAGTTTGCAGGGATAAAGATAAAAGCTCAGTCTCAACATCACTTAACTGATTTAGATTAAAGTGGTTTGAGTGCCAAGGGTAAACCCGCAACCACTAAGGTGACATTGTCAGCTAAGGCGGCAACGGCTTGGTTTAACCAGCCCGCTTCATCAACAAATTGTCGGCTCAATTCACCTAAGGGCACAATACCTGAGCCCACTTCGTTACTGATCAACACCACCACACCTTCTAGCTCAGCAAGCGAATCCACAAAAGCGGTTTTCTCTGCCTGCCAATTCGCCAAAGCTTCATCGTTAGAGATTGAACTGGCAGACGGTATAAAGTCTGTCGCATTCCACTCTGTCGGCGCGGGGTCATCATCGATTTTAACGTTCGATGCAAGTAATTGATTGGTTAACCAAAGGGTTAAACAGTCCACTAAAATCACTCGCCCAGGTTTTGCTAAGCGCTTTAACAGTGCCGTAAGGGCGAGCGACTCTTCAAACAATTGCCATTCGATACCATCGTCCGTTCGTCCCGCTTGATGTTTGGCGATACGGGTCGCCATTTCATCATCCAGCGCCTGCGCCGTGGCCACATAGCAGGCATCGAAGCCGAGCGCTGTGTACTGGCGCACTAAGGCTTCACCGTAGCGACTCTTACCGCTACGGGCGCCGCCTAGGACGAGGTGGATCACAGTATGTTACCTACAACGAGCAATACAAAATAACACACGATTTCAGCTATTTGCTGCGCCGCGCCTAAGGTATCACCCGTGTAACCGCCAATCTGGCGTCTAAAGATCACTATGATCAAACGGCGCAGTCCTATCATCACCAATAGCAATGACAATGCCGCTAACCCCTTGAGGAATAACAGTACTAATACGCCGCTGGCGATCAGGATAAGCAGCTCATTAATGCCTTGATGTTGCGATAGCGGCTTAGACTTACTGGTCTCGTCATCACGGACATATTTTTCACTAAAGATGATACTGGCTGATACCACGCGGCTGACTGTGTGGGCGACGATAAGTGCAGAACCCGCCACCACAGGATCGTACAGCGCCAACTCGACTAACAACTGCCATTTCAGCAGCAGGGCCAACATCAGTGCCAGTGCGCCATAACTGCCAAGGCGCGAGTCTTTCATGATCCGCAGCTTGTCTTCCGCCGTCCAACCACCGCCAAAACCGTCGAAGGTATCGGCTAGGCCATCCTCGTGAAATCCGCCCGTGAGCAAGACGCCGACCAACATAGCTAACAGCACAGATACACCGGCGGGGAGCCAGTTCTGCGTCAGCCAAAACACTATGGCACTTAACAGGCCGACCAAAAGACCGACGAGACCGAAATAACGGCTGGCCTTATTCAACTTATCGCTATCGACTTCGACCCACTTAGGCATAGGAATGCGGGTAAAATAGCCCATGGCAACTAAAAACAAATCTATCTCTTTGTGCCAGCTTTCGCGTTCTGACATAAAGTATCCTTAGTGAATTAACACTTGCTACAAGGTTTAAGATTAAAACGGTTGGCTAAAAAGTTATTATTTTAAATAAGTAAAATAAGCGACTTAGCAGCGCACATCATACAACAGCCTCAATCCCCGCATCACTAAAACTCGCCATTTGATTGTAAAAATTTACTGAGGCTTGAATAAGCGGCAACGCCAAAGCTGCGCCCGTACCTTCGCCTAATCTTAGCCCGAGGGATAATAAAGGTTTCGCCTGCAAAAACTCTAACATCCGCTGATGGCCTTGCTCGTCTGACTGGTGGGCAAAAATCAAATAATCACGCACATTGGGGGCGATTTGCACCGCAACTAATGCCGCAGCTGTAGCGATAAAACCGTCAACAACCACCAGCATTTTGCGCTCGGCAGCCGCTAACATAGCCCCCGTCATCTGCACAATTTCAAAGCCACCTAGGCAAGCTAACACTGATTTTGGCCCATTTAAGGCACTTTGATGCAGCAATAACGCCAGTTCAATCAGCATGAGTTTACGTTCTAAGGTTTCGCTATTAATGCCCGTGCCACGGCCGACACAATCAATCACATCAAGCTGCATGATCGCCGCCATAATAGCCGCAGCAGACGAGGTATTAGCAATCCCCATTTCGCCAAAGGCGACTAAGTTACAACCGGCTTGATGGTGACGCTCAATCAAATCGCGCGCCATCGCAAAGCCTTTATCGACGGTTTCCAGCGCCATCGCGGGCTCTAAATGAATCGCCCCTGTGCCCGCGCCAAGACGTTGATCGATAATGCCTTCAACCCCTTCGACTGGCGTTAAAATGCCGCAATCGATCACTTCGAGCTTAAAGCCCACCTGCCGACAAAAAACGTTAATCGCCGCGCCGCCATGGGCAAAGTTTTGCACCATTTGGCGCGTAACTTCGCTAGGGGCAATTGACACGCCTTCAGCGGCAATACCATGGTCACCCGCAAACACTAACATGGTCGGATGAACGATTTTCAGCACAGTATTTTGTGGCTGATCCGTTTGTTGCAAATCAGTCGCTTGCACGCGGGCAATCTGTAAGGCTAAGGATTCGAGCTGACCTAAGGCGCCGGGCGGCTTAGTCTTAAGATCTATTTTCTGCTGGATCAATGGATCCTGCGCTTTGCTCACTGGGCTGATTTGAAAAGACACGGCTGACTGAGACATCCACACTCCACTTATTATCTTAAATAACCACAACGCATCCTGCGTCTATGACTAACATGTCCAATTTTGCATTTCCAATCGCGGGGCAGATATCAACAGAAATGCTGATTATCTCGCCAGTCTGCGCTTGCTAGATGACTCTAGGATTACGTTCTGACTAAGTGTTTACGCCATAACTCTACGTTTACGCAAAATCAGCAAAAAGAACATGCTACCTATGGCCGCCGTGATAATGCCCACGGGCAACTCTTGATTGCCCAACAAACAGCGCGCCAGCACATCAATCCACACCATAAATAATCCGCCCACCAGCGCCGTTAATAGAATCGGCTGACGACCGGGAAACAGCATGCGCACTGTGTGGGGGATCATCAAACCGACAAACCCAATACCGCCGCAGGTAGCGACTAAAATCGCGGTAATCAAGGAGCAGAGCAGCAGCATATTGAGTCGCAACTTAGGCACATTCACCCCTAAGGTATGCGCCGTTTCATCCCCCGCCTGCAACGCCATGATCTGCCGTTTCATGCCTAAAATAATGAACAAACTCGCGCCAATCACCAGTGTCGGTAGCACTAATAAGGACCAACTGGCCTTGGCGAAACTGCCTAAACTCCAAAACAACACAGAAGCCGTCGCCTGCGGACTGGCGAAATACAGCAGCAGACTCGTTAGCGCGCCGAACATAAAGGAGGTCGCCACGCCTGAGAGCAACATGCGCTCCACTTGGCTATTGAGCCCAAGGCCAGACAAGGCCAGCACTATCAGTACCGACAAACTGGCGCCAATAAAAGCGCCGAAGGGCAAGCTAAACCAAAGCAAACCCGACAAGGCGCCCGAACCACTAAAAATCCCCGAGTTCGCCGCCATACCCGCATTCTCAAAAAATCCAGAGCCCGTGAATAACGTCAACATCACCACAGCGCCAAAGGACGCGCCTGAGCTAATGCCAAACAAATAAGGGTCAGCCAGCGGATTGCGGGTCACGGTTTGCAACACACTACCCGCCAAGGACAAGCCCGCACCCGCCACAAAGGCCAGTAAAATGCGCGGCAGTCTGAGCTCCATCACGATGCGCTCCGTCATGCCATTGGCCTGAGTGAGGTTGGCCATTTTATTGATAAACACTTGGATAACATCCATAAAACTGATGTTCGCCGCGCCAAAACTCGTGGCGGCAATGGGGGTTATCAAAGTGATTATGCCTAATGCGACCAGCATCAGTTGTTGTCTCGTCAAAGGTGTCACGATACGCCCCAAATGTGAGATGAAATGCTGTTTACTCCCTGAATCATCCGCCCTCGCCTCGCTCAGCCAAAGCATCAGCCATGCTGTGCGTCGAATCATGGTAGCCATAAAAATAGCTGATTAAGGGCTTTTTATGTTGTGGATGGGGCGATACCTGAGCGCACACGCCGAACACATCGCCAATTCGCGCCTCGGTTAATACCTCGGTTGGTGTGCCCATAGCGCTAACTTCACCGTTATGGATCAACAACAAACTGTCGCACAGAGCGCTGGCTAAATTAAGATCGTGAATAGAGGCAATCACGCTGATGCCAAGGCTACGCACTAATTCGAGGATTTGGATTTGATAACGCACATCGAGGTGGTTGGTTGGCTCGTCGAGGATCAGCAGTTGCGGCTGCTGCACTATGGCGCGGGCGATCAAGGCACGCTGCTTTTCACCGCCGGATAAGTGCTCGTACTGTTGATGCATTTTATGACTGAGGCCGACTTTCTCTAAGGCTTTGGCAATGCGCTCGCCATCACAGCTCGAATTGGTATCGAACATGCCCTTATGCGGTGTTAAGCCCATGCTGACCAATTGCTCTGTGGTTAAATCAAAATAGTGCGGCGTGTCTTGCTGCACTACAGCGACGCGGCAGGCAAACGCCTTGGGCGATAAACGCTCAATATCTTGATCAAACAGGGTAATTTTGCCCTGAGTCGGGCGAACAAAGCGATACAAACAGCGTAGCAAGCTAGACTTACCCGCACCGTTAGGGCCAATCAAACCCAGCATCTGCCCCGTTGGCAGCGCAAAGTTAATATTGGAAAGAATGGTTTTGCCATCGATACACCAGCTTAACTGGCTGACATCGAGCGCGACCGTCTGGCTCGCTGATGGGCGAGTGTCGCTGTCATTCAAAGCATGGCTCGTTTGGATGGCAGAGAGTTTCACCAACGCGGTGCTCCTAGCGAGTCCAAACCTGAATTAAAAAAGGTTGTGCACATTGTCATCGGCTCCCTCGAGTCACCCGCTCGAGAACTAAGGCTGCACGCAGCGATAACAGAAATAGGCAGGTCTCCTGACTCGTCACTTTTTGTATTGAAAACAATATAAAAAGTCACTCACAGTTGCGGGCACAGTTCGGGCTGACTGACGAGCAGCTCCCCGATTCCCTATTATGCTGAGATTGATTTCAAGCCTTTGCAGCGTGCCTCGGCAATAGTTGCCACAGAACACCCTCGCACGACTAAAAACTCCCAACACCTATTTCTGTGACGTCATCCGGTACACTGCCACCAGCCTTGCAAGGCCGCGTGCGTCAGGGGACGTCAGGAAAAAGCATTATCCTATATTTACCTTAATAGGCAATCGACAATCACGCTGGTAAGATAAGAAAAATCTTCACCTTAGGGCTACGCGGATCACTCGCAGCGCCCGCTCGGCCAATCTAAACGCCAGTAACAAACGCCGTGTTCATCTTGCAGCACATTAATGCTCACCACGGCCGCCACGGGTAAATCGAGTTGACTGTAAAAGCCCACCGCCCGCTCAACCCCAAGGGCGCGCGCCATTAAGTGACGGATCACTCCGCCGTGGGTCACGACCCATACTTTGGCAGCCAGTTCGCCCGCACTCAAGCTCACACCCGCTCCCACAGCCAGCTCGGCGTTATGTGAGTCGACGGTCAATCGTTCAAACTCGGCGGCGAGTATCTGGTCAATGGCGCCATTCACCCGCGACTCGAAGCTTGCCATAGTTTCCCCATTGGGCGGCGGTGTTTGCCAAGGGTTTTGCCAATAGGCCGCTAAGCGTTCGCCCTCTTGCTGATAAAGCTCATCGAGCCGACGACCGTCCCAATCGCCAAAGTCGATTTCCTGTAAACCCGACAAAAACTGCGCCTGCAATGGCCTTGACTCAGATACCAGCACCGCCGTCGAATGCAGCTCGGCGGCAAAGGCTTGGGCAAATTCGCCGCAGCGGCGTGAAGTCGAACTATAAATCGCGCTGCAGGTACTTGCCTGCGCCTCAACAGCAGCCGACATTTGCTGCCAGCCCTTTTCGCTTAAAGGCACATCCACACGGCCGCGTAAAATGGCGCCGCCTTCACACTCGCCGTGGCGTAACAATAACAATCGAACTTGTTTCATCGTATTCCTATGTCTATCACTCATGGCAAATTTTGTTGAAAACCCACATTAGACCCGTCGTCCTATATACTCAATTACGCCCTAGCCCTGCAAATAGCCTAACAACTAGCCCTAAAAAAAGATCCGTTAAACTGGGTGAAAAGTGCTGATAGGACTCAATTGTCGTCAGTCAATTTTGACCTTGCCCTGACAATCATAAGTCGCGTATTATGGACGTCTATACGTTTAAATGTCCAAAAATAAACTCTAACGATAAATAACTAAAACGAGTAGTCAACATGTCGACCGATCAGAATGGAATGCACTTAGCATAACTAAGTTAGCTAATTTAGATCACTAACTAGGGTCGATAACGAGAGCCGATATCTGGACTGCACAACACGCTTTACCCTGCACTTAGCATAACAAGGGTCGATGCTTGGACTTAACTTAGCTGTATTTAAGGTAATTATTTATGACGATACCCTCTACCAAAGCCGGCCAGATATTGGCAGACATTCGTAAACAGCTTGCTGAGCGCATTCTGATCTTAGACGGTGCCATGGGCACTATGATCCAAGGCTACAAACTGGAAGAAGAGGACTATCGCGGCGAACGCTTTAAAGATTGGCACACGGACGTCAAAGGTAACAACGATTTATTGGTGTTGTCGCAACCCCACATCATCAAACAAATTCACACCGACTACTTAAACGCCGGTGCCGACATCATTGAAACCAACACCTTTAATGCTACTACTATCGCCATGGCCGACTACGATATGCAGTCGCTGTCCGCCGAAATTAACTTAGCCGGCGCCCGCCTCGCCCGTGAAGCCTGTGATGAAGTGTTTGCGGCCACAGGCATTCCACGCTACGTCGCCGGTGTGTTAGGCCCCACTAACCGTACGTGTTCAATTAGCCCTGATGTGAACGATCCAGGCTATCGCAACGTCAGCTTCGATGAGTTAGTGACTGCTTACAAAGAATCCACTAAGGCGCTGATTGAAGGCGGCGCGGATATCATTATGGTCGAGACCATATTCGATACCTTAAACGCCAAGGCCGCACTGTTTGCAATTGAATCGGTGTTTGATGACTTATTTGGTCAGCATTCGAGTGACCGCTTACCTATCATGATCTCGGGCACTATTACCGATGCCTCAGGCCGTACCCTTACGGGTCAAACCACCGAAGCCTTTTATAATTCCCTGCGCCATATCAAGCCATTATCTATCGGTCTTAACTGTGCACTCGGACCAAAAGAGCTGCGCCCGTACGTCGAAGAATTATCCCGCATCAGTGAGTGTTATGTATCGGCGCATCCGAATGCTGGCCTGCCGAACGAGTTTGGCGGTTACGATGAAACCCCAGAAGACATGGCAAACGTGATCGAAGATTGGGCGCGCGAAGGCATGCTCAATATTATCGGCGGTTGCTGTGGTAGTACCCCTGAACATATCCGCGTGATCCGCGAAGCGGTGAGCCGTCACGACCCGCGTATTTTGCCAGACATTCCGGTAGCTTGCCGCTTGGCAGGTTTGGAACCACTGACTATCGATGCCAATACACTGTTCGTTAACGTGGGTGAGCGCACCAACGTCACAGGCTCGGCCAAGTTTTTAAAGCTGATCAAAGAAGGCAAGTTTGAGCAAGCGCTCGATGTCGCCCGCGAGCAGGTCGAAAGCGGCGCGCAGATCATCGACATCAACATGGACGAAGGCATGCTCGATGGCGCCGAGATCATGCACAAGTTTTTAAACTTGATTGCCTCTGAGCCCGACATCAGCCGCGTGCCAATTATGATCGACTCCTCTAAGTGGGAAGTCATCGAAGCTGGCCTCAAATGTATTCAAGGCAAGGGCATAGTTAACTCTATTTCCCTCAAAGAAGGCGAAGCCAAGTTTATCGAGCAAGCAACACTGGTGAAACGCTACGGCGCGGCGGCCATTATCATGGCATTCGACGAGCAAGGTCAGGCCGACACTAAGGCGCGTAAAATCGAAATCTGTACCCGCGCTTATCGGGTGCTGGTTGATAAGGTCGGCTTTCCGCCAGAAGACATCATCTTCGACCCGAACATTTTTGCCATCGCCACAGGTATCGATGAACACGACAACTATGCAGTCGATTTTATTGATGCCATCAAAGCGATTAAAGCCACCCTGCCCCATGCAATGATTTCGGGCGGCGTGTCGAACGTGTCGTTCTCGTTTCGCGGTAACAACCCAGTGCGCGAGGCGATTCACGCGGTATTCCTGTACCACGCCATCAAAGTCGGCATGGATATGGGCATAGTCAACGCGGGTCAGTTAGCCATTTACGACGATATCGATCCTGAGCTTAAAGTACGGGTCGAAAACGTGGTGCTTAACTTGCCTTGCCCAGTCGAAGGCTCGAGCAATACCGAGCAGTTACTTGAAATCGCGGAGAAATTCCGCG
The DNA here is from genome assembly GCF_031932135.1 of Shewanella vaxholmensis. NCBI lineage: Bacteria > Pseudomonadati > Pseudomonadota > Gammaproteobacteria > Alteromonadales > Shewanellaceae > Shewanella > Shewanella vaxholmensis. The sequence continues at coordinate 129,027 of NZ_JAUOEV010000002.1, forward strand.
GTGATGGCGCACAGGTGGGTAAGAAAGAAGATTTAGAATGGCGCAGCTGGCCGGTGAGCCAACGCTTATCCCATGCGCTCGTCAAAGGCATTACCGAATTTATCGATGAAGACACCGAAGCCGCTCGCCAAGAAGCGAAACGTCCGCTGGATGTGATTGAAGGCCCGCTGATGGATGGCATGAACGTAGTCGGCGACTTATTTGGCTCGGGCAAGATGTTCCTGCCACAGGTGGTGAAATCGGCGCGGGTGATGAAAAAAGCCGTGGCTTACTTAAACCCCTATATCGAGCTTGAAAAGGTCGAAGGCCAATCAAATGGCAAGATTTTGATGGTGACAGTAAAAGGCGACGTGCACGATATCGGCAAGAATATCGTCGGCGTAGTGCTCGCCTGTAACGGTTTTGAGGTATTCGATTTAGGCGTGATGGTGTCGGTGGAGCGAATTCTCGACGCAGTGAAAGAACACAATATCGATATCATCGGCATGTCGGGCCTCATCACACCGAGTCTGGACGAAATGGTGCATAACGTGAAAACCTTTCACCGCGAAGGCTTAACCATTCCGGCGATTATCGGCGGCGCCACTTGCTCTAAAATCCACACAGCGGTGAAGATTGCGCCCCATTATCCCCATGGCGCTATCTATATCGCCGATGCGTCCCGCGCCGTGCCTATGGTGAGTAAACTCATCAACAACGAGACTCGCCAAGCGACCATAGACGAAACCTATGCCGAATACGACGACATGCGCACTAAGCGTTTATCCCAAGCCAAGCGCAAAGAAATAGTGTCACTCGAAGCGGCCCGTGAAAACCGCTGCCAACACGATTGGGCCAACTACACCCCGTTCACGCCAAACGTGCTCGGGCGCCAAGTGTTTGATAATTATCCATTAGAAGACTTAGTGGAACGTATTGACTGGACACCGTTTTTCCGCTCGTGGGAACTGCACGGCCATTACCCTGAAATCCTCACCGATAACGTGGTCGGTGAAGAAGCACAAAAGCTGTTCGCCGATGGTCAGGCCATGCTCAAACAAATCATCGAAGAAAAGTGGCTCACGGCGAAAGCCGTTATCGGCTTATTCCCAGCCAATACCGTCAATTACGACGACATTGAGCTGTATACCGATGAGTCGCGCACCACAATTGAAATGACCACACATCACCTGCGGATGCAGCTGGAACGTGTCGGCAACGACAACTTCTGTCTATCTGACTTTGTTGCGCCAAAAGGCTCAGGCGTCGCCGATTACATGGGCGGCTTTGCGGTGACTACAGGCCACGGCATAGACGAACATGTGGCGCGTTTTGAAGCCAACCACGACGACTACAACGCCATCATGCTCAAATGCTTGGCCGACCGTTTAGCCGAAGCCTTTGCCGAGCGGATGCACGAACGCGTGCGTAAAGAGTTTTGGGGTTATGCGGCCGACGAGCAGTTAAGTAACGAAGCCTTAATCCGTGAGAAATACAAAGGTATACGCCCCGCACCGGGTTACCCCGCTTGCCCAGACCACACAGAAAAAGGCTTGTTATGGGACTTGCTCAAGCCCGATGAAACTATCGACTTGAACATCACCGAAAGCTACGCCATGTTCCCCACAGCGGCAGTATCGGGCTGGTATTTCGCTCACCCGAAATCGCGCTACTTTGGCGTGAGTAACATAGGCCGCGATCAAGTGGAAGATTATGCCAAGCGCAAAGGGATGACTGTAGCTGAGACGGAGAAGTGGCTGGCGCCAGTGTTAGATTATGATCCTGAGTGATTGGGATCTGCAATCACCCGCAGGGCTTAAACTTTCAAACTTCGTTTGAATTAAGCGTTAAAGTCGTGGGGCTTCACCCCACACCCGACCAAGGAGGACTGCTCGTCCTATCCTCCTTGGATTCTCCCTTGCCGAACAACGTCCTTGTTTAACTGCCAGTTCGCCATCCCTAGCTCTCGTTCGTAACGCTGCTACGCAGCACTCACCCTAGCGAAGTTACATGCATTGATTAGTGGCTTCGTGCTTATTCGAAAATAGCTAACGCTTCCGATAGGGCGTCCCTTCGCTACGCAGACGTCCTATCTGCGTCACGCTCTATCCTTTTAATAAAAAGTCTTCAACGCCCTTCAGCAACTTCGCAGGGAATCGGTGAACTTCTGTGACATTAGAGTTAACTTTTCGCATTGAAAGAATTATGCCAACGCCACAAGCCTTATTACCCTCAACTTACCAATTTATATAGTAGACTCAAGCTTATTATTGATACTTCTATAAACTAAATATAAGTGAGTCAACTCAACCAAAGCAAAGTTAACTATTACGACGGTGAAACATTGCAGATCACCCATAGACCATAGGTTAAATAAAAAGAAAACTTCTAGATATCGAAATTTAGACCACCTAAAGTAATTTGACGGATAATCTTTGCCTATAAGCATAGGTAACACTTTAAAATTAAAAGTGACTGCAATAACAATATATACACAAAGCATGCTAAGTAACGAAAATAATAATTTAAAGCTAAAAATATTCATCTGCATAAAAATCGATTCAGACTTAAATTCAACTATCAAATCAACTGCAAGGCCGATAACAAGTGTCAAAGCAAGGACTATGCTCATACCCAAAAACTAATTTTTTTCATAAAACTCTTAAATCATCCCTAAAATAAATCAATAAACACAGTCAGCGAAACATCTTGAAAGTAAAAATTAACCAAATAAATTCAACCTATTATACTTTTTCATAAGTATATTAAAAACAAAGAACAAGGTCAGAAACATGAGTGTTTTTACAAAGATATCAATAAAACGTAATGGACTCATCCCGCCAGCTAATAACACATCGAAAACAGGCAGTGATGGCAGCACAACAAATGTAAAAAATGAAGTACCTAACACAGAGTAAATAAAATACCTTGGATACCCAACTCGATTAATAATCAAAGCACATGCTAAAGAAAATATGATCATCAGTGGAAGATGTATCCAAAAGCAAAATACAACCATCGCCAAGTTTTCACTTAACGCTTTTACATTGAAAGATAACAGTAAATCCCACCACCATTTGTTATCGACAGACAACCAACTTCCATGCATAAATATCGACACAGCTATGCCGAAGATAATCACTAAAAACTTCAATTTACCTCCAATAAATCTGCTCTGTTTCGAGTTATTGCAAACCTTATCTTTTGAAATAAATAACAAAATCAAAGTCGTGGAATTCCATTCCACACCAGGGCAAGAAGGGGATCAACAGCAATCCCCCTCTTGCATCTCCCCGTGCCGCCCCTAGCGAAGTTACATGCATTAGTTACCTGTCTCATACTCCAATAAAAATCGCCTAACGGCTCAGATGGCACATCCATGTGCCCCCGAGCCTGCGCCATCATCCATGATGTCGCCACGGCATTTTTATCTGCGTATTTCGACAACTTCGCAGGGGATCGGTGAACTTCTGTGGCATTAGAGTTAACTTTTCGCATTGAAAGAGCTATGTCTACTCCGTATTTTTTGCTAATTATTCGATCGTGGATATAAAAAGCTTAGTACAGGATTTATTACATTAACAAATGAACTAGAACGATTTAGTGAGCTAGCTATTGTTGCAACAAAACTATCTGCTGAATTAAACTGAGAACCACCACTCTTTATTCCCTTGTAATAGTTCAATACAAACTTTTGAAGCAATACCTTTAACATTTTACCTGGCAGGTCATAAGCAACAACACCGGATGATTCGAAATTTTCAGAGAAATAATTGTCCATTTCAATTTCAGTAACATCTTCTGGAATTAGTCGAGATATTAAAGAATCGATACTGGCACAACAAAGCCCCCACGCAGGTGGATGCATGTGAATAATAGCATCACTCCAGGAGTGGCGCTCACCATTTAAGGTCGGGCTTATGACCCTTTGATAATAGAAAAGAGCAATAAGTAATTTTTTTGCTGAGATCTCAACCTCAGCGTAAAATATTGATAAGTCAAAGTTATCCCTAACATCTTGATACTTTAATCTCAATGCGATAGATAAAGCTGCACTTAATGCCTCTTCACAAATTAAATAATTTTCAATTGAATACCTATTTAAACTCACAACTTTTTCAGAACTTAGCTTTCCATCAAAATCTTTATCTGCAATACATATAAAGTTATTAGAATTACACTCAACAATAAGTTCTTTAATATTTGATTTACCACCAACATGAATAACATCCCAATTATCCAAACCTTCTCCAGGTAAAATAGAAAGGATTACAGACTCATATATAGGAACATCATCTACCCCCTCAACAACAACAAACTTTATTTCACTTTCCATCCTAATTCTAAGTACATTTTCATCAGGTGTATAAACTGGAAATGCTGACATCAATTACAAGCCCCTAGATCAATTTTATTAGAGTTTTTAGGGATAATTGCTGGAGAATGTGTAGCAACAATAATTTGTGATTTTGGGGATAACTCTAAAATCGATGGCAACATCATTCTTTGCCAAGATAGATGTAACGATAACTCAGGCTCATCCGCAATAAAGACTGAACCTTTGTCTTTAGAAAGTGCAGCTCGCCCTAATATTGCTAAAATATGTTTTTCCCCAGAAGATAAATCCTTGAGCTTCACAGGTCTAATACCTGAGAAAATTTTAAACTCACCATTTCTTTCCAACTTGAAAAACTTATTATTCAGAAATTTATTTACAATATTCTCATAGTCACCGAACAAATCCCACAAATGATTTCTATCAGCCTGCAGGTTTTCAACATCAATGATAACAGAGGTAAACCTTTGAAATAAAGCTCTAGAGACCAAGACATCAACAACAGAATTACTTAAATCCATATCAGCTTCTGCAATAATATCGATACTAGCTCCTGACTCTTTTAAACTTTCGCGTAACTCATATAACTCCCTAGATTTATCACCAAGTTCAGAAAGTAACTTGAAATTGCTTTCAAGTTTTGATTTTGGCACAGATAAACCTGCAGATTCTAGTTTATCAAGCAACTCTTCATTATAACTTTCCTCATTTGAAAAACGTTCACTTTTAATATTCAAGCTATTTAACCCATCTAAAGACTCCTTATCAATTAGAAACTTCTGAATTATTTTAGATTTAAAACTCTCAAGTTTTTTTGTATCTTCAACTCTGTAGTCATCAGCTAATAGCTTGAATTGCCTTTCAATCTCAAAAAGTACTGATGTACTATGGTCCATAGAACTAAAATCTTCACCATCATTCATAGCAAATTCATGTTCATACATATCAATAGAAGGAGGTGATGTTCTCATTCTTAACAAAGGTACGTGAGTAAGGTTAATTAATCCTCTCAACTTACTCCTTAAAGAATTAAATTTCCTTCCTCGACTCATTTTCCCTGCGTAGTATTCAATGTTATCTAAATCATAATCAAATGAAGTTTCAACTTTATCTACTTCATAAACAATAGTTCTTACTTCCTCATCAAATAAATTGCCTTCATCATTATCAGGCAAGTCTTTCAACACTTTAGATATTGAGATATCAGAGTCTACTCCGGAGTCATTGGATATAGTAATTGACAAATATTCAAAATTAACACCCATTAAAACTAACAGATCGGTTTCTAAACCAGCAACGATTAAGTTTATCAATGTTGTTTTACCAGTACCATTATCTCCAAACAAACAATTGGAGCCTTTTTCAAAGTCAATAATATAATTATTATCATCTTCAAAAAGCCCTACAACCATTACTTTCCTAATAAAACTAATCACAAATACATCCTTAAATTTAAGAAAAAACTAAGTAAGAATAAATACTGCGCAAATAGGGCTATAATACCCGCCTACCAATCACCAGTACTTTCAATATTTATAACTGCCGCACTAATCGTTGTGAATCATACGCCCTATCAAATTCTGCTTTTGCATCGGCTTTGTGGTTGATGCAGTTGACCATGTGTTCGTCGGACTTAAAGTTTTTACAGTCTTCGGGGACAAGATAATACTTGCGCCATGCTTCGGCTTTGCGTATTCGAGCGGCCTCGTTTTGCTTGGCTAGTCTGGATTTTTCAGCCGCATTTTGCTGTAACTCTTGCTGAATCTGATACTCAGCAAGCTGGCGATCTTTCGCAGCCTGCTGGCGAGCAAGTTCCGTTTGCTTTTGTTGCATAGCAAACTCATTAAGCCCCTGTGTCAGGCGGTATTCGACATAACTCAAATAGCCAATTCGCACTAATAAAGTGACCAAACCCGCTAACAAGATACCCAACGTAATTTGTAAAACTGATTTCATCCCTAACTTCCAAAGTCCATTACTATTCTGAATTGTTATTTTTTAATCAGAGAACATAAATGCTAAGGGCTACACCCAAATTGGCATTGTTGCACCAGTGACCTTCTAAAACATGGATGTTTTAGTAGAGCCTACAGGGATGTATTCACGGCGAGTCACTGGTGTAACAGTGCGAAAGCCTGCGGCAAGCAATTAGCTGCACTGATAATTGGCAGAGATATCAATGCCCATTAGCTACCCAGACAAATCAGCACTATCAAAACGTTTCAACTTTGTCGTTCGACAAAGCTTCCCCATTGCTACCGCACTTCGCCAACACCTGTCAGCCAAGCCATCAATTAAAACAAGGTCGCACTAGCTCAAAACGTCAACTGCTGAACATTGGGCAAAATGCCAATAAGCACTATGGCAACAAGCATAAGTGCCAAAGCATATTCACGAATTTGCAGGAGGAGTTGGGTATCTAAGAAAGAGAAAAGACACATCGTCCTGATGCAAGTGACTCGAATCGCGGGTACGCGATTAAAGCTCATCCTTGTTAAAAACCTAAGATAGCGACATAGCGTACACTTGTCTATAACTTTAGCATTACAAATCAAGTAATTAAGCAAGCACTGATTTAACAATGTCGATATGACTGCATGTGACTAAACCTGTCGCCATCAAATAGCACTATCGCTTGATCTTGCAGTGGCATGAATTCTTACCGTGACGGGCGGTTTGGTTTTGGCAAGCGAGCCAATTTCGACATGCAAATAAGCCCCAATTGAGCTCATTGCTCAAGGGCTTAGAGTAAAGGGCTCTGAACAAAATTCCGCCATAACGTAACTGAGTTGAATCACAGTGCGAACATCACTGTAGAAGCCTGATAACACAGGTGCTACACACGGATTTAGCTTGATTAAAACTGCGGCGATTAACCGCCTAAATTTGCATTTTCAGCCCTACATGCTAACGTGGCTAATGTAAATTTACATTCAGTGTTTATCAAAGTTATGTCGCAACAATCAATAAAAAGTCGATCGACAACAAGCCTATATCGGGCGATACCAAGCAGCGCGGCTGATATGACACGGAAGCACAACTGAGGTTGAGATATGGAACCATCTAATACATCACGCCGGACCTTTATTAAGCAATGTGTGATTGGCGGGGTTGCCGTATATTCGGCCCCTTTGTTGTGGGAAATGAGTCGCGCGAATGCGGCGATTGTCTCCACTGAACTGGCAGCCCAATGGCAAACTCAGGTTAATGGTCAATCCAAACCTAAGTTTCGTAATGACGGCATAGCGAAAGTCACAGGCCAAAAGGTCTATGGCCGTGATTACCGCGCTATGGACATGGAGGGCTGGCCCAAGCAGCAAGGTTACGCTTTTATACTTCGCGCCGCCGATGCCTCCCATGTTTATCAAGGCTTTTCCCTCGACCACCTGCCCGCATCGGCTAAGCCCTATAAAGTGATCACTGCGGCCGATCTGGCCCGTGATAAGGTCAAGCTGCCTGATTTTTACGGTGACAACATGTTGCTGGCCGAAGGGCAAACCGCCGACTACTTAGGTCATGCGGTGGCAATATTGTTGTTCGACAGTTTCCCCGCTTTTAAGCAAGCTAAGTCCTTGCTGCAATTTGATCAGACCTTACTGCGCTTTGGTGAGCAAACGCCGTTTGTGTCAGACTCGAAAGACCCTTACGCCAGCTGGCGTTTGATTCGAGTTGAAGGTGAAGATGGCGCAAGGGAAGATAAATATAGCCCGCTCCACGATGGGCTATTTTTCCCCAGCGTAAAAGATCGCAAGCCAGAATGGTTAGGCAATCCGAATGCCAAAGGGACAGTGTCTGAGCGCGGACTTTATTATGCGGGTGAGATAGATAAGCAGATTGCTAGCGCCCAAGCCAATCAACAATGGCAAGTGTTAGAGCGGGAATATCGCACCCAGATCATCGATCCTATGATGATGGAACCCGAAGCCTTTAACGGCTGGTTTGACGCAACTAGCCAAACATTCCATACAGTGATTACCTCGCAGTCGCCGCAGGACTTTCAAGAGATGGCAGTGCACATGCTGTTATCTGGCCCACTGGCAGGCAAGGTAAAACATCTGGTGGTGCACTCGCCCTATATCGGCGGTGGATTTGGCGCGAAAGACCATTCGATATTCCCCTATTACGGCGTGCTCGCGGCCATTTATGCCAAGGGGCCAATCCGACTCGCCAATGACAGATTCGAGCAATTCCAGTCTGGGCTTAAACGTCATCCGTTCATCATGAAAAGCCGCTTAGCGGTGGATAAATCGACCTTAAAAATCCAAGCCTTAACTTCGCAGATGACAGTCGATGGCGGCGGACGAGTCAACTTTACTCCGTCTGTGACCTCGGTTGGCGCAACAGCGATGCAAAGCATTTATTACACGCCGCGCAACGATATTATCGCCACCGCCTATGCGTCGCGTAACCCAGATGCGGGGTCGATGCGTGGTTATGGCACGCTGCAATCGATGACGGCGATGGAATGTATGATCCACGAGATAGCCGACGAGCTAAAGGTTGATCCCTTTAAACTGCGCGCCGCCAACGTGATGGAATCCGGCCAGCGCAATACTCAAGGCGCAATTCCTAACGGTACTTTACGTTACCGCGAAATGCTCGAGATGGCCGAGCAAGCTCCCGTGTGGCAAAACCGCGCGGTGAATAAAAAGGACTATGAGGCCAAACATCCGGGGATGCGTTACGGCGTAGGTTTTGGTATCGCCACCAAAGATTATGGTACGGGTGCAGCAGCGCCAAGTGCGGCGGTTCGCCTAGCTAAAGACGGTAAAATCACCCTAGAAATCGGCTTTATCGAAATGGGCACAGGCACGCAAACCTCCCAAGCCGTTGTGGTCAGCGATGCCCTCGGCAACTTTGCCGATGAGGTAAAACTCGCCGAAGTGGATATTTGGGATGCGATGCAATTAGTGCAAACCGATAATCCTTATATTATTTCGCAGCAACGCCAAGATGAAATGGCGGCCAATCCACGCTGGACGCCCGTTAAAGCCATGGCATCGTCGGCGTCTATGTCGGCCTATTACCAAAGCCATGTCACCCGCATAGCCGCCGATATTATCTATCGCCACGGCCTATGGCCTGCGGCGGTCTCGATTTGGAACGAGTTGTATTTTAATACCCCAATGGGCTCAACTAATTTGCATAACTCACGGGATGGTCGCTGGGTCGATGGCAAGTTAACCGCCTTGGGCTTTCCGCCATTGTCGCTGGATATTCTCGCTAAACGCGCCCACGACATGGGCTTAGTGGTCGGCGTGATGGGCCATGCCTTTAATCGCTGGGCCTGGGCCGAAGCCGATTTCGACATTCTTGGCACTAAAGAGCGTTTAGCCTTGGATGCGCTGGCGCTGCAATACGGCGAAGGTAACGCGACGTTTGCGGCAACTTCTGACACGACTATGAGTATCAAAGCGCGCCAAGCCAGCATGAAGTCTAACGGCTATCACTTGATCGATCGTCAAGCCATGAGTTATCCCAAGGCCGAACTGAACAATGCCATGGTGACTTACTACGCACCCTGCGCCACTTTGGTTGAAGTCGCCGTAAACGAAGGCAATGGCGAAGTCACGCTGCTGAGTTCTCATACTTGGTTAGAAGCGGGCAAAGTGATCGTTAAAGAATTAGTCGAAGGGCAAATTCAAGGTGGTCTGGCGATGGGAATAGGCCATACACTACATGAAGGCTTACCGCCATTTGAAGCAGGTGCAGGCAATGGTACCTGGAACCTCAATCGCTATCAGGTGCCGTTAGCGCGGCATGTGGGCGTATGGGATCAACGCCATACCATATTGCCACAGTTATCTGATAACGATCCCAGCCGAGGTATCGCCGAAGTGGTGATGATCCCTGTGGTCGCGGCACTGATTGAAGCCGTGTATCAAGCGACCCATGTCCGCTTTTACGATTTACCTATGACAGCGAAAAAAATTAAGGAGGCCATGGCATGAGCCAGTCTATTAAACTGACCATTAATAACCAAGCCGTAGGCCCGATTGAAGTCGCCGATGGTGTGATGATGATTGAGTTTCTAAACGAATACTTGAACCTCACAGGTACTAAGTTTGGTTGCGGCGCGGGCGTATGCCACGCCTGTACTGTGATCGTCGACGACGAGCAAGGCATGAGCGAAGTGGTGCGTACCTGCATCAATGGTGTAGAGCGTTTTAATGGTAAACGCGTCCGCACTGTCGAAGGTCATGCTAGACAAAACTCCCTTGGCGAAATCACCGCCCTAAGCCCAGTACAAGAGGCTTTTTTAGAGCATTTTTCGTTTCAATGTGGCTGGTGTACCTCGGGCTTTGTCAACGAATCGACCGCGCTGCTTGAGCGATTAGAGCGACAACCTATCGCTAAAGATCAAGTTGAAAAAGTCGTTGAAGATGCTTTGAGTGAACACGTATGTCGCTGTACTGGCTACGTAAAATACTATGCGGCGGTCAAAGATCTGATCCTCAAAACTAAGGGGCTAACCCTGTGATGACATCAGCCAATCTGCGCCATTTCTCGCGCTATTTCCCGCACATTAGTAGGATAAAAAATCTGTTGAGCCACAATCTACTCCTGAGTTTAGGGCTAGGTTTGCTCGCCTGTTCCAGCAGCGTTGCCGATGAAGGCGGCAATACAACAAATAGTGACATCGAACGCGGCGCGTATCTGATGAAGATAGGCGACTGTGTGGCCTGCCATACTGCGGTAGGCGGGCGCGAACTCGCAGGCGGTTTACCGTTCGAAACGCCCTTTGGCGCTGTGTACTCGACCAATATCACTTCTGATAAAGAAACCGGTATTGGCAAATACAGTTACGAGGACTTTTTTGATGCCATGCACCACGGTGTTGGCGTCAACGGCAACCTCTACCCTGCTATGCCCTACACGTCATACAGCCTGCTGACGGACGACGACACTCAGGCGATTTATGCCTATTTGATGAGTACTAAACCCATCAAGCAAGCTAACCGCGACAATGATGTTTACTTTCCGTTTAACCTGCGTTTTGGCCTAAAAGCTTGGAACTTAGTCGCCCACGATGCTAAGGAATTTACCCCGAGCAAGGAAAAAAGCGAGCATTGGAACCGCGGTAATTACTTAGTCAATGCCCTAGGGCACTGCGGTGAATGCCACACCCCAAGAGACACGATGTTTGCCATGGAGCAGGACAAGCACTTTGAGGGCGCGATTATCGAAGGGCTAGAAGCATCGGACATTCGCCCCGCCGAGCTTAACAGGCAGAACTGGACCCATGAGGATCTTAAGTCGCTGTTTACTGAAGGCTATTCCCGCAAAGGTACAGTCTTTGGCGGCATGTATCCCGTGGTGTATCACAGCTTCAGCCACTTAACCGATGATGATATGCGCGCGGTAAGCAGTTATCTGCTCGATACCGACGAAGATATTAAACCACAAGCGCTCACCTTTAACGGCCATAAACCTGAACTGCCAGGTTATACGCTTTACAAAGGTTACTGCGCCGGTTGCCATGGTCAAAATGGTGAAGGTCGCCCCAACGTCGCCCCCGCGATGGCAGGTAACGCCACCTTAGATAAAGCGAGTCCCCATAATATCGTCGCCGTGATGCTAAAAGGCATTAAGAGCCAGCATTACAACCTCACCACCAGCTTTTATGCCATGCCGGGATATGCTGATGAGTTAAGCGACGAGCAGATTAAAGACTTAGCCAATTACCTAAGACTCACCTGGAGCACACAACCCGGTAATCTCGATGTGAAGACCATCCAAAGCTTGAAAGAAGTGATCCTCGAGCACGAATAACCCGCATGGATATGTGGGAGATTAAAAATAAAAGCCGACGCTAGCGTCGGCTTTTGCTTGATTGATATAGAGCACGAAAATCTGTCAGTCAACGGCGTTTATTCTCAATAACCACGCAGTCGAGTATCGAAGAAGGCTAAGCTGCGCGCCCATGCGAGCACGGCGGTGGCTTTATCGTATCGTCCTGTTGAGTCGTTATGGAAACCGTGATTCACATTCGGGTAAAGATAGGCGACATAATCGGCTTTATTGGTTTTCAGTTGGGTTTCGTACTCGGCCCAAGTGTCGTTCACCCGCTGATCGAGCCCAGCAAACTGCAACATTAGCGGCCCTTTCACGCGGCTACGCAGCTCTGCAGCAGCAGGCGTGCCATAGAAAGGTACACCAGCATTAAGCTCATCGGGAATCGTGGCGGCCAGCATATTGACGATATAGCCGCCAAAGCAAAAACCTACGGCACCGAGTTTGCCATTGCTTTGAGGATGGGCTTTTAAAAACTGCGCAGCGGCAATAAAGTCTTGCTCGATTTTGGCTCTGTCTAAACTGCTTTGCATGGCGCGGCCCGCATCGTCATTGCCCGGATAACCACCGAGGGAATAAAGTGCATCGGGGGCGAAGGCGATATACCCCTGCGCCGCTAATCGGCGAGCAACATCTTCGATATAGGGATTTAGGCCACGGTTCTCGTGCACCACCAATACCACGGCGGCTTTTTTAGTGGGATCTAAAGTCTTGGGCTCACCAGCGGCACTGCCCGCGAGCAATAATTCATTGGGTATCACTAAATAGCCGCGCCCTTCACCGTAACCATTGGGCGAGGGAAATTTAACATAGCTGGCTTGAATACTCGGGTCGTTAAACGACACTTGTTCGGCAAGGGCATAGTTCGGCATGAGTGCGCCCGTGAGCGTTGTCAGGGTAAACCCTAGCGCCACCAGTCCGGCGAGCCGCCCCATAAACTCACGGCGGTCGATAATGCCGTGGGCATATTCGTCATACCAGTCAAAGGCTTCCTGCGGTATCGGCTGCACTTTCTGGGCATGCATCTGACTTGTTTCTGCTACGGCTTGCTTGTCTTGCTGTGTCATCGTTATTCCTCCGTTGAACAAGCTAACCACAGGTCACTTCCCTAGCTTGTGGGTGTTAAGATTTAACTCAAGAGTAAAGGAAGAATCGTACTTAGGGCAACTGACTTTAACGTGTGCTGTTTTGTAAGCTTGGTTTGAAATAACACACGATTGGCACAAACGGCTGTCGGTTAAGGCTAGGCTAGCTTAAAATAGCGATTTAGATTCTAGAGGGCTTGGCGTGATACAACATAGAGCTAGCCAGATGGTGATATTTCACACTCTGGTGACCAGTGGCAGTTTTACCCAAGCGGCAGCTAAGTTAAAAACCTCGACCTCCTATGTCAGCAAACAAATTGGCGCGTTGGAAGCCGAGCTGAACTTACTGTTAGTGCAACGCACTACTCGCACCTTAGTGTTAACTGACGCTGGCCAGCAATTCGCGCGTTATTGTGAGCAAGTGTTTGAAGCAACGCAAAATGCCGATGCCATGATGCTGGATGCCCGCGACGACATTAGCGGCACGATTCGCCTCGGTTCTTCCCAATCCTTTGGCACCTTACACATCATCCCCGCGCTGGAAGTGTTGCAGGAAAAGTATCCCGAATTACGATTTGAGCTGAGCCTGTTCGACCATAAGGCCGACATGCTAGAGGAAGGCCTCGATCTGTGGATCACTAACCATGAACAGCTGAACGAAGGTTATATCGCCCAGCACCTCGCCGAGACTAACTTTGTGGTGGTTGCCTCCCCCGATTATTTGCTCAAGCACGGCATCCCGCACCATCCACGGGAGTTAGCTCAGCACAATTGTGTTATCTATCAAAGTAAAAGCCGTAATTATGATCGCTGGAGTTTTGCTAAGGATGACCTTGAGCAAACCGTCAATGTGGCAGGCAATTACCGTGTCGACTTAGCCGAAGCCGTGCGTAATGCCGTGATTGCAGGGCGAGGCATAGGCTATGTGGCCACGTATTTACTCAGTGATGAATTTCAAAGCGGCAAGCTCATCCAACTCTTACCCGATTGGAAACCGCTGCAACAGATGCCCGTTTATGTGGTTTACCCAAGGCGGCGCCATTTACCGACTAAGTACAAAGTAATTATCGAATGTTTAAAGTCCCATATCGGCCACCCGCCCTACTGGGATAAAAAGCTCAAACCTTGGTTAGGTAAGACTGTCACCTAAGCTACTGCCACTTAAGCTGCATTTCAAACCTGCACTGACTACTGCACCAGCCTAAAGTCGTCTGTGGCGTGATTTCGATTATTGCCGCAGACACAAATATTATTTCCTCTGGGCAACAGTAGCCGAAATTTATTTTATTCTCCTTCATAAACAGCAAGTTAAACTGTTGCTATTTTCAACACTTTTATCGTAACAGCCCAGTAACGCTCTCGACTTGCCCTTACGCTGACTCGGCCTACAATGCGCGACTTCTTCTATCACTCAAAAGAATAAACCCATTATGACCGCGATATTAGGCATGATTAGCATCTTGTTTTTTGCTTGGTTACTGTCAGTGAACCGCAAGAACATTCCCTACCGCACTGTGATTTTAGCCCTAGGCTTACAAATTATATTTGCCCTGTTAGTGCTCTACGTCCCTGCGGGTAAGGCCGTATTGCAATCTGTTACGGCGGGCGTGTCGAGCGTGATAGCCTATGGCAACGAAGGGATTGGTTTCCTGTTTGGCGATCTCGCCACGGGTAAAGTCGGCTTCGTATTTGCGATCAATGTGTTAGGTATCATCATCTTCTTCTCGGCGCTGATTTCAGCTCTATACCATATTGGTCTTATGCCTAAGGTGATCAACATTATTGGTGGTGGTCTGCAGCGTTTATTGGGCACGGGCCGCGCCGAGTCTTTATCTGCCACGGCGAATATCTTCGTCGGCATGATTGAAGCGCCGCTGGTGATCAAACCTTATTTAAAGCACATGAGCGATTCGCAATTCTTCGCGGTAATGAGCTGTGGTTTAGCCTCAGTCGCGGGCGGTACCTTAGTGGGATATGCCGCTTTAGGTGTCGATCTTAACTATCTGATTGCCGCTGCCTTTATGTCGGCCCCCGCGGGTCTGTTGATGGCAAAAATCCTCATGCCACCCAACGAAAATGACAAAAACAATTCAGATGAAATCACCTCAGTCGAATTGCCACGCGCCACCAATGTGGTTGAAGCCTTAGCCGATGGCGCTATGTCTGGCATGCGGATTTCTGTCGGGATTGGTGCCACTCTGCTGGCCTTTGTCAGTGTTATCGCCCTACTGAATGGCATGTTAGGCGCTGTGGGCGAATGGTTCGGTTACCAGTTAAGCTTCGAATTCTTGCTCGGTTATCTGTTCGCCCCTATGGCGTGGCTGCTGGGTATTCCTTGGCATGAAGCCATTACTGCGGGCTCACTGATTGGCCAAAAAATCGTGGTGAATGAGTTCGTGGCCTTCATCCAGTTAATGAAAGTCGAAGACCAACTGAGTGCCCATTCTCAGGCCGTTGTGACTTTTGCCCTGTGTGGTTTTGCGAATATTTCAACCATGGCAATTTTGATCGGTGGACTGGGTAGCATGGTGCCAGAGCGCCGCGAATTTATCGCCCGTAATGGTTTTCGCGCCATTGCCGCTGGCGTATTCGCTAACCTGATGAGTGCGGCAATCGCCAGCGTGATCCTCTCGCTGTAACTTGTTTTCGATAACAGCTTTCTGTCCTCGAGTATCAATCACTGATCTCGAGCATCGAAATAGAAACAGCGGCTCCCAGCGTAAACCCAAATCAAGCACGCCTTGGTTTGGGTTTTGCTTTATCCCCCGCTTAATTATCCGCTTAAGCTCGTCTTTACTGCCGCAAGGCCTAAACCTCGTCGCAAACAAAATAAGCACGGACAGTCTCTTACCTTGCTTACTCGCCTTTATGCTCACATTTTGATGACGTCGTTTTATTGCCTCAGATAGTTTTTGTGTATAATGTCGCCAAACCAAGATTAATACATTTACATTTCAATAACATGCGCAGCCAAGGGAGCACAAATGGCCACAGGGAAATACAAGGCAGTTCACGCCGCAATCGCACTGACAGTGGCAAGTATCACACTCTTGTTAACCGCCTGCGATGACTCAACGACGTCCTCAGAATCGGTTACGACGAATATACCTGCAGATCGCGAGTATCAGATTATTTCTACCATAAGCCTCAACGATGGTTTCGAAACTCGCAAAGTGTTGCAGGCACGATTACTGCTGAATTACCAATTACAAAATCCAGAGGGTAAGGCGGCCAGCTTAAGAGCACCGTTAACCAACAACGCCCGTTTTTTTATCCAACCTAACCTGCTGCAAATTAGCGATTATGGCATGCCGATCCCGGTGAGCAATATTGACCCTAAAGGCAAGTCCAATGAAATCGTTCAGTTGGTTAAAGACGGCTTTAATGTGGAATTTAACAATGGTGAAGTCCGCCAACTGACTCCCATTGCCAAGATAGATCAAAAAGATATCAAGGAGTTATTTGAGCGCTGGCAAAATCTTAATCACTTGTTTAAACAAGCCCCAACCTTGCCTGTAGCGCTTGAGCCTAGCGTTGGTTATAGCATCAACGCCCCCATGGATGGGCGCTTAACTTGGACGGTTGAGCAGGTCAGTGAAGATAAGTTGATCGCCGTATTACAAGGGGAGAAAGACAAGTATAAGGCCTATGGCAAGTTCGAAGTTAACCGCAAAACAGGTTGGTTAGAGAGCATGGCGTTTTTTCAACGGGAAGAGCGCCAAGGGCGTACTTTCACCCACCGAACCGTAATGGCGCCTAAGGATCGCCCTTACATCATGAGCACGCTTTGGCATGCCGATGATAGCTTTGATGCTGAGCGCGATAGGGATGATCGGCAAAAGGAGCTGTACCGCATTAGCGATATACCGCAGGAATATCGCCCCAATAATGAGGCATTTATACAATCCTTATTACCTGATCAACAAGGTATTTTAGATAATCTTGGCCCTTGGGGCACTGATACCCCTGAAGATCTGCAATTGCGCTTTGTCCACAATATGAGTCCGCAATATGTGGAAGCCGATGTGCGTTATGAAGACTTAACCGCCTATGACGCAAACGGCAAACCGATTGACATTCACTTCTGGCAGCACGGTAAAGGTTGGGCGAGGAATTACCATCCCTCGATTGAGTCTTCAACCGATATTATTGCGACTGGGTGGGATAACACAGCGAATAAACTCAAACAGATAGACCATATTACTGCCAAGCTAACACTTATCCCACAGACGAATAAGATAGTCGAAAAGTCGTGGGATGAACTGCTGGCAACACCTTACACGGTTGGCGATGCCAGCCTAACAATCCAAGTGCTCGATGCCGAGGCGAAACTCTTTAAAGTCGTGTCAAAGCAGAGTGAGGATCAGAGTATTAATCTGCCTTTCCAACAATTTAAAGGCATGATGGCTGAGGCCCGTCGCGAAGGTAATTATCCCTCTTGGCTAACGGCGACGGAAAAGGAGCTGCTAGAACAATTGATTGGGGCCGATGAGAGCCATCACCTCACCAGCAACGCACTGTTACTCAAGCTGGATGAAATTCCTAAAACCCTGATGTTAATTGAGCAACAACCCCAGCCGGAGTTGACTCAAACCAAAACGATCCGCTTTGTACAATTTAGCGACTACAACAAAAATCTGGCGAATCCTCCCACCGAGTTTGGTAACGCTGGCCTAGGTAGCTTTATCAATCCGGCGCTAGATGCTGCAAAAAATGAGTTCAGTACGATCCAAGGGATAAAACCTGTAACTGACAATGGTCATAATCTGTATATTCCCATGTCAGCTGCCTTGGCAACCGCCTGCAAACCTGAAATAGATCAAGGTTTTAATGAGGGTAAAAATCCCGTCACTTGGCAGTTTGATCCCAACGCCCCAAACGGGGCAGCCTATAGTTTGATGACCCCAGACCGCGTGCGGCAGTTTTTCTACGATAAACAGATCAAGGGCAAGATCCATTGCCAAGGTGATATTCACTGGCAGCCTTTAGAACTGGCTGTAACCGACCGCCCTTGGTTAATCGATTTAGAGTCTTGGCTGACGCAAACCGGATATGGCAATGAGCCGAGTAGCGATCTTAAAAATTACTTTAAGGTCGAAGATGCCCAAGGCAATCTGTTAAGCATTCGACTCCCCGAAAATACTGAGCAGCGGATAAACGAGGTGCTGGTCGATGGCCGTTATTTGAGTATTGCAGGCCCCGCCGCCAAGGTGAGTTATATGACTATCTCTAAAGACCCCGTCAATATCCCCTATGAATTCACCTTTAAACCTTTGCCATAAAAAGGAGCGGTTATGCGTCTATTTACAGTAAATCGGCTCCTTGGAGCACTCGTACTTATCAGTGCTAATGCCAGTGCAGACAGTGTGCTACTCGATGAACATTGGAATGTCGTCAAAGATAAAAAACAGGCTCAGTACTATTTAAAGCTATCGACTGAAATGATCGATGGCAATTATAAGGCTGAGGTCTATTACAAAAACAAAGATATGCTTTTCTGCGCCAGCGCCCTCGCCGATAACAAGATCGGTAAAAAAATCACCAGCGAACAATTTCGCGGTGCGTATCAATGTTACTTTGAGGATGGCAAACCGTACGAGCAAGGCTTTCGTAACGAGCAAGGCCAACTTCATGGCTTGCTTAAAAAATACATTGCCACCGGTCAACTGTATGTTGAAACGCACTATGAAAATGGCGTGAAACAAGGCCTAGAAACGAATTACTGGGAAGGCGGCAATATCCGTTACAAAGCGAGCTATCAAAATGGCAAAGAAGTAGGCATAAGCGAACTCTATGATGACGAAGGCAAACTTAGAGGCAAAGTCTGTAAAAGTGGCACCTGTGTCACCCAATACTATGACAATGGCAACTTACACCTCGAAATCCCCATGGTGGATGGGCTCAAACATGGCAACGAAACGAGTTGGGGCTTTGGTAAACTGCTTTCGACCCAAGCTTATGTTAAAGATAAAAAACAGGGGGATTATTTTGAATACTTCCCGGATGGCAAGGTCGAGCGCCACTACCAATATCAAGCTGATTATAAGGTCGGTGAGCAGCTGACTTATTATGAAAATGGTCAGATCAAATTAAAGGAAGTCACCAACGATAAGGGTGATGTCCTCCAAGCTATCGAATACGATGAACAAGGGCAAATTAAAAAAACCACAGACAGCAAATACCAAGGTAATAGCTGGGTTTATCGTAAACAGCAGCGCTATCGCGATGACCAATTGATTGAGACTCAAGAAGAAGACAAACTCAAAAACTGGTCACTCTCCGAAACCTTCAAAAAAGGCTTGTTAATCGAGCGCCAGGAGCGACTCAATAAGCAATTGAATGGCTTACAGATAAAATCTTTCGACTACAACGATGTCATCACCCTCTCCCGCGAATATTATCAGGCGGGTAAGCGTGAAGGCGCCTATGAAACGGTAAAAATTGAGCCTGCCACAGGGAAAACTCAGCTAGTAGAGCAAGGTCAATATGCCAAAGATAAACAAGCAGGTACTTGGAAGAAATTTCAAGATGACGCCACCCTCACCTATAGCCACGATGATAATGGTGAGCTCCACGGTGAATACCTCAACAAGACCAACTCTGGCCAGTTGCTTGAATCTATTCACTTTAAACATGGCAAGCCCGATGGTTTAGTCCAGCGTTACGCCAGTAACGGCCAAGTGTATGAAAAAGGCGAATACCGTAATGGTGAACAGGATGGCGATTGGATATTTACCGATGGTGAGTTCGGTTTTCGCCCAATACCCAACCCTGAAAGACGCTATTGGTATGGTCGCTATGACCAAGGCAAACAAGTCGGCTATTGGGAATTGCGCTCATCAGAAGACTATGTGCTCCAAATCGCCAAATATGACGAACTAGGCAGGCTTGATGGTAAACAATACGAGTTTGAGGATCATGGCTGGATACGGGTGATTAATAGCTACCATAATGGCCAGTTTTTAAATCAGGAAATGCCACCCCCCGTGGTCACTTCTGATGATGTTTTCCCTCGGTTTTAGCTTAAGCCTAGACGCTGTGCACTGCATTGAGTGCACAGCGCAATAGATAAACCAAGCAGTTTAAAATTAGGATTCTTATATAGGCCGCACATACCTTGGCCTTAAGACCCAGAACAAGGAATCAGCATGTTCAATACCCCATTTCGCGTGATTAGCCTAGCCATTGCAGGGGCTAGTATAGTGAGTCTCCATGCGCAGGCAGCGCAAAACCTCTCCTCCATGATGGTCGAAATTCGTCAGCAAGACGGAATACCCAGCTATTACAATCTCGCCACTGGCATGCCCTTAAATGGCGATATCGCCATAGTCCGCGATAACCAAGGATATACCTTAGGGCAGTTTTCCGAAGGGATACCTAATGGCAAATGGCAAGTATTTCATACTAATAACAGCAAGCTTATCGAAGGAAACTACCTGCAAGGTTATCAAGATGGCACTTGGCGACTGTTCGATTTAAGCGGTGCAGTCACAGAGGAGCAGCAATTTACCAAAGGCGTGCCCACGGACGAATGGAAGGAATACAACAGCAGCGGCCAACTCACCCAAACAACGCGCTATAAAGACGGTAAAAAAGAGCAGGTAAAACGCTTCTATGCCAGTGGTAAACTGCAAGCCCAAGAAAGCTACCTCGATAACCTGCGCCACGGTAAATGGGAAAGTTTCTATGAAAACGGCACCTTATCCCAAAGCCAAAGCTATGCGAACAACCAACTCTCCGGCCCCTATTTAGAGCAAAATCCCGATGGGCAAGCCTCTGTGACTGGCCGCTTCGATGCCGAAGGTCGCCGCCAAGGATTGTGGGAAACCTTCTTCGACGACGGAACTAAATCGAGTGCCAGCCAGTTCAACCTTAATCAGCTCGATGGTGAAGAACGGACGTTTTACCCCAATGGCGAACTCGCTAGCCTCTGCCAATATAAGGCAGGGCAACGCCAAGGCAAGTGTCAGCAATTTAACGATGCGGGTAAATTACAAGTTGAAGAACAGTATGTTAACGACGCTTTAGATGGGCAGCAGCAATATTTTAATGCCGAAGGAAACCTCACCAGCGATCTCAACTATAAGCAGAACCAACTTGCCGGTACGCAAAAGTATTTCTACGACAACGGCCAACTTAAAGAACTGCGCAGCTATCAAGACTCAAAGCTGGCTGAGAATGGCCAGTATCCGCTTCATGGCCCATCGGAGCGTTATGATGCCGAAGGTAATTTACTCGAAAAAAGCCACTACGACATGGGCATTCGAGATGGGCTATTTGAGCGCTATAGCGCAGGCAAACTGCAATCTTCTGAGCAATGGCAACAGGGGCAGCGACACGGTGAATCACGCCGTTACCATAGCAATGGTCAACTGCGCAGCTTAGATGAATATGTCGAAGGTAAACTGACGGGTAAATCCGAGTCCTACTTTGAGGATGGCACTGTTAATGAGCGGGGCAAACGCATTAATGGTCAATGGGTGGGTCAATATGAATCCTTTTATGACAATGGCAAACCTCGCGAACTCGCCCATTACGCCTCGGAGAAAAAGGAAAATGCCAGTCGTTATCCGCTCGATGGCCATTTTGCCCGTTGGTATGCCAATGGCGATCCTAATGAAGAAGGCGAATATCAAAACGGCAATAAACAAGGCTTATGGATCCAGTACAGCGAAGGCCAGAAACAGCGGGAGCAAACCTTCGCCGATGGCAAACTCAATGGTGACTACATAGAGTATTACCACGGACGTCGCCGTGTGGCAGGGCAATATCTCGATAATCAAAAAACGGGTCTGTGGATTGACTACCGCTACGAAGAAAAAGACCCGACCTATGGCGCTATTCCAGAAGGGAATATCCAACAAAAAAGCCATTGGCAGGAAAACAAGCGTCACGGCGTTAGGGAGTTTTACAGCTTTAAGCAAGTGGTTTTCCGCTCCGAAACCTATGATAAAAATGACAAAACAGGCCCGTATGCCGAATATTATCCCAATAATGGCCAGCTAAAACTCAGCGGCACTATGGATAAAGGCAATCAAACTGGACTATGGGAAAGCTGGTTTGAGGATGGAATACAAGCGGCCAGCACTGAGTTTTTAGACGGGCAAAACCATGGTCAATCGAAGGAATACTACAGTAACGGCCAACTCAAACTAGAGGCCACTTATGCCAAAGGCTCGTTCGATGGTCAGGTTAAACAATATCACCAGAACGGTAAACCACAACTCGTTGAAACTTGGGTAAAAGGCCAAAAAGAAGGCGATACCAGCTATTATCACAATAATGGCAAACTAGCCGAACAAGGGACATATCTGAGGGATCGCAAGGAAGGTCTATGGCAAAGCTTTTGGCCTAATGGCGAAAAACGCACCGAAGGCAGTTACATCAGCGACCGAGAATCAGGGGATTGGAATCACTATGATCAACTCGGTAAGCTGATTAAAACCGAGCACCACGGCTAACGTAGAAATGGGGTTGGGGATTACAGCGATCTAGCTCAAATATTTATCCTTAACCCCAAATCTAAAAGAAGTTTCATGCAAAGTGTGCCATAACAAGTGTCTATACTAACGGCCTTTTTTTCGCTTTGGACAAACTGCCTATGAAGACATTTATGAAAGACGAGTTCGCCCTGCTACTGGGAATACTGACCTTAGTATTCTTTAAAACCGGTGGCGATAGCTTACTCGCCGATGGCACTGCGCTTTCGACCTATATTCCCGTATCACTCGCCCTATTGGGCGTTGTCACTTGGGCTATCTTCTCAGTGGTGCGCCACTCTGATGCGCTAGCGATTAAGCTTGGCGATCCCTATGGCACTTTAATCTTAACCCTGTCGGTAATATCACTCGAAGTGGTGATGATCTCCTCCGTGATGCTGACAGGGGAACCTAACCCTGTGATGGCGCGCGACACTATGTTTGCCGTGGTCATGTTGATTATCAATGGCTTAGTGGGATTCACCTTATTACTTGGCGGCTGGCGTTACCACACCCAGCTTTTTAATTTAGATGGCGTAAAATCCTATTTGGTCGTCATTATCCCCCTCGCCTTACTCTGTTTAGTGTTGCCCAATTTTACCGAAGGCGGCACTATCGGCAGCATGTCTAAAGCCATGTCTTGGATGCTGATCATTATTTCTATTCTGCTCTATGGCGTATTTTTAGTCGTACAAACCAAGAGCCACAGTCATTTCTTTGTCGATGCAGACCATGAAGATCACGAGGAACACCACGGCATATTACGCAGTAATGCCTATCATACCGTGCTATTGATTGGTTACTTGCTAGTGGTGATCTTATTGGCAAAAACCTTAGCCATGCCAATCAATTACAGTGTCGCTACCTTAGGCGCACCCCAGGCATTAGGTGGCTTTATCGTGGCCTGTTTGATCTTGTCACCCGAAGCGGTGGGCGGATTTAAGGCGGCATTAAACAATCAATTACAGCGGGCGATGAATCTGTATTTCGGCTCAGTGCTCGCCACAATTGCCCTTACCGTTCCCGCAGTATTAATTATTGGCGGCGTGATAGGTCAAGAAGTGCATTTAGGCTTGTCACCCGCCGACATGGTGCTGTTAATCACCAGTTTAATGGTCTGCAAGGTCAGCTTCAGCAGCGGTCGCACCAATGCCCTACACGGCGCGACGCATATAGTGTTATTTATCGTTTACTTATTCCTAATGTTTGAACACGCCTAAATCTTCAAAAATCCAAAGCCGAGCACGACTTATTTGCGTCTCGGCTTACGCTTTTTAACTGAGCTATGGCCCTCAATCTTCCGAGTCCCCTGAGCACCTCGAGCCACCTGAGCACCTCGAGCAAAGTCCAGCGAAAGGTAACCCAAGCCTAACCCACTCAGCAATCCGCCAACATGGGCAGCATTGTCCACTCCACCCAATAATCCGGCGACCAGACTTATGGTCACAAAAAATGCCAAATTAATATTCAATATCCAGTTGATATCCTCAGGGAAAATCTTTTTCCAAGCCCAAATCACGAGTATTCCTAATAGCCCCATAATGGCGCCCGATGCACCGACACTCACAGTGGCATCATACCAACAGATACTGGCGATACTCGCCAATACCCCAGTGATCAAATACGCCAAAAATAGTCGCCACTTACCGAGTACAGGTTCAAGAAAGCTACCGACAAAAAACAAGCCGTAAAGATTCAGCGCTAAGTGGGCTAAACCGCCATGGATAAAGGTACTCGTAATTAAGCGCCACCACTCACCAGCAAGCACTTTAGGTCGAAAGTTAGCTCCCCATTCAAGCAGGAAACTCCCCTGTAGACTAATAACATGTTGGCTTGACCATGCCATAAAGATAAACACTAATACATTGAGATACATCAGAATTGGAGTTGCAATAAAACCCGGCTTGGGCCGTATCATTTCAAAAAAATCATTAAGCTCGGCGATTGTGCCCGCATGGTTCAAACGCTTTGTAACTGTTTCAGCCTTAAGCACCTCTTCATCCAGTTTCACCCGCAGCAAGAGCACAAACCAGACTAACGCACCTGCAACAAACCAAATCAGCATCCAAGCGAGTTTATGGCCATTACGGGCTTCAAATGGCTCAAACTTCGGCATAAAAATCGTTGGGTATTCAGCTTGATAAAGCGGACTTTTCTCTGCTGCGCTAAGTAAGTCTCTCTGCAGCGACGAAGGGGCTAATCGTTCAATGTAAACAAACGTTTGCGGGTCAAACTGATCAAACTCACGTTGGGATTGAGTCAAAAAGGCCTTGTATGCTTGTTCCTTTTCATCGGGTTCGAGTCTATTACTGATCTCCTGCTGATAAGTTTTACCATACCAAGCTAAGACAGAAGTTCGGCGACGATCGGCGCCACTCGCAAAAATCGGCATCGCAATATAGAGCGTCATATTCAAGTGACTGTTACCTTTTCCTGTCACCTCAATCTTTCGCTGCACACCAATTTGCGCCTTATCAATATAAGCTTGCTGTAACTGGTAATACTGTGTCTTTTTATGTAGATACAATTCTTGGATCGATGCTAATTGGGTTAACTGACCCGTTGCTGTTTTAAGATATTCCTGCGCAATAATGCAAGGCACAGCCACGAGCTGCACGGCGAAAAGTAGATAGTAAAAGCGTGAATTATCCTTAACAAACTTCAGCAGTTTTAGCCTTGGCCTCAGAAAAACAAGCAACAAGAGCCATGACAATATCAGCGGTAATCCAAAATTGACCAGATCTTCATCTAAGCTAAAAAACTCAAATTTAATCAACAACAGCCAATGGATTAAGCTATAGCCAGAGATAAATAACAGGCTCGTGGATAAGAAGGGAAAATAGATCAGTTGAAGTTTTTTTAGCAGAACAGCCACACGTATTTCTTCCTTGAGTACATCAATCACTATGGTAATAATACCACGGGGAATCTACCAAAAATCATCAAGGACTTACAGTATTAAAAAAGCCAAAGGCCAGATGGATTGCTCATCTGGCCTTTGGTTTTTTAGTCTTTACAAAGCCGTTAAGGCAAGAGATATGCTCCTGTTCGACTTCAAGGTCAAAGCCTAGGTCTCACTCAACTTAGCTAATTGTTGCTGGCTACGCTGTTTCTTATATTGCTTAGCTTCGGCAGGGATCGGAGTGACTTTGCCTGTCTCTAACCAGTTACGTAAACGGTTTGCATCGGCAATATGGGTATATTTACCGTAGGCATCGAGCACCACAAAGGCCACTTGGCGTTTTGCCATTTCAGTGCGCATCACTAAGCAATGCCCCGCTTCGTTAGTAAAACCAGTTTTGGTGAGATGGATATTCCAGTTATCTTTATAAACCAAACGGTTAGTGTTACGAAAATCTAAGCTGTATTTAGGTTTAGCAAAGGTGACCGTCTTTTTCTCGGTCGAACTCAATTGGCCTAGCATAGGATAACCTTCACTGGCCTTAAGCAGCACAATTAGGTCGCTGGCACTAGAGACGTTTTTGTACGACAAACCCGTCGGCTCAACATAACGGGTATTCTTCATGCCCAGTGCTTTAGCTTTGGCATTCATCGCCTTAATAAAGGCTTTATGACCACCGGGATAATGGTGAGCAAGGCTCGCTGCAGCGCGGTTTTCTGATGACATTAAAGTCAGTAATAACATGTCTTTACGGCTAATTTCACTGCCGATACGCACTCTAGAATAGACGCCGCGCATTTCTTTGGTGTCGTTAATATTAACCGCTAACTTTTCGTCCATCGCCAGCTTTGCATCTAAGGTCACCATGGCCGTCATCAGCTTAGTCACTGAGGCGATGGGCACCACGGCATTAGGGTTACTCGAATATAAAACTTCATTGGTTTTAAGGTCGACCACCATAGCGCTACTCGATGCCACTTCTTGCTGTTTTGCAGGTGCTTTTTTAGCGGGTGCATTTTTGCTGGCATGTTTAGTAGTGACAGAGGCCGAATCGGCTGAATGCGCTGTCGCGGCAACAGTGAGACTGCTGCATACAAGGATAAAACTACTGAGCAGAAAACGGATCTTCATTTAGATTTCACTGAATAGATAAGGGATCGATTGTGCTATGGCACAAGGTTTGGCTAAGTATAGGAGTTCTACCGTGAAAGAAATAGAATGCAATTAGACTTTTATCTGCAAGATCAGCAGTTTCTCCTCAATTTTTATTATGTAAAACCAGCTTAACCTGTCACTAATCTTGAATAATCAAGCGGCTAGATCCAGTCTTTTGACTTACTACAGCGACTACGTCTTTAAAAGAGAGTTTTGGCAGTAGAATCATTGGCAATAAAAATAATGAACGACTTTTTACACTTTTAACAAAAGCGACTGCAGTTCAGGGATTTTAAGGATTGGAAGATGTGATTTATGGCGTATAAACGCATTAACATACGCCATAAATACCGAGATTGAGCCGTTATAGGCTAACGTAAAACAAATTCGAGCAATGCTTCAGTATCTTGGCTCTCTTGAATTAATTGACCCGTCAGCACAAACCCGTGTTTTAAGAGGACTCGCTGGGAGGCTAGATTATGCTTAGCCACTTCGGCAAAGAGTGGCCTCGCACTCACTAAAGGCAAAAATTGCGCTAAGGTTTGGGTCGCGATGCCTTTGCCCCAGTAATCACGGTCAATCCAATATCCTATCAGCGCTTGCCCGTCACTATGCCAATGGCCTATGTTGCCCACAAACTTGCCATCGAAATCGATAGCCCTCGCTAGCACATTGACTTGTCCAAGAATATTCCCATGCCAATGCTTAAAAAACGCTTCCCGATCCCTTGGTGGAAACTGTGCAAGCTGGTTAGCAATGGGATCGCTTTGATGGGCAAAAATCGCCTCAAGATCAGTTTCTTCAACCGGACGTAGACTCACGCTTTGTTGTGTTTTTAACGGTTTATCTCGCTCATTAGACATCTGTAATCATCCTGAATACTTTGTATTTCAACTGGGTACAGCATGCCATATTTAGGACGGGTCACAAGCAAAAAAAAAGGCGCATAACTGAGAAGGTGTTAGCGCCCGAAGAGGCAAACTTGCCAAAATTGAGGTGTGTCAATTCAAGCCATAAAACTCACACGATAGAATTCAAAGCCTAGATAAAGATCAAGGCAAACACGGGGGCGCCTAATACCATAGCGATACCAATAAAAATCATAGTCAAACTGGCGATAACGCCTTCTTGCTGACCGATTTCAGTGGCTTTTGCCGCGCCAGCACCGTGGGCCGAGGCGCCGAGTGCCACACCTTTACCTAACGAAGTACGAATCCGCATAAATTTGAATAACGGCTCACACACCAGCATGCCAATCACGCCTGTGATTAACACCATCATGGCCGTCAACTCAGGCACGCCGCCAAAGGCACTAGTGGCCTCCATCGCGAAGGGCGTCGACACCGAACGCACCAGCAAACTCTTAGACAATTCCACCGGCAAGGGCACAAACTTCACCAGCAGCCAAGAAGACAGCATCCCCAGAAATAATCCGGCCGTTACACCTAACCCTATCGTCAGCGGATATTGGCGGATCAAGTTACGCTCACGATAAATCGGCAAAGCAAAGGCGATAGTCGCGGGCGCTAACATGGCCATCAACCAATGAGTGTATTCAAAATAGGTTGGCAGCGGGATCTTAAGGTTAAACACCAATAAGGTAATCACTATCGGCGCTAACACTATGGGCGCTAACCACCAGACTCTGTGGTACTTATAGAGACGCTTAGCGCCGAAGTAACAAAATACCGTCAGCAATAAACTAAATAGGGCTAATCCGGTCTGTGACAATACAAAATCGACCACTCTTGAGTCAGTCATAACTAAGCTGCCTTAGCGTGGCGACGGGCCTGCTTTTTGATGTTCAGTTGGCGCTCAAAACGAAACACTCTGTCGACCACAAAGCCAGTACCAAACATCACACACACACTGCCCATCACTAAAGTGAACAATATATTGGTGCCGTATTGCTCAAATAAACCTTCGTACTTAATGACCGAAATCACAGGCGGGATAAAAAACAGCAATAACTCACCAATCAACCAAGCGGCGCCCAGTTGTACGGCATTTTCGGGAATGAGCTTAAAACCTAATAAAAATAAGAGTATGCCTAAGCCAATCACACTCCCAGGAATAGGCGAATGTGCCCAAGTGGCGAACCAGTGACAAGCGAAGGACAGTAAACAGAAGAGGCCGATTTGGGTTAATAACAAAGCCCAATGTCGACACTGACGTATTGCGGCTTGTGGGAATGACATGATTTTCTCGGTTAGAACAAAGTTTTCTATGGGGCTATTCTAGGCTTGCTTATTTGATAAAAAAAATGAATATTAAGAATGTAATACATGAATTTTAAGAATACATTTAAAGGTGAAGCCCAATGGACCTCAAAGTTATTCGCTATTTTATCGAAATCGTCGATGCCGGAGGCTTTGGTAAAGCCAGCGATAAAGTCCACCTCACCCAACCTGCGTTATCAAAAGCCGTGCGCCAATTAGAACAAGAGCTCGATCTCACCTTGCTTGAGCGGGGTAAACGCGGCACCCAAGTCAAACTCACTCCCGCGGGCGAAGTCGTTTATCGACACGGTAAAGACCTGCTCGCAGGGCGGCAACGCATGCTCGCCGAACTCACGGCGCAGCGCAGCTTAACTGCGGGCGAACTCAATCTGGGATTAGCGCCGCTCGGCAGCGCCGAGATTTTTGCCCCCATTATTGCTAAGTATCGCCAGCAATATCCGCAAATTGACATGCACTTGCTCGTCCGTGGCGGTGTAGAACAAACTTCGGCGATCCAAAAGGGTGAGATTGAATTGGCCACAGGGATTATCGATTTTGATGACGGCTATGACGGCATACGTGTGTTTAACGATCCTATGGTAGTAGTGCTGCCTAAGGAAAATCCGTTATCCACCCGACAGATATTGTCGTTTAGCGATCTCAGCGCCGATCCTCAAGTGATGTTCGAAACCGAATACACTCTCTACCAATTAGTGCTCAATGCCTGCCGACACGCCGGATTTGTCCCTAAAAACATCACCCGCGTTAGCCAAGCCGATTTCGGTATTGCCTTAGTCGCCGCGGGCACAGGGGTTATGGTATTACCGCGCTCCATCGCGCGGCGCTACAGCGTGTCAGGCGTCGTAAATATCCCGCTGGCGAGTGACGAGCTGCGCTGGGAGCTATCGCTCTTTTGGCGCAAAGACCAAGTTTTATCCTTCGCGGCTCAAGCCATGATCGCCTTAGTCGAGAAGCACTTAACCCATAAATAACCCTATTCTTACCAAGGAACCACTAAGCTTAAACGCACTAGCGTATCGCTATCCCATGGCAGAATAGGCAAATACTCAGCCGAGTTAACATCGACTTTGGCATAGTGGTCTAAATTGTATTGCGTGTGTTCGGCGCTCAGCACGAGCAGGCTGTCAGGCCGCCAAAAATCGGTTTGGTAACTCAGCTCAAAGCGATATTGATTCTCTAACCATTGGTCTTCGTCTTGCCAGGTTTGTGCGGCCACTTGCATATGTAGCTTAGGCGTCACATTAGCCCCTACACTTCCCATAAAGGTATAAGCAAACGTACCATTCCCAAAATCGCCACGATCGTAACCTCGGGTTCTAGGCACATCGTCATCGATTTCAAGATAGTAATAACCCGCTCCCGCCTTCAACTGGGCCTGTAATTCTTGTCCATCAAAGTTAGCTGTAAGCCCAGGAAATACCTTAGCTTGTTTCTCCACCGAGCTAACAGTATTACGCTTTCCTTGTAAGTCGAACTGCCAACCCAATGAAAATTCAGGATTAATACGATACAACTCACCACTCGCGGCATAGGTGGACTTAAACCACACTGGGATATGGTCAGGGTCGAGTTTATCGACGTCTATGTCTATATAAGCATCCAGCGCCGCCGTCAGCAAAATATCGCTTTGGGTTTTATGTTCTAACAATAGACTCGCATTCACTCCTAAGGTGTGGGAATCCTCGACCACAAAATCATGGCTGCCTAAGCTGTAATGCCACTGAGTTTGCTCTTCGGCCTGCAGTGCACTCGATAAGCACAGGGCTAAACACACTAATGCAGAGTTGAAATAGTTCACTTTTGACTCCTGAAACATCGTTTCTAGTTTGATAATCAAATCAACCAGAGGGTTAAACTGCATAAAATAGGAATAACACCAACTAAGGTTGCCGTTAAAGAGCGGCTAAACTAGCCAATTTAATCGAAGAATAATAGGCGATAGTTCAAATTATGACACTCTCATTGAGATGCTGCTAATAAACACCACAAAAGTACAGATAGCCAAAAACCTAACAGTAACAATAGATATAGACCAAGGCACAAGAATTCAACCCAGAAAAAACAACTTATACACAAATTTGTACGGGAAAGCAGTGGCCCTCAATCTTGCGACTGAAAACCGTAAAAATAAAATGAATTTTTAATCAAATTAAAAGCATAATTATTGACACAACATGCTCATCTGCCTATAGTCGCCACACTGATAGTGAAATCGATAAGAGAGTCTTAAATGAAAAAATCCATGTTATTAGGCGGCCTGACCTTAACTGCCACCTTGTTGTTAGCTGGATGCGGAAAAAGCGATGACGTGTTAGTCGTTGGCACTAATGCCGCCTTCCCTCCTTTTGAATATGTTGGCGGCCAAAGTGGCGATGAAATCAAAGGCTTTGATATCGATCTGGCCAAGCAAATCGCTAAAGATGCCGGCAAGACGCTCAAAGTCGAAAACATGAAATTCGATTCACTGATCGTCGCGCTTAACTCGGGCAAGATTGATTTTATCGCCTCAGGCATGACGATTACCGCTGAACGTCAGGCCAACGTAAACTTCTCAGAGCCTTACTACGAAGCGACCCAAGTGGTACTGGTTAACAAAGATAACGATAGCATTCATACGCTTGAAGATATTAAAGGCAAACACTTTGCGGTGCAGTTAGGCACAACCGCTGACATCATGTCGAAAAAATATACCCAAAATATCACCGCCTTTAATACGGGTTTCGAAGCCATTATGGAGCTTAAAAATGCCAAGGTAGATTTAGTGTTATTCGACAGCGAACCTGCCGCTAACTATCTGGCTAAAAATCCTGAATTAAAGATGATTAAGCTGGATTTTCCTGCTGAGTTTTATGGCTTCGCCGTATCAAAAGAGCAACCTGAACTGCTGGCGAGCATCAATAAAACACTGGCTAACATGAAAGCCGACGGCCAATATCAGACGCTCGTTTCTGCCCATATAAAGTGATATCAGCATGATAGACGCAATTAATAACTCGCTGTTTAGCCCAATTGGCGAAGACGGCATGATAGGTATACTGCTGATATTAAATGGTTTGAAGGTGACGTTAATCGTCACTTTCTTCGCCATGTTATTAGGCGCAGTGTTAGGCATTGGCACCACTTTTATGAAGATGTCGTCTAAGTGGTATATCCGCTTTCCCGCCAATCTTTATGTCGGTGTTATCCGTGGCACGCCTGTGGTTGTGCAATTAGTGATCCTTTACTTCATCGTGCTTTCAGCCTTAGATGTCGATAAAATCACCGCCGCCATTATCGCCTTTGGTCTCAATAGCGGCGCGTATATTTCTGAGATAATCCGCGCGGGGATTCAAGCCGTTGATAAAGGTCAAACCGAAGCGGCACGTTCACTTGGCTTGTCCCAAGCAATGACCATGAAATCGATTATTCTGCCCCAAGCGATTAAGAATATTCTGCCCGCACTTGGTAATGAATTTATCGTGCTCCTCAAAGAAACCGCCGTTATTGGCTTTATCGGTGGCGTCGACCTTATGCGCGCCGGTGAAATCATCCGTAGCCGCACCTTCGAGGACAGTGTGCCGTTATTTACCTGCGCACTCATCTACCTATTCCTGACCTACAGCTTCACATTTGTGCTGTCGAAATTTGAAAAGAGGTTGAAACAAAGTGATTAAAATAACCAACCTGCATAAAAACTTCGGCGATAACCAAGTGCTCAAGGGCATTAGCGAGCATATTCGTCAGGGCGAAGTGGTGAGCGTGATCGGTCCAAGCGGCAGTGGTAAGAGTACCTTTTTGCGCTGTATCAATCTGTTAGAGCAGCCAAGCCAAGGCGATATCGAGATTGAAGGTCAATTGATCACAGCGCCAAACGCCTGCGTAGATAAACTGCGGCAAAAAGTGGGCATGGTGTTTCAAAACTTTAACCTGTTCCCCCATAAAACTGTCATCCAAAACATCACCTTAGCGCCCATTAGTCTAAAACTGATGACGCCAGCTCAGGCCGAGACCAAAGCCCTCGACCTACTGGCACAGGTTGGCTTGAGTGACAAAGCCAATGCCTACCCCGCCAGTTTATCGGGCGGCCAAAAGCAAAGAGTCGCCATTGCCCGTGCATTAGCGATGGAACCAGACTTGATGCTGTTCGATGAGCCAACATCGGCACTCGATCCTGAAATGGTCGGCGATGTGCTAGACGTGATGAAAGACTTAGCGCTAAAGGGCATGACCATGGTGATTGTCACCCACGAAATGGGTTTCGCACGGGATGTATCCGATCGCGTGATCTTTATGGACGGCGGTTATGTAGTCGAATCTAGTCCGCCAGATGAGCTATTTAGCCACCCCAAAGAAGCCCGTACCCAAGCGTTTTTAAGCAAGGTATTGCGCTAGCTTAAGCGGCTTTAGTCCTGTCCCTCATGCTCACTGCAGTGAATTTAATAAATGCCTGCAGTGAGTAAATGATTCAATTTAGTATCCCTACATTCAACGTTTATGACAAAGTCGAAATTAGACGAGTCAGGATACAATCATCTTTCACTACACCATAAGAACTATGCCTTGAATTAACAGGAATTGAACAAAAGCTAAATAGCTGTTTATCTGTTCAGGGAGTTTATTGTCATTGTTCTCCAGAGACACGCCGTGAATATGTCCTTATAGGCTCGACGGCGACATTCATGTCGCCAACGGTCACTGGTACCCAAAGCCAATTTTAACTACCAGTTTTGCTATATGTACGTAAAAAGCTAGTGGACATTTCCGAGTTAGACCCAAGCATAGTCGGAGGTTAACAACTGTGCTATTAAGGCTGGATGTCTCTGTATTCATTCGTCAGTTTTCGATTCATTAAACGAGTGCTAGCAAGCTTCGGGCATATACGTGATAGATCCCTTGCTTTCATCTGTAGATTTCGAATGACTAAAAGCATGGTGAAAAATTCGTGTTCAATTGCTTAGAACAGGGATTGTGGCAGAGGGGTCAACCCAGAATCTAGGCTAACTTACAGGAGCAATTAATGCTATCACAAGTGGATTAAAATTAGCTTCACGACTGGTAACTAACAGAAAATGCTATATATCTGTTCTGCGATATTACAACACATCCAAAGTCACCTTAACTCTATCCAGCACCACAATTGTTCTGAACCATTTTACGTTAGCATTATTGTGGAACATTTGATCACACAACTCTTGGAATCGTTGCATATGAGAAACTAGCAGCACCAACATAAAGTCGGCATCCCCTGTCACGTAGTAACATTGCTGAACTTCTGGACCAGAAAAGTCCTTTTTTAATTGCCGAAGCGAATTCATATCGTTTTTTTCAACCTGAACTTCAACAAAAATGGTGATGACTTTATTTAGCTTATCAGGATCTAAAATGGCGGTCGTAGATTGAATGTAACCGCTGTCTTTCAGCTTTTGAATACGACGCTGAACCGACGCCGTAGATAAATGAACGGCTTCCGCCAACTCCCGTAGAGGGGTTTGGCAGTTCAGTTGGAGTAACGCGAGAAGAGCGTGGTCGTATTTATCGAGCGACATATTGGCAGCCAAGTGAGAAATTTTATTGAAAATAGCATCAATTTAGAGAACTTATTTTAAAGGTAACATAATAAAATACAGCTAAATTACCTTTTTGCGTTATGGATGCTATGAAATCAATCTCCAATACCTCGCTCGGCATAAGTCTGAATGTGGCCGCATCGGCACTTTTTGCGTTAATGTTTGCGTATACAGCCCTATTGGACACTCTCAGTGGTGAGGAAATCTATGGTTGGCGCATACTATTCACGCTACCACTTTTAACCGTTTTTATCGGCGTGCAGGGGTACTGGTCGCAAGTCATCGTTATTTATCAGCGAATAATCCGTGAAAAGCACTTTTGGTTAACTCGAATAGCATCAAGCTTTTTAATCGCCATTCAGCTTTGGTTATTCATGTGGGCTCCCAGCAATGGATATGGCTTAGCGGTGTCACTTGGCTATTTTATTATGCCCATCACTATGGTGGTCGTTGGCCGATTCGCATTTAAAGACAAATTGTCACGAATGCAATTGATAGCTTGCCTGTTTGCATTAATAGGTGTGTTAAATCAACTAGTCATTTCCCAAACATTAGCTTGGCCAACACTTGCCATTTGCCTAGGATACCCAATCTATTTCTGGTTAAGACAAAAAACTGATACGAATAACATTGGCGGAGTATGGTTTGATATGATGCTCAGTGTGCCAGTGAGTATCTACTTTATCTTGAGTGGTGGCTATGTGATTGAAAGCTTAAGTCATAGCAGCTCACCACTATGGTTAGCCATTGGCTTAGGTGCAATAAGTGCATTAGCGCTCGGGTTACAATCCTTATCTGCACCATACCTAAATCTAAGTCTTTTCGGGCTACTTATCTATGTCGAACCTTTACTATTATTGGTCGTTGCAATAATGCTTGGCGAAACCATCACCCCAGATGAATGGCCTACCTATATAGGAATTTGGCTTGCCGTTATTGTGCTGATACTAGAAGGGGGGCTTAGAGTGTTTAAATCGAAAAGCAGCCAAGTATGAAGCATAACAAGATTTGGCCTATAGCTGATTACGAATCAGTACTTGGCTGATACCGCTAAATTGAAATGGGGCAGAACCAAGTTAGGGCAATCTGTCAGATATTGTCACATCAAGGAAACGAAACTGACAGATTGAAAGCAAAAAATCTGGCCATCCATTTTAGATCAACATAATGCACTTTTGGTTTATCTACAACTTGTACGAGCTAAAATTGCTTAAATTAGAGCGTCACTACAAAACCACATTTAGCATCACTCAGAATTTTTGCAGCGTGAAGATTATGATCTCCTTCAGAATAAACCTTACCTTGCTCAACAAATGTTAGCAATAAAGAACCATCACTCAACCTATGTGGCGATACTTTTGCAATGTTGCCAACGCTTCTATTTACGACTAACTCTTCATTCCCTAATTTTCCTGAAGATGAAACACATCTTCTCCATAACGTAAAAGAATCATGTTCTTTGCTATCAATGGATGAATAATATACATCTACATTACCATCTTTACGTTGAATAGGACTTGCATCATGAACCTCTTCAACTCGCGTTGTGATTGGAATTGACTTTCCCCAATCATCTCCATTATTTGTAGAAAGTCTAAAATGAGTTCTCATTCCAGATTTCCCTTGCTCATCTGAATCATCAGCTTTACTAGTAAATTGAGTTTGGAATGTATAAATAAGCTCGTTTGATGAAAACATTGCTAACGCAGGCATTGCTCCACCACTTCCTATTTCTACAGGCTTATCAAAATTAATTCCATCATTACTTAAGCTGAATAATAATTGACAACATCCTGAATAGGGCTTTGAACGGTAAACTAACGCAACTTTACCGTTGTTAAGTAAATACCATTTGGGTGCACTTCCTGCTGCAATGGCTGTAGGTAGGGAAAGTAATTGTCTATTGACTAGTTTGTTATTACTTCCCCACTGAGCTCTATAGAGTGATGCAGGTTTATGATAAGTTGTTTCAGACTCAACAAAATATAACCATTCAACATTATTTATTTTAATGCTACTAACACCTGTTCTAAAATTAACTTGTTTATTATTTTCAAACTCAAGAGTCATGGGCTTTGATGACAAGATAGAAGTTGGAGTCAATTTCAGCTTACTATACCTGAGCTCACCAGCTTTCATATCATAATTATAAAAGTGTTCGTAAATAAGAGTTAAAGATTCATTGGGTGTGATAATGGCACTCATAATTTGCATCCCTTCTGGATGCTCTACTCGATAAATATCATCATTAGTTAATGGTAAATTACTAGAGTAAGAATTAACTGACAATAAAATAGCTACTATATAAAGTACATTTTTTAAAATTTTTAATTGATACGTTTTATCGATACACATGCCGAATCCTTGACAAAAAATCTGGCCATCCATTTTAGATCAACAACATAATGCACTTTTGGTTTGTCTACAACTTGTACGAGCTAAAATTGCTTAAAGTAGAGTCATAAAAAGTTGAAGGGCTAAAGCTGAGGCATAAAAATGAGCTAACTCATTAAAAATTGGTGTATTTAAGACATGCTAACCCACCCAATAAAACAAATAAGCAGTGATTAGTTTGGTTAAGCAGGATTACAGTTAGTTGCTGTGAAAGTGCTGACAGCTTGCCGCAAAGTGCTGTCGTCGTTTTTCTAAATGTTCGCAGTAATCGGTCAGTTCTTGCAGCGTACCCACTGGCCATGAAATAGCTTGCCAAACTCAGTAGTGAGCTTGAGCCAATTGTCATAGGGGATATTTAATCTTGTCAGTAACTTGGCGCTATTTTCACTGATAGCACCTCGTTTGTCGCTTCGAATAATTCGGCCAGTATCTTCCACCAATTCGAGGTAGTCCGTTAAGGAAAACGCAATGCCATTGGGCTGGTTATCACATTCATTACCGATAAAAGGCAGTAGATTTTTGGGCTGCTCACCTTTTAATGCGGCCCGAATGCGCAGCTGGATACTGGTATAGTCGAATTGTTCTGGCGTATCAGCCAGCTGGACTCTGATGGGACTTCTTTTAATAAAGAGTAATCAGCATAGGCCATACAGGCTAAAAGCTTTGCCTTAATCAACCTAAGCCCTATATCTAAAGCCAGATCATAACTTAGCACTAAGCTCATCCATTGATCTTTGCTGTCAATACGTGATCCCGCCATTGCCCTGCAATCATCAAGTAATCTCGAGCAAAACCTTCCTTTTCAAATCCTAGTTGCGCCAAAACCGCAGCACTGCGCTTATTTTCAGGCATATAATTTGCCATGATCCGATGAAGCCCAACTTCCTTGAACATGTAATCTATTCCTGCAGATAAGATCTCAGTCATCAACCCCTGCCCCTCAAATCTTTGCGAAATAGAATAGCCAAGGAAACAGGCTTGAAAAGCTCCGCGGGTAACGCCTGTAAAATTACAGATGCCTATGACTTCCTGCCTGTTTTTTGTCAGTGCGACAAACTTAAACTCACTACCATTGCTAAAAGCTTGCTCCGACGCAGTTAACGACTCTTGCCAATATTCAAGTGTTAAATAATGACTTCCACGAATAGGTTCCCAAGGCGCTAAATGTTGTTGATTATCTTGATAGTAGTTCAACAACAAATGCGCAGAATCCCTATCTAGCACTTCAATTAAGCTTCTTTGTGTTTCAATCATTTTCATCACTTATCCTAAATCCAGTTTCAAAAATTTTTTGAAACTAATACCTGTCTTGATCACATTGTTTTTTACTTGAACCTGCTTAAAATGCTGCCATTGAATTTGTATTCCTGATGATTTGGAGCTGTTACATGAGTGATTTAAGTTTCTTCGCCAAAAAACGTTACACCACTAAAGTCTTTGATCCAACAAAGACGATTCCAGCGGAAAAAATTGCAGACATCAAAACCCTACTGCAATTCAGCCCCTCGTCAGTAAACTCACAGCCTTGGCATTTTGTACTAGCAAGCACGGCCGAAGGAAAAGCGTTAATCGCCCAAGCAACCGAGAATTATGCCTTTAATACCCAAAAAATCCTCAATGCTTCCCATGTGGTGGTGCTCTGCACTCGCACTCAATTAGATGAAGCGTATTTGCTGCAAATCCTTGAACAAGAGGAAAAAGATGGCCGCTTAGCTAATGAGGAAGCAAAACAAGCCCAGCATAATGGCCGTTCTTTCTTCGCCAACATGCATAAATTTGAGATGAAAGATGCCCAACATTGGATGGAGAAACAGGTCTATTTAGCGCTCGGCACTTTAATGCTCGGCGCAAGCGTATTAGATATCGATACTTGTCCGATTGAAGGTTTTGATGCCACTAAAATGAATCAAGTCTTAGGCTTAAGAGAGCAAGGTCTATGCGCCTGCGTAGTTGTCGCTATGGGTTATCACGCAGAGGATGATTTCAACGCTAAATTGCCTAAATCTCGCTTAGATCAAGAGGTGATTTTTACTGAAATCTAGTCCTCATCTTAAGTGAATAATAAACATGCCCTTGATTTAATGTGATATAAACAAGGGCATAATTTTTTGCACCCTAGCGCTCTTCGCCGACAATATCCTAAAACCTGCCTGCTATTAACGGCTTATTTGCACAAGAAGCCATCTAAAGTAGGAGTAAACCACCACTGTATTGCTCTAAAATTCATCTTTGCCTACACTTTGCCTCTATGGCATGATTTGCTGCACAGTTCAGGACGGCATAGCTTAGCAGATCATCGTTTATCGTCGTTTCGAGTCATCTTTTTTGCAGCCCAGCGGTTTTATCGGCGCATTGGTCACACTCACAATTTAGGATGGGACAGTCAGTATGTTATTTGCCAAACCCTCACTCACTGAAGAATCTCAATCGATTCGAGTTGCAAACACTAAGGGCGATAACCCACTGATTTGGCCGTTGCTTACGGTTTTACAAGCTTCAAATCAAAGTTGGAAAATCCATCACTTAGCCACTGAATTACAAACCCAAGGGCTGATCCACCAGCTTGATGAAAATCCGGGTAACGATTTATTCAAACGTAACTTCCTGCTGATGAACGCCCTGTTTGAGCTGCAAGAAATATTACTGCCCAAGCAATGGCTGCAAGTCAAAGCCATGGAAATTCAAATCTTCCGCTTAGTACCATCAAACGTTAACCTGCTGATAATGCAAGATACTTCCCTGCGTGAGTATTACCTCGATTGGAATAACTACGACACCAGCGAAAACGTAGTACGAGAATTACTTGAGGCATTCTGGAGCAATTATAAGAGCTATATTGGCTTAAATATCAATCTGATGAACAAAGGTAACGCGCTGCGAGTTTTCGAATTAGACGAGAGTGCTACCGCCCGTGATATCCGCAAGCAATGGCGTCGTTTAGCACTCAAATGGCACCCAGACAGGCCCGATGGCGATGCGGCGCGTTTTCGCGAGGTGTGCGAAGCTTGGCAGTCGCTTAGGGATATTGCGTAAGAATTTAGCCAGTGATGATGCAGAACGGGGCTTTAATCAACATGCACCGACTTAGCGATGCGATCCTGTCTGCAGTCCTGCCAAATCTAAGGTAAAACTTCCATTGAGATCACAGATTTAGCCTACTAGCTTCATGCCAATTCAGTCATAATTAAGCCTTTCCATTTAACCTGAACCTATGTGTCAACGCTGCCATTTGGGCTAGCTTAACTCCTAGGTTGAAGCTCACTCTATCTCTAATGTTGACCGTTGAATGTCAACGATAACAACGACTGACATTGTGAATTCAATCCCACCGAATTTGAGGAAACTATGATTAAACAATTAGCCTTGGCTGTAACCTTAGCGATTGCACCATTGAGCACCTTTGCCGCCAATTTTGTTGAAGGCACACATTACACTCAAATCTCGACCAAAGCGCCTAGTAGCGAACCAAAACTCACTGAATTCTATTCATTTTATTGCCATAACTGCTTCAATATGGAAACCAACTATTTGCCTGATATCAAGGCGAACCTCAACAAACAGATAAGTTTCGACAATAAGCATGTCGACTTTATGAATAGCGACATTGGCACCGAAGTGATGCGTTCATTAGCCGTGATCCAAAGCGTTGATAACAAAGACGCCTTAACCCATGCCATGTTTACCGCAATCCAAGGTGCAGAGGGCGCAAACGGCCACGATCACAGTGCACCAGACCATAAACACGAGCCGCAAATTAACAGCCGTGATGACATCAAAAAAGTCTTCGCCCAATTTGGTGTCGATGCTGCTAAATACGATGAATTAGCCGATAGCAAAGGCACTAATGAAAAGCTTTCCCTGTGGCGCACCCAGCAGAATGAATTCAAAATCGACAGCGTACCCGCCTTTATCGTGAACGATAAATATGCGGTAAATTTAAACAGCATCAAAACCTTAGATGAGTTAATTGGGTTAATTAACTACCTTGCTGTTGAGAAAGATGCCGCCCCCGCTAAAACCTCATCGGGTGGCAGTCTAGGCTGGTTATTTCTAGTCTTCGCCGCCGCAATTGGTGTGACCCGTCAGCAACGTCTTAGCTAATTCAAAACAATTGTTGAAATAAAAAATGGCCTCCAAATTAGGAGGCCATTTTTATGCGTGTTCAATCCAAGTGATTGGTATAAGCGCTCAATATGGGTTCTGAAGTTTATTGCCGAATAAAATCAAGAATATGGCTCGCAGCCAAGACGAGATGTAGGATCAAGAAACCAATAAAAGCCTGCGCAAAGACTTGGTGATAACCACGCCATGTCAGTGCCGTTGGCGTCCCTTGAACAATAAACCAAACGAGTCCCGTAACACCTGTAGCCACCAGCAACAGCATGCCAATACCTTCTATGGCACTAAACAGCCCTTTGCCACCAGCGACGGGGAATTTGCCTTTAGCAAGTCCAACAATATCTTGCTTTAACTGTGTCCAATCGCCCGCCAACCAGCCAAAGTATTGGTGCCACTTGCCACGCAAGGTATTGCTGAGTAAAAAAAGAATCCCAAGCACAGTGCACGCTAAACCTAAATATACATGCAAATAATCCCAAAAACTGGCGTTATCGGGTATCCGTCGGCCCATAAAAATCCACGGACTGGAACACACGAGTAAGATAGTCGACACGACAATCCACACATGCAGTTGCGCCATAATGACTCGGCATAAGGAGCGAAGTTTAGTCATCATACTGATCATATTTAATGCTCCTTTGCCCTTGTGACTAAGGCATGCACACAGCTTTAAGGGCGCGAATAGAATAGGGCTAAATGAAGCACCGAAATTTGATATCAAGCTTAAGCGCTGTGGATCTGCTCACCAAACTCAGTCACTTTCTGCCAATCCGTGTATTCAACATTGGTAACAGGGTCCGTAGGTCCTTTTGTTAACCACATGATGAAACGGATAATATTTCTATCTAAAGCGTTATAGCCTTGGTAATTCAAGTTACCCCCAAAAACGCGCAGCAATTGTGGCCGCCAAGTGGTTTTACTTAAAAATGCCTGCATGTAAGGATTGGTCTCTGGGGTGTTTTTCTCGGGTTTACGTGCCACTAAGCTGACAGAGAAAAAACCACTGACCTTATCCGTCAATACGGCTTGATGCTTTTCAATAAACTCGTACAAACTTGGGTTATGTTTACCATGGCGAATACTGGCGCCTATGATGATTTTGTCGAACTCAGTGAGCACTGGAGCTGCCTTGATATCGGCAGTAACCACTTCATTACCCAAAGCCATTAACTGCTGTGCGAGCTTTTTAGCAATCTTTTGGGTTTGGCCGTGAACACTAGAGTAAATGATAAGAATTCTTTTCAATTTAGCCTCGATTAATCCCAAGTAAAATAACCATTAAGATATTTCATATTAGGTGATTTACCCTGCAATTTACATGAAATA
The DNA here is from genome assembly GCF_031932135.1 of Shewanella vaxholmensis. NCBI lineage: Bacteria > Pseudomonadati > Pseudomonadota > Gammaproteobacteria > Alteromonadales > Shewanellaceae > Shewanella > Shewanella vaxholmensis. The sequence goes on from NZ_JAUOEV010000002.1 coordinate 171,382, forward strand.
GATCACGGGCTTAGCCCCAAAACACTCAGGTATATGCGGTAGTTTTAGCAAGCTCACAAAAAAAGGCAAACCCTGAGGTTTGCCCATACTGAAATACAGTAAACAGGATGAATCGACAAATCATCCTGTCACGCTTTACAAAGACATTAAAAATGCAATGACTTGCTCACGTTCATTTTTAGATAAACTCATAAAGGCAATTTGACTCTTTTCAGCTTCACCACCATGCCACAATATCGCTTCTTCTAGGGTTGCGGCTCGTCCGTCATGTAAGAAACCGGCTTGAGGATTAACCGTCTGAGTTAAACCTATACCCCATAGTGGCCTTGTACGCCATTCGCTTCCCGAGGCTAAAAAGTCTGGGCGGCCATCGGCGAGCCCTTCGCCCATGTCGTGCAATAATAGATCAGTGAAGGGATAAATCTTCTGTCCTTTTAAGCTATCACTCATGGCTCTCCCACCAATTTCACCACTCGTCTTAGTGGTATAAGAGGGCACATGACACGCAGTACAATTAAGTTGAGTGAATAATCTCGCCCCCTCTCTAACATTCGGTTGAGCAACATTCCGCCTTGCAGGAACAGCCAAGGTTTCAGCATAAAAAACAACAGCATCACTGAACTCAGCTCCGACTTCAGGCGCACCATTTTCATCTGCCCCTGTATCAATAAAACCAGTTCGAGTGAGATAAGCATCGTGTAGCGACGTACCTTTGATACTTTCATCGGGGAATAGAGGATTAGTTATGCCAATATCGCCACGCAGTGCACCTAGGGATTGCACCCGCACACTCGGGGTATTCGCCTTCCAGCCAAAACGGCCTAAAGACACAGGTTCTGGCTCGCCCGTTTGTGCCTTCACAGCATCAAACACATAGTTCGCGCGGCCAGAAATACCGTCATGATTGGCATCATTTTCATCAACATGTTGCAAAATATCCGCTGCCGCAATTGCTTCGAGTAAACCTAAGCCAAAGACTGGCATGCCATTACGCCATCCCATTAACACATCGTCTTGCAAAAGATTTGAGGTCAAATTGGGGCTTTGCTTAGTTTCGCCGGGCGCATCATAGGGGTTTTCCACTTCAAATAGCGGCTTCTTCAATAAGACTTCAGTACCGTCTGGGTAAGTCACTGATTTTGTATCATAGGATAAGTAAACATCCGCTTGCCCAATAAACTGATTCTGTTGCCAATCACCACGTGCTTGCAGTACACCTCGATGAAACAGTTGTCCGCCGAAATCAGGTACTGGAATGGGTGCACAATAATCATTACTCACATCGCCTTTAATACAGACGTCATTGGCAGCCTTACTTATCCGCAAAAAGATGCCCGCATCTGATCCCAGTTTGACTCGTGCCTGACCTGCGCTGACTTGTGGAGTCGAGTTACGTCCATCACGTTGATGGCATGCATTGCAGTTAGCGTTATTAAATACGGGGCCTAAACCATCTAACTCAGGGTGTTCAGCGTTTGGCGCCGTGGTAAAAGAAGTCTCAAAAAACTTATCGCCCGCCATGTGCAGCGCAAGTTCTGTCGCTGTTAGATTTACCGATGGTGTAGAGAAACCATGTCCTGAATTGCCTACATCAAAGGTTGTCGTTGCGCCGCCGCTGGCAGTGATATCCGTATATTCAGGATAAACAATGGGTTCAGGTATGGGTGTATCAACATCTTGTGCATCGCCACTGCCACCACAGGCGCTCAGCTGTAAACAGCCAATGAAAAATGCAGGTAATAAAACGTGTCTGTTATTCATCAAAAATCTCACACAAATAAAATGACAAAGCAGCAACTATGCAATTGCATCCTTGCTGCTTAAGACATAACTCACCAAACGGGTTCCGTCGTTTAGCGTCATTTCATGACAATGCCAAGAACCTCTATCGCCTTAGCATTGCTCTGAATATGAAATTAAGATTTCCAACGAGAAAGTAATGGTATGACATCAGACTCAAGTGTGGTTTTCAGCTTGGTCAAGGCATCCACAGCCACTTGAATTCGCGCCCTTCCCGCATCATCTTTAATCGCTTGGCGGAAAGGCTGTTGATTGCTGCCAGCAATAGCGCGGATCTTGATAATGGCATCATCGATTTCACTGCTAACACGTGTCGCTAAGTTCGCATCGGCAGCTGCTACGAAGTTAATGATGCCTTGACGATCACTGTTACCGGTGAACTCTCCTTGATATACATTTCGTACCCCAATGATGTTATTGGCAAAGTCATCTAATGAGTTCCAAGAATATTGCGACTCCACCTTTGAAGTATCAGCAGTGGCAAGGGAATCACCAAAGGGATCAGCAATCTTACCGTTACCGACCTCATCGACAATCGCGATCATGCCATTGATCAACTCTTCAACTACAGCCAATTGCGATGAGTAAATAGTATTGCCTGCTACACCGGGATTCTTCAGCAACTCAGCGTAAGGTTTAGCGGCAGCATCTTGCGGATTGTGGTTTATCTGCCAAGCGTCGTCGAGCTGCTTAGTGTAATCGCGGAACACTTCGGCCAATGCAATGAGATACTCACGTTCTTTTGCTGTTAACTGACTGATAGGTTTAGTATTACCATTCACACCATCGCCGAATAATAAAAATTCAATGGTATGAAAACCTTGTACATCATCGTTCCAGCCCTTAATCGTCTCAGCATCAAAACCTGAGTTAGTATTTAGCTGTGTTTGTAGATCGGTCGTATTGAGTGGCCAGCTATCAAGATGTGGATCGATGCTAAGTGAGTCAACTGGGCCAAAAATATGTGATTCACCTTGTTCCCAAGGTAAACGTGCCGCTTTCCACGCAGCTTGAGCTGCGTCTAAATCCGCTTGTGCTGTTGAGTTAGTTAGCTTCTGAGTCGCCAGTAAAAGTGCTTCCGCTTTCGCGGCTAAGTCCGCATAACCAGCCACGATAACGTCATCGGTCAAGTTAATGATCATCTCAGTGGCGGCGTAACTAAAGCGATTATCCGGTGTAGTTGGTGTTGTGGGCGTTGAATCATCCGATCCAGAACCACCACAGGCAGCTAAGGTACTCATAAGGGCGATGGCTATTGCCGTTTTACGTAATGTCATAGTGCTTAATGTCCTATTTGTTCCATCAAAAGTGAATGTGACTAGAGCGAAAATTGATAACCCACGCCAAGGGCGAAGAAATTAGTATCTGGAATGCTCGCGACAGCCACTTGTTGTAAGCCTGCTTCCGCTTTAATGACTATCTGTGGGATAGGGAAATAGTTAATACCAACACTGGTCCAAGTATTTTCAAAACGCTGAGTCGCTGTGCCAGTTTCGACTTCCATCAAAGGATTGGAATAATCTATGTTGGCAAATACGGTTAACGGAAGAGAGGTGAAATGATTCAAATCGATGCCAGCTTCAACAAAGAAAGCCTGTGACTGCGATCCTAACTGTGCGAAGTTACCGGGCCTTAAGCCTGGCGTTGTTTTATTTGCTTGAGTAATGGCATCGCTGTCGCTCAAGGTACCGTAGAGATACTGACCGCGTAAGATCCAAGGACCTTCAACATAAGCCGCTGCGACGGACACTATGCTAACTGTGCCATCCACATTGATTTTATTACTCTTGTGACGATTACCACTGGTATTGCCATAGTAGTAAGCGACACCAACGGCGGAACCTTTCTTAAAGTTGCCGTAATCTAAACGTCCTGCAAATGCTAAATCGTCGCCATTAACATGCTCGAATCGTTTTTGATGACCCGACGCTGCCCAATCATAGGTTCTAAAATATTCTGAATTGAGACCACTGATAATTTGGGCCTGATAGTGGAAATCAGCCATTTCACCATATATACCGATACCGTTTTCATTCCAAACGGCGGGGATCATGGCGGCTTCGCTTCGATGACGCATCACGGTAAGATATTGATTTGGTTTGTGCAGCATACTGGTCAAGCCAATAGGAACATGGATATTACCAAATTTAATACCAAAGGCTTTAGACGGACGATAACGCAGCTCGGCCTTTTCGATCATCACCTCTCCTCCAGCTTCGACTTCTGTTTCGAATTCACCGAACTCATCAAAACCATCGTATTCTAAAGCGACGCCTGTGCCACCATGCTCATACTCTATCTCGACTTCCATGCTCCAAGCATCGGTAAACTGATAGCCGAACTCAGTTACAACACGTTCTAAATCGAAACGATTACGGCGCTCTGGTGTGGTGTCTTGGACGTTATCAAAGTACTCATCACTGGTATAAACGGCGGTACCGTAGGATTGAAATGAAAACTTGCTAAGTTTATCGGCGGCGGTTTCAACACGATCTACCGCGACACTGGTCTTAGTTTGATAGTCTGTCTGCTGAACTTGCTGCTGTTTCTGTTGCGCAGCTAATTCTGATAACTGCTGCTTTAATTCTTGTAATTGAGCCTCTTGTCTTGCGATAGCCTGCTCTAAAATCGCAGGGTCCGTCGCTGCCTGTGCAGTGCAATTAACACTACCTATGAACGCAGTGACCATGATGGCCAATGAACTCAACTTTAACTCTGCTCTCATTTCTTTCTCCGCGCTGTGTAACAGCTTCCCCGTAAATGCGCGAACAAAATAGATCAATTGAGAATGATTTGCATTAGAATTTACAATTAAATTTACAAACAAATTACATTAGTATCTGATTGTATAGCGGATCTGACGGCCGTATTTTTATTCAAAGAAATCGCTATATTGATTCATAAACCACACACTCTTTAAGCGTTAAGTGATCTAGCCTATTAGCCAAAAAAGCATTAGCATTTGCACACTTATCGCCTGAGTCCATATCCATGAAATCCATTCAAACCAAAGATCCTAAAGCACTCTTGCTGTGGATGACCTTTGTGATGTCGCTTGTGTTTGCCGTTTGGCAGGCACTGCTCAATAACTTCGTGATTGAAAAAGCCCAGTTCACCGGTGCTGAAATCGGCATGTTACAAAGCCTGCGCGAGATCCCAGGTTTCTTGGCTTTCACCGCCATTTTTGTGCTTTTACTCATTCGAGAACAAGCCTTCGCCCTGCTTTCTCTGGCCTTGTTATGCATTGGCGTGGCAGTGACAGGTTTCTTTCCTCAAGTCATCGGCTTGTATCTGACGACTGTGTTGATGTCCGTCGGGTTTCACTATTTTGAAACCATCAACCAATCACTGACGCTGCAGTGGGTCGATAAAAAAGATGCGGCGGGTTTTATGGGTAAAGCACTGGCGTGGCGCTCGGCCGCAGCCTTAGTGGGTTATGCCAGTATTTGGCTAGTGATGACCTGGTTGAAGTTAGACTATCAACACATGTATTTAATTATTGGTGCGTTAGGTCTGGTCATGATGCTGACCATGACTTGGTATTACCCTAAATTTGAGACCACGGAAGTACAACATAAGAAAATCATTTTGCGTAAGCGCTATTGGCTCTATTACCTGCTGACCTTTTTCTCGGGTGCGAGACGGCAAATTTTTATGGTGTTTGCGGGCTTTATGATGGTCGAAAAGTTTGGTTATAGCGTGAGTGAAATTACCGCGCTGTTCTTAATAAACTATGTCGTCAATCTGCTGTTTGCGCCTGCAATTGGGCGATTCATTGGTCGGATTGGCGAGCGTAATGCGCTGACAGTGGAATACATTGGACTCATCATAGTCTTCATCAGTTACGCCTTAGTCGAGCAAGCACATATGGCGGCAGCGCTGTATGTTATCGATCATTTGTTGTTTGCGATGGCGATTGCGATGAAAACCTATTTTCAAAAAATCGCCGACAGCAAAGATATTGCCGCCACTATGTCGGTCAGTTTTACTATTAATCACATTGCCGCTGTGATTATTCCTGTGCTTTTGGGCTTATTATGGTTAACCGATCCCGCCTTGGTATTTTACATAGGCGCAGGCTTTGCCGTATGTTCGTTAATTCTGGCGCTCAATGTACCGCGCCACCCTGAAGCGGGTAATGAAACCTTATGGTCTTGGACAAGCAAAAAAGCCAAATCCATCGCTAAAGCGGTCGAATAAAGCGGCATAATAACGAGCCAAGGAATCAGCTTAGCTCAATGTTGAGTCTAGAACGAACGCTAAAGCGATCGCCATCTAAGCTAGGCAAATAAGTTCGACAGATAAAGGTGAGCGCTATGCCCTCACTTCACCCCTAATGCAGGCTCAAGGATTAACGCGATGAAGGATTCAGATATTTTAATGTTGGCAGAAGATGGCGAGTCAACATCCGAGGCATCTGCTCGCAAAAAAGCCCTGCTGCTCGGCCGTCAATTAGGTTTAGCCAGTGAGCAAGAATATCGCCCCGCGAATGCTTCCATCGCCGAACGCGCCCAACATAGATCCCGCAAGTTATCGAGCCAGTATCAAGCTAATGTGGAAACCATTTTTGCCTTAGCCCTCAGCTATACGCCGTCGGATGTGACTGGAGTCGATCTCGATCCCGACTGGAGTCATCAATTCTTTTTAATGGCGGAGCAAATCCATAACCGTAGAATGCAAGACTTGTGGGCACGGATATTATCGAGCGAGATAGTTAATCCCGGTAACTTCAGTCTGCGCACCTTAGCGCTACTTAAGCAACTGACCCACAGGGAAGCACAAATTCTTGAAAAGGCCCTTGGCATGGCAGCTAAGGTCAATAGCGAACAGCGTCTAAAACTCATCAGTGGCTATCGTTTATCGGGTGGGATTGGCCAATATTTTCGTAAAACAACCTCAGTCAATTTAGGTTTATCCCAGTTTGGCTTACCCTACTCCAGCATTCTGACCTTAGTCGATGCGGGAATACTGCACAGCAGCGAGTTCGAAACTGGTTTACTCAACAATAAAACCCCCATTCAATTTGCCCTGCAAGGCATACAAATGAAGCTTACGCCCAAGAGCGGTAATCTGCTTTTTAGTTATTATCGCTTAACACCGATTGGTGATGAACTCGCCCAACTCGTGCAACCTAAACCGGATCAAGAATACCTCAAGGCACTGCAACTCTTGTTCGCTAAGGATTTTAAAATAGAATAATTACCCGCCATAAAAATAAATTATAAATCAATAGCATAACCAGTAAAACTCAGAAATAACAAAGGAGCCTAAAGGCTCCTTTAAAGTAAGATAAGGGCTAAATGTTAAGCTAGCGCTTTAGCCTTATCGGTATTGATAACATTGATTGCCGTCAGATAATCGATTAAGGCGCGCACTTGAGTCGCTAAATCGCCTTTACTGGTATCTATGGTTAACTCAGCGGCTAATGGCGCTTCATAGGGTGATGAAATACCAGTGAAATTGCTAATTTCGCCACTGCGCGCTTTCACATACAACCCCTTAGGGTCACGCTGCTCGCACACACTCAAAGGCGTCGCTACATGCACTTCAATAAACTGCCCCGCAGGAAAACGGGCACGAATACCATCACGTTCTTCACGGGTCGGGGAAATAAAGGCCGATAACACCACAAGCCCCGCATCCACCATCAATTTAGCCACTTCACCCACACGACGCAGGTTCTCATCACGGTCTTCAACCGTAAACCCTAAATCTTTACACAGGCCATGGCGCACATTATCGCCATCGAGCAAATAAGTGTGGAATCCCGCCTCAAATAACGCCCGCTCTAGTGCACCCGCCAATGTTGACTTGCCCGCGCCAGAAAGTCCGGTAAACCAAAGTAGTACTGGGTTTTGGCCTTTCTGCTCGGCTCTGGCGGCTTGGTCTACAGGATGTTGATGCCACACGATATTTGTCATAAAAACTCCTCAATCCCCATGTTGACTAACCGCTAACATAAGGGCAATAAACTCAAGCTAATCACTAAAATGGAAAGATGATCGGCACCATAAATATCACTATCAGGGAATACAGCACAGATAACGGCAATCCAAGGCGGACAAAGTCACTGAAGCGATAATTACCCGCATTAAATACCATCAAATTGGTCTGATAGCCGTAGGGTGAAATAAAGCTCGCGCTGGCACCAAAGACAACGGCCATAATAAAGGGCCTTGCATCGACACCGTAATTAAGCGCGATCGCGTAAGCGATAGGGAACGCCAGCGCCGCCGCTGCGTTATTGGTCACCAGTTCAGTCAGCAATAAGGTCATTAAATACACGCCGACAAAAGCGCCAAATACCCCATAACCGTTAATAACTGAGAGTAATCCTTGGGCTAAACTGTTCGCAAGGCCTGTACTCATCATCAAGTTGGCAAGCCCTAATGCACTCCCCACGATCACCACTAATTCCAATGGGAAACGGCGTTTAAGCTCAGCCAGTGTGACTGCGCCTATGGCAAAATAACTGAGCAGCAATATCACTAAACCTTTAGCCAAGGGTAATATGCCAGTGACACTCAGGACGATCGTTGCCGCAAAGCCCAGCAATACCCAACGACCACGGCGACTGTCTAGACGCACATTCAAATCTAAGCCACTGATCGCTGCAAACTCTGAACTCAGCTTTGCGCTATTGCTAAAACCATCACCTGGCGTCAATAACAACACATCACCGGGTTGCAGAATAATGTCACCGAGTCCGCCCTTCAGCGGATGATTTCCGCGGCGAATGGCCATCACAGCCGCATCAAATTGCTCACGAAAACGCGATGCTTTCAACGAACTGCCCACTAAACTGGATGACGGTGCGAGTACAGCTTCAACTAAATTTTGTCCTTTGGCTTGATGTTTACCAAACCAATCTAAACCATCGAATTGGTGCAATAACTCAACCGATTCCACCGCGCCACTAAAGCGCAGCACATCGTCCGCTTGCAACACTAACTGGGGCGGCACAGGGCAAATACAAATGCCACTGCGTTCTAATTCAACCAGATATAACTTTTTTAGTGCCCTAAGTTTATTATCCATCACACTGCGACCGACCAAGGACGAACCTTTCGCCACATGGGCTTCGAGCAAATATGGCAGCGCTTCTTCACCTGATTCTTCCCGTCTGTCGGGCAGAATGTTCGCCAGTAAGGTCAGTAACAAGATGCCTGCGACGACGATCACCACTGCAACTGGCGTAAACTCGAAGAAGCCTAAGGCGGGTAAGCCGGCGTTTTCTACAAAGGAGTTCACAATCAAGTTGGTCGAGGTACCAATCAGGGTCAGTGTGCCACCTAAAATTGCCGCATAATTTAACGGCAATAATAACTTAGCCGGCGCGTGTGCCTGATTGCGACGCACAACCCCGATAAGCGACGCCACCACCGCAGTGTTATTGGTAAAGGACGACAGCAAGGCGGTCGATAGCCCAAGCTTTGCCATTGTCATAGGCAAAGAACTATTGCCTATGACTTGACTCAACTTCCCCAGCAGGGAGGTTTTTTCTAACGCCGTCGCGGCCAACACCAACAGGACGAGTGTGACTAAGCCAATATTTGTAAAGCTTGTTAATGCGGTATCGAGCGCAACCATGCCAAGCAAATAACAGAGCAAAAATGCAAATAAAAACAATACCGCTGGATTGATACGGCCACTAATTAAGCCAGCCACAAGACCTAACAAAATAATCGCTAACAGCCACAAGTCACTCACAAATTAAGCTCCAAGCTTAGAAATATCTATCGCTTGCCAATGGGGGAAGTGTTTACGCACTAAAGCATTAAACTCGACTTCAAAAGCACTAAATTGCGATGCTGTTTGCTTGTTAACATGCTGACCCGACACCACCATCACTGCGGCAACCGTCGCATTGCTCAGGCGGTCGATTAGGATCATTCCGCCCGTATCACGCACTAACGAATAGGCATCAAACACTATGTCTTCGGTCAGCTCTAAGGTCACGCGAGCAATGGCGTTTAACCCAAGCGTATCCGTCGCGCTGCGCGCTAAGGTATTAACATCAACCACATAATCGATGCCAGTCACAGAGGCTTGCGTCTTCTTACCGGCCACTTTGATGTCGTATAACTGGCCGAGTTGCAATGGCTTTTCATCCATCCACACTATGTCAGCGCTGATCACGTTAGCGACGGCAGGTGCAGAATCCGGTCTTGCCAGTAAATCGCCACGGGAAATATCAATTTCATCTTCCAGCGTGATAGTCACAGCTTGGCCAGCAACCGCTTCTTGTATGTCACCATCGAAGGTAACAATGCGTTCAACCTTGCTGCGTTTGCCCGATGGCAAAGCGACTAACTCGTCACCGACATTGATAATGCCAGAGGCTAACGTGCCCGCAAAACCGCGAAAATCTAAGTTAGGACGCGACACATATTGCACAGGGAAACGCACTGGCAATGAGCTGAGTTCACGTTGCGTATCAATGGTTTCTAGCAGTTCCAGCAGAGTACCACCTTGATACCAGTCGCTTTGAGTACTACGCTCAACCACGTTGTCACCATTAAGCGCCGATAACGGCACAAAGTGGATATCGAGGTTACCGAAATCTTTCACGAAATCCGTAAAGTCAGCACGAATGCGATTGAATACTTGCTCGTCAAACCCAATCAAATCCATCTTATTCACGGCAACAACGAAGTGACGGATCCCCAGTAATGACGCGATAAACGCATGGCGCTTAGTCTGAGTCTGCACGCCGTAGCGGGCATCGACTAAGATCACCGCCAAATCACAGGTCGATGCACCCGTTGCCATGTTACGCGTGTACTGCTCATGCCCTGGCGTATCGGCGATGATGAACTTACGCTTATCACTTGAAAAGTAACGGTAAGCAACATCGATAGTGATGCCCTGCTCGCGCTCTGCTTGCAGACCATCCACCAGCAAGGCTAAGTCGATAGCTTCACCTGTGGTGCCCATCTTAGCGCTGTCGCTCTTTAGGCTCGCCAATTGATCTTCATAGATCTGCGCGCTGTCGTGTAACAGGCGGCCGATTAAGGTACTTTTGCCGTCATCCACACTGCCACAGGTTAAAAAGCGCAATAAGCCTTTGTTCTGCTGCTGAGCTAGATATTCTTTCACACCATGGAGGGTAATCTCTGCCGCCATGAGATTGGTTTTATTGACCGCTTTGTCCATCTTATTCTCACTCTTGATCTGCTTGGCTACAGGTCGCGCTTTACCAACGCCACCTTCGCGAAATAGGGTTAACCTTGCCGAGATTAGAAGTAGCCTTGACGCTTCTTCTGCTCCATCGAGGCACTTTGATCTGAGTCGATCAATCGCCCCTGACGTTCGCTTGAACGGGTTAACAGCATCTCTTCAATAATCTTCTCTAGGCTGTCGGCCTCAGAATGCATGGCGGCCGTAAGTGGGTAACAACCTAAGGTTCTAAAACGCACCACTTCTTCTTTAAACTGCTCGCCCTCGGCTAACTTCATCCGCTCATCATCGGCCATGATTAACTGACCGCCGCGCTCAACCACTTGACGTTTAGCCGCAAAATACAAAGGCACTAACTCAATGTTTTCTTGATAGATATATTGCCAAATATCCAGCTCAGTCCAGTTAGATAACGGGAATACGCGAATACTTTCGCCCTTGTTCACTGCGCCATTATAGGTGCGCCACAGTTCTGGACGTTGGTTTTTAGGGTCCCATCTGTGGTGACGGTCGCGGAACGAATACACACGCTCTTTGGCACGAGATTTCTCTTCATCGCGGCGAGCCCCACCGAAAGCGGCATCAAAACCGTATTGGTTAAGTGCTTGCTTTAAACCTTGGGTTTTCATGATGTCAGTGTGTTTCGCACTGCCATGGTCGAAAGGGTTAATCCCCTGCGCCACCCCTTCTGGGTTAATGTGCGTCAGTAACTCGAAGCCAAATTTCTTTGCCTGCGCATCACGGAACGCGATCATCTCTTTGAATTTCCAACCCGTGTCGACATGCAGCAACGGGAATGGGATCTTGCCCGGATAAAAGGCTTTACGCGCTAAGTGCAACATAACGGAAGAATCTTTCCCGATGGAATACAACATCACAGGATTATCGAATTCGGCTGCAACTTCACGAATGATCTGGATGCTCTCGGCTTCCAGTTGTTGTAAGTGGCTTAATTCACGCCCGGCCATACTATTCTCCGTTTACCTTAAATTCGCCGTGTTGCCACAGCATGGGTTAGCTTAATGTTCTTAATATCTTTAACTACTTAGTTTCTTTAACTGCTAAGCATCTTTAACTGTTTGCGGCTTAGCTTATCGACGCGGCGACACGCTAACCGATTGAGTGTGCTCATCACTGGCTTGAGTCGATTCAATCGCTTCAGGGTTGAACCAGTGCAAGGTGTCACTCAGCGCAACCACTTCACCTATGATCATCAAAGCTGGCATTTGTAATTCAGGATCGGCAGCAAGCTGTTCAAGCTCACCTAAACGGCCGATAAAACGACGTTGCTCTTTAGTGGTCGCCTTTGACACTATCGCCACGGGGGTGTCAGGGCTTCGGCCCGCATCGACTAAACCTTGGCGAATAATGCCAGCGTTTAGAATTCCCATATACACGACTAAGGTATTGTTAGGATTAGCATAACCTTGCCAGTCCATAGGGCGACTCTCTAACTGACAATGGCCAGTGATAAAAGTGACACCTTGGGCATGGTCTCTGTGGGTCAGGGGAATTCCCGCATAGGCCGATGTGCCGCTGGCGGCGGTAATACCGGGGACGACCTCAAACTCAACCCCCGCTTCGACTAAGGTTTGCAACTCTTCGCCACCGCGACCGAAAATAAAAGGATCGCCGCCCTTAAGACGCACCACATTTTTACGGGTGTAGGCTTTAGTAACGAGTAACTGATTAATCTCGTCCTGTGCGGCGCTATGCTTACCCGCACGTTTACCTACGGCAATCTTTTCAGCGTCTTTAGGAATAAGAGCTAGGATATCTTGACTGACTAAAGCGTCGTATAGCACAGCATCTGCAGTTTTAAGGATGCGCCATGCCTTTAACGTCAATAACTCAACGTCACCAGGACCTGCACCCACCAGCCAGACTTTGCCTTTGGCCGCTTGGCCCGGTAAAGATAAAATTTCCATCAGTATCCCCAAGATCACTTTAGTCAGTAGAAATATAGCGCGTCTTATATTCCATAATAAATAGATAATTATTAGTTTTTATATCTTTTAGATATAAAAGAAATCACTGACGTCGATTTAAAATGGAAAAATATTGAGTTTCAAAATAAAAAATGCCCCAACACACTAATAACCAGTTGAATTTAAATAACTTAATATGGATTCATCTGTTATATAAAACGAACACCGCTCAGCTAAGTGTGTGATTTTGGCACTATGTTATTGCCAAAAATTCTACCTAAACCTGCCCCAACAGGGCGAAAACCTCACTTACAAGATAAATTGTCACCAAATGACGCAGAATTTTTACATAACCATAAATTCACTTTCTAATGGTAAGCTGGGCATAACTATCTTTGTTGAGTACGACTGACAAATACACAAATAAGCACATCAAGGAGGGCCGATGAAACGACTTTATTCAGGTATTGCAATGGCTGGGCTATTAGCTTGTACGAGTATAAATGCCGAAGAATCATTAGTAGAAGGAAGAGTCAAAGATGAACTTGCCACGGCAGAACTGCCTTTTGTGATTACACCCCATAAAGTGAATTACATTTTACCTGCGACCTATAGCCCAGATCCCAACATGGCACCGTTCGCTGAAGATGCCCTCATCAATCCCTACACTTTGGATGAGTTCGAGGCTAAGTTTCAAATCAGTTTCAAATTCCCTATTTGGTACAATGTCTTTGGTGATAATGGTCATTTATTCTTTGCCTATACCAATCAATCCTATTGGCAGGTTTATAACAAAGACACCTCATCTCCGTTCCGTGAAACCAATCACGAGCCAGAAGTCTTTATGCTGTTTAATAACGATTGGAAAATCGGCAGTGTGACCAATTCCTTTTGGGGCGTTGGTGCTGTGCATCAATCAAATGGTAAATCAGGACCGCTTTCTCGCAGCTGGAATCGACTCTATGCCACTATGATTTTTGATGCCGGTCCACTCGCCTTTTCAACCAAAGTCTGGTGGCGTATTCCTGAGGATGAAAAAACCGATCCGCATCAAGCTCGCGGTGACGATAATCCCAATATTGATGACTACATAGGCAGAGCTGAGTTTATTGGTGTCTATGGTATCGATGAACATAGATTCACCTTAACCCTTAAAACAAACCTAGAAGATATCGACAGAGGTTCAGCAGAAGTAACCTGGAGTTATCCTATCGTCGGCAACTTACGCCTTTATACTCAATACTTTAATGGCTATGGCGAGAGCCTAATCGATTACAACTATCACAACCAACGTATTGGTATCGGGATTTCGCTCAACGATATTCTGTAGCAAATATAAAAGTGACAGAGTACAAAAATCAGCCATAATTTGCTGCTAATCTACAAAACCTGCTGCTAAATTGCTCAGATGGACCTGAGTTTATGACTCAGCGGGACGATTTACATTGATCCGAATGGCATTTAAGCCGATAGTCGCACACCTTTTTGTGCCCTGAAGCCGCGCCTTAACATCATGGAGGAATATGAGTTTTAGCTACCGCAGCATAGTCATGCTACTCAGTGTCATTATTTTCGCGAGCTTACTTAAGCTCGCGTTTTTTGCTGTGCCAAAAGATAACACTGCACCTATGCTTAATGCGCAAGAGGTACGCCAAGATCTCTATGCCTTATTAGATCAAATCGAGCAACACTCAGCGTTTTATGCGTTAACGCCCGATAAAGCCAGTCCGCAACTCAAGTATATGGCGAGCCTGATTGTCGAGCAGTATCAAGATATGACGCCCAATGACCGCTTTGCCGCTGAAATCACTAAACTGCTCAATAGCCTCAAAGATCCCGGCGCTCAAGTGTATGACTTCGATGATCAAAGCGGCGATCTCCCGTTAACCTTACGGCCACTCAACGACCAGTGGTTAGCCTTAGATAGCAGTAACAGTCCAATCAACAACGACTTTCCCTTTGTGACTCATATCGACGGTTTGCCCATGAGTAAATGGGTGGCGGCCAGCCAAGCCTATTTACCAGAGCCTGCAAAACAGAGCCAAGAAATGCAGTTACCTTGGCTGAAAAAACTGAACCTGCTGCGTGAAGACTTAGGGCTCAGCATCAAGCCCTATGTGCTCATTACGCTGATTAATGATGATCTGCAAACCCAGCAGGTGACTCTCGCCCTGCCAAGCCACGAACCGCAAGCGCAATTAACGACAAACAATCAAGATGTTAAGACACAAGATATGAGTGTTTTGGAATTCATTAATCAGTTGTCTCAATTTGAGCGCTCCGAATTTCAAGACGTTCCACATCAATTAGAGACGGTTAATAATACTACGGTCAAACTGAAGATCAGCGATCTGTACGCCTTTGAATTAGAGAGAGAGCTACAGCAAGAACTGCTCAAGGGCATGACGCATCCCCTACTGATCATCGACTTACGTGACGCTAGTGGTTTTAGCCCAAAGTTATTGACCCTATTATCGCGATATCAAGATGCTGATTTAAATAATACTTTAGCGCCGAACGTGATGGGATTTGCACACTATCGCCGCTCACCGGAACTGAGAAATGACTATCTGCAGCCACTCAACTTTAAGCCTTTAGATGCGCTCGAATACAGTGTGCCTCGACTAAAATCTCTCACCCGCGACTTACCCTCAGTCGATGAAGATAAATTCAGCCCTTGGTACGTTCGCACTAAACCTACGGTGACTCCTGAAGGGCGAAATCGCTTAGCGCTGCTCGTGAGCCCCAAATGCCGCCAAGAATGTGAGTGGATTGCCTATCGCACTAAATCTTGGTCTAGGGCGAATTTGATTGGTGAAAAAACCTCGGGCGACTTTGCTCGACAGTACCATTTTAAACTGCCAAACAGTGGATTAGACATAAGATTCAGTAGTTCATTGACCTATGACGCACAGGGAAAACTCTTGTCAGGTGCTGGGACTGAGCCCGATATTTGGCTTCCCCAAAACAGTGATATTCAATGGCAAGGATTAGTGAGTTTAGTGCGTTCCGCTAAGCCAAAAACTCAGATCATTCAAACATCACAACCCACTAAGCTAGCTCAAGCTAAGCTGAATTGAACCAAAAAAAAGAGCCAGCAATCTGCTGGCTCATTTCAAACATTGATTAGCTAACTGATATCAGTTAGCTAAAGAATGGATTCTAAAATTATTTCTTTTCAGTCGCTTTAGAATTGGCGACTGAGCCTATAACCAACCCTTGCTTATTCACATCGAAGCTCATTTGAACTCGCATGTTGTAATCTTTAAGCATTTTCATTTCTTCAGGGATTGGCTCGCCGCTCATTTCTAACAACGTCAGCATTGGAGTGAACATCTTACCGTAATCGGCAGATAAGCTATACATGCCATTCGCAGACAGTTTCTCGCCCGCTAATTTGTTCGCCAAAGCCAAACCTTTGTCACCACTATACACCACTAAATGCTGACCTTTAATCGCGAGCATAGGCTTAATACCTAACTCAGGTGGCAACATCAATAGTGGTGATAAATCAGTGGCATCGCCGTTATCGGCTAATTGCACTTCGGCCAACATAGGCGCGAAAGGTTTCACCATATTGAACAACATAGATGGATTTTCGGCGCTGAGGCTGACTAACGCATCTAAGCTTTCTAACTTAGGCTCTTGATCTTGTGTGCTCATTTTAAAGTCGAGCAATGAAACGCTCATGCCTTTCACACCGTTCGCCATACCAGTGAACATGCCTAGCATAGCTGGGCTCTGTTGGCTCAACTCAGCTTGCAACTCGGCCAGTGGCGCACAGGTCAATTGCGGCTTTTGCAGATCATCCCAAATAGCCGTTAATGAAGGTGCAACTTCGTTGACATCTAAGCCTATGCCCATAGAGAAGATAGTGCTGTCGATATCCGCCAGATGTGCAGGAATAAAGCCACGCATCTTTTGCATGGCCGCAAGAATAGGTTGATTCTTAGTTTCAACCACAAATGAGGCCGCCATATGGCTTTCTTTTTCTGTCACAGAAAACGCGGTTAAACCCGCAACCGTGCGCGGCCAATTAGCAGCAATGGCGGTTAATTCGGTGCGACATTCTGGTGTTCTAATTTGAGCTAATGGATCTTCACCGACGCTTTCATTAGCAAAAAACTTCGTCAATTGCTTGGATAACATATTGCTATCGGCTGAAGTCAACGCCTTCACGATTTCAACATGGTTGATAAAGCTGATGCTGTCATCTTTAAAACCATGGGTCTTAATAATATCGGCTAATATGCCAGAAGCGGCTAATGACTGCGGCGCCTTCTTAATACCGAATGCCATTTCTAATAATTCAGGCTCGGTAATAGAAGTGCTGAAAGTAATCGTTAATATGCCATCTTTTTGGGCAAATAACAGATCAGCTTTCTCAGTTGAAGTCTCATCCGATAATGCATAAGCGCGATAATCAACATCACCCACTTTACGCATTTCGTGGGTCACACCACTGTCTTTTTCGGCTTTATCTAATACAGCCCAAAAAGCATCGACTTGATTAACGTCAATCTTTAATACAGGCAAAGCGCCTAACGTGTAGATATAAGGCTTAACTTCATCTGGAAAACCAAAGGTTTTCAACAGTAAGGCTGGCTCTTTAATGCCATCCATATACTGCTGATAAATGCTGACGAAGAACTTACCCATAGGGCTATCCAGCTCACCAAATTCGGCAAGCGCGTTACTTGGATATTGCTGATAATTTCCAGAAATAGACTGTAAATACGCTTTCAACGGGAAGGGTTTTAGCTGACCCGAAAATATCGGCGTATCAGCAGGCACATAGTCGAGCAAAGGATTTGCAGAGGCACTAGAGCCAGCACCATTCTGCGTATACCAATAACCACCCGCACCAGCTGCAATAATTGCCGCGGCAATCACAATCTTTTTCATTTAAGAAACTCCATTTAATGACAATTCAATTTTATGAAATCAATACCTAAAGTAATCCCTAGGTATTTGAATATTTATCCGCTCTTACATATCCCTTACGCAGATAATGCAAAATCAGAAAACTAAGGTATAAATTTTGCCCGATAATTTAACATTAAACCGATACAGAAGCGAACAGGATAGGGAATCAAACCGTTAAAACGCATCAGCGTTAACCTTAATTCAACAGGTTTCCAATCTTATTTCAATTCAGTAATAAAAGATCTTTAAGTCGTCGACGATTAACAAAGTGCCCAATGACACATAAATGCATCTGGGCCAAACTCACACGTCAGACCTTCATCCCGCTTCGTGGACTTTTTTAAGCGTGACGTCACCTAACTGGCGCATTTGTTTGCGGATCCAAGCGGAACGCTGCTGCACATAGGACGACGGAGGTGACACTTTATAACGCCAAGGATTGGGTAAGATAGCTGCGAGTAATGAAGCCTCATATTGGGTTAGTTTTGCCGCAGACTTTCCAAAATAATGCTTTGATGCCGCTTCGGCGCCGTAAATACCTGGACCAAATTCGACGATATTTAAATACACTTCAAGGATGCGCGACTTATCCCAAGTCAGTTCCATCATTAAGGTAAACCAAGCTTCTAATCCCTTACGAAAAAAACTGCGGCTAGACCACATAAACAGGTTTTTCGCCGCCTGCTGACTTAAGGTGCTGGCTCCGCGAACTTTAGTGCCTTTCTGATTGTATTTCAGCGCCGAGCTTATCGCGGCTAAATCGAATCCCGTATGCTCGGCAAAACGTTGATCTTCTGCGGCGATCACCGCCAATTGTAACTCAGGAGAAATGTGCGCTAAATCGCGCCACTGATGCATAACTTCCCCCATAGGTGCAGGTGGAAATAAGGCGCGTTCAATCCGCCAAGTCCACATGGGTGGATTAACGAATCTGAGTAGAATAACCAATAAGATTGAGCCAATTAATGCCCATACTAATCCCTTGAATAGCCAAGACAATAAACGACGAAAGCCACGCTTACGCCTCTGAGGAGCAGGACTACTCGACTTATTGGCACTAGGACGCCTGACATGATCTCGCATCGCATATAAAGGAGCCGTCATTTACACCATCTCATCCGCGCACTCTCATCTCTCATTTATGATATCCAGTCAAGCCAAGCCATTAGGCATTCTTTGCAACACCCAAGGCTTATTAGAAAACCGCCTAAAGCGTTAAGGGAGTTGCGGGTCGATCATGCTACGACAATAGAGGAAACACCAAGGATATCTTACTCGATAATCAAAGATAGGCAGAGAAATAACCACAATAACAAATCACTACTGAATATGGCGAGGGCTTAACTTGACTTGACCTCGGCAGCTTTGACGACAGCTGACCGAGGTTGCAATGGCTGATTAACGAGTGCTAGCAAGTCAATCAAACAGCTTGTTACTCGCAGCTGCGAGTCAGGTTTTCAACGCTTTCACTGCATCCAGTCGAATGATATCAATACACAGCAAACTCAGCCCATAAATACTGATATACAACCACTTAACCTCGGAAAAGACATGAGTCATGTCTATTTCACAGTAAAACCCTTCAAAACCATCTACGGGAACTTCAAAATATAGCTCAGGCTCAACCAATGTGCATAACCCTGTGAGTAAAAATGTACAACATTTTTGCTCTTGAAAAAGCCAGCAAGACTAACTCTATGAATATCAATATATCCCATTGAAATGACGCTTAAATGACATCGCTTCACTTTCTCGTCAACCCAGAGTATTAAATTCAACCAAAGTCTTATCTAACTGCAATAAAAACGCCCAACGGTAATTGAGGCGTTTAATATTTTAAATCAATAAGATGACTAAACTTCAATGGGGAAACTAAATTTCGTAGTGCAGACCACACTCACGTTTCAGCCCATTAAAGCGCGTTTCTTCCTCTGTCATGCCTAATTCGAGTGGTTTACTCGAATGGGTATCCCCCACAGAAACATAGCCTTGGTCCCAAAGTGGGTGGTACGGCAAGTCAAATTGAGTCAGATAGAGGTGCACATCTTTATTCGACCACTCGATAATCGGCAGTAACTTAAAGCGAGTGCCATGAATCGCCAGTATCGGCAGCGCCTCACGGGTGCTGGCTTGGCTACGTCTCAGCCCTGCAAACCAAGTACCGACGTCAAGCTCGGCTAAGGCGCGTTGCATAGGCTCAACTTTGTTTAAACGGTTGTATTGCTCTAGCCCGTCTAACCCTTGCTCCCACAACTTACCAAAGCGTGCCTCTTGCCATGCAGCTGTCATCACTGCTTGATATACTTTTACATTCAGTGATAAACGCTGTGTCAGCTCATCGATAAACTGATAGGTTTCAGGGAACAAATACCCTGTATCCGTGAGGATAACCGGAATATTCGCCTGTGCCTGGCTCACCATATGCAGCATCACTGCGGCTTGAATACCAAAACTTGACGACAGCGCATGATTACCGGGCAAATAAGTTAAGCCCCACAACACTCGCTCTTGTGCGCTTAATCCAGCTAAGAACTGATTTATGCGCTCAAGCTCTATCGTTTGCTCGGCCTTGGGCGCACTCAATAGCGCCGTTAACTCGGCCGTGCTGACCACAGTCAGCACTGTATCACTGGTTTTTTGCTCAAGATCAACCATGAAAATCCTTAGCGGCATCAATCACCGCCTTCACAACGCCCACGCGGACGGTGAAGTTACCAAAGGTTTCGCCTGCATCACGCTCAACGGCGTAGCGGCCAAACAGGGTATCCAATTCGGCGAGAATTTCCGCCTCTTGGATATTTTCTCTGTGCATCTTGTTCAGACGAGTCCCTTCAAAGCTTGCGCCTAAGTACAAGTTGTAACGGCCTGGTGCTTTACCCACAAGGCCAATTTCAGCGGCAAATGGACGTGCACAACCGTTTGGACAACCTGTCATCCGCACCACAATCGCTTGCTCACTGATGCCGTGCTTTGCCTGTAGCGCATCGATATGATCGATAAACTCAGGAAAGTAACGCTCAGCTTCCGCCATCGCTAATGGACACGTCGGCAACGCCACACAGGCAATCGAATGACCGCGGGTTTGCGTCAACACTTGGCCCAGTAGTCCGTGTTTACGGGCTAAGCCTTCAATGGTGGCTTTATCTTCTGCCGCCACACCTGCGATGATCATGTTTTGATTCGAGGTCATGCGGAAATCGCCTTTGTGGATCTTGGCTATTTCACGCAGTCCCGTTTGCAGGGTTTGGCCCGGTAAATCTTTAATGCGGCCGCTTTCGATAAATAAGGTTAAATGCCATTTACCGTCAACGCCTTCGACCCAACCATAACGGTCGCCGCGGTCGCCAATCACAACATCACGCTTAGGCTCAAACTTCACCCCAGCGCGCAGTTCGACTTCGGCTTTAAACTGCTCATAGCCATGGTCGACGATAGTGTATTTAAGGCGTGAACGTTTACGGTTAACACGATTACCCCAGTCGCGTTGCACTGTCATGACAGCTTCGGCAAACTTCATCACGTCTGCAGTTTTGATAAAACCAAAGTCGTCAGCCAGACGTGGGAAAGTCTCCACCTCGCCATGGGTCGAGCCCATGCCGCCGCCCGCGGTTAAGTTAAAGCCAACCAACTCACCGTTTTCAGCAACGGCGATAAAGCCTAAATCGTTAGTGTAAACGTCAACATCGTTATCGGGAGGAACCGCAACCGCCATTTTGAACTTACGTGGCAGATAAGTTTTGCCATATACAGGTTCAACGGTTTCATCTTCGGTCGAAAGTAGCTTTTCTTCATCTAACCAAATTTCGGCGTAGGCGCGCGTATGGGGCAACAGATGATCTGACAGTTGTTTCGCCACCGCATAGGCTTGCTCGTGCAGTTTCGATTCCACCGGATTAGGATTACACATCACGTTACGGTTAACGTCACCACACGCGGCAATCGAATCCAGCGCTTCACGATCTAAGTCTTGAATAATGGTCTTCAAGTTACGCTTAGGAATACCGTGGTATTGGAAGGTTTGACGGGTCGTCAAACGAATGCTGTTCGAGCTGGTGAGCGTCGAGGCAATCTTGTCCACGCCTAACCATTGCTGCGGAGAACAAATACCGCCAGGTACACGGGCACGCAACATAAAGCTGTATAAAGGTTCGAGTTTTTGCTCTTTACGTTCGTTACGTAAATCGCGGTCATCCTGCTGATAGAAGCCGTGGAATTTGATCAACTGCTGATCGCCGTCACTGAAACTGCCGGTTACCGCAGAATCTAAGCCTTCTCTGATGGTCCCGCGCAGGTAATCACTGTCGGTCTTTAGGTATTCGTTTAACGCTAACTTTTGCTCACTCATGGCAACTGCCTCTTAAATTCGGTTCGCTGACTGCACGGGTCATCACGTGTGCAGCTTTGGCTATTCTTATGCGTTTCTTATCTGCGCAACGGTTGAGATTAATACACGTCTTTTTGGTAACGCTTATCGCTGCGCAGGGTTTCAAAATAGGCTTCAGCAGCTTCGGTATTCAAACCACCGACTTCGACAGCCACCTCAATCAAGGCTTGGTGAACATCTTTCGCCATACGTTCAGCATCACCACAAATGTACAGATGCGCACCGTTTTGCAACCATTGCCACAGGGCTTGGCCTTGCTCTTTAATACGGTGCTGCACATATATTTTATGGGCTTGATCGCGCGAGAATGCCACGTCGATACGGCTTAAATCGCCATTTTTCAAATACTGTTGCCACTCAGTTTGATACAAGAAATCCTGCTCAAAGTGAGGATTGCCGAAGAATAACCAGCTATCGCTTTGAATCCCTTGTGCTACGCGCTCCTGCATAAAGGCACGAAACGGCGCAACACCTGTGCCAGGGCCAACCATGATCACTGGTGTTTCTGGATTTTCAGGTAAACGGAAATGCTTATTAGGCTCAACATAAACCTTAACCTGAGTGCCTTCCTGCGCAGAGGCTAAGAAGTGTGACGCGCCGCCAAAACGGGCCGCGCCGTGACGCTCATCTTCCACTAACGCCACGGTTAAATGCACTTCAGTTTCGACTTCGCTTTGGCTTGAGGCAATTGAATAAAGCCTTGGCGTTAATGGACGCAGTAATTCAAGTAGTTTTGCCGCGCTTAAGGCCACAGCACCATTGGATAACGGATACTGAGTGACTAAATCGGCAAATTGATGCTTAAGGATAAACTGACGTACTTGTTCTTTATCTTCGCTCAATGCCAGCAGTTCAGCGCTGCCGCTCAGTTCGGCCCAGGCTTTGACTAATCCAGGGTATAACTGAGTCAGCTCTTTCTTATCGACCAAGGCTTGCTTAAGGGTCAAGGATTCTGTGCCTAGAGTCACTAACTCATCGGCGGCCAATGACAGACCCGCTAAGACTTCATCGACTAACACTTCGTTATTACTAAACCACACACCGAGGGCATCGCCCGCTTGATAGCTTAGGCCTGACTCGCCAAGGTCAATTTCTACATGGCGCACGTCTCGGTCCGAACCGCGACCGGTAATTTTTTGGCTCACAAGCACTTCAGCGCTATAGGGATTTTGCTTAGTAAATTCGCTTTCGCCAATCGCTTTAGCGGTGCCGATAGATACCACACTGGCGGACGAGGTTTCGATCAGCGGCTTAACGGCCTCTAACACATCGGCGTGCCACTGACCCGCAGCAGCTTCATAGTCCACATCGCATTCAATTAAAGGTAACAGTGATTTAGCACCGAGTGCTGCTAGGCGGGCATCGAAGTCTTTACCGGTTTGGCAGAAAAATTCATAGCTTGAATCCCCCAATGCCAGCACTGAGTAATGTAAATTGTCTAACTTAGGCGCGCGTTTAGAGGCTAAAAACTTATGTAATTCAATCGCATCATCCGGCGCTTCACCTTCACCATGGGTGCTGACCACCAGCAAGAGCACAGTTTCTTGCTTCAATTGGCGAACATTGTATTCGCCCATTGAAGCCAGATTGACCGCATAACCATGCGCCTGCGCCTTATCGGCGAGCGCTTTAGCGACACCACGGCCATTACCCGTTTGGCTGCCATAGAGAATCGTCACTGTTTGAGCGGTTTGCGCCTCTGCGGCGGGAGCTAGTTGGCCAGCATTGGCGGTGGCAGCAAGATAGCCACTCACCCAAGCCCGTTGCACAACACTTAACTCAGAAGTGAGTTGTTTTAGCTTCTCGACTTGTCCTTGAGACAATGGCGAAGCCAGCGATGAAAGTTCTTTTAACAACATGAGACGGCCCTATGACAGTGTAATGTCCACAAGCTTATCGCGGTTTAAGAAAAGCAAAAAAGAATAAAATCGGATTTTTAATTCCATTTTGGAATATACAAAGTGCAAAATTTAAGCTACAAAAGTGTGCACTGGTTAAAAGTTTTTGATCCGACCAGTGCAGAAACGGCCTGCTTGAGAAATATGCACTTGTGCCAAGCTAAAGTATTGCCACAATGGTCATGAGCCTGTCGAACAGAAATTTCTGTTGCCCACAGAATAGTTTGTTTTTAAAACAAAAGTGTCCATCCTAGATTGAATGCCCCAACTGGCTCGAATCACCAGCCGAGTAAATGCTGGCGATGACAGATTGTGCAGTTGAGTACGATGAAGGAAGCACAGCAGGCACAACGATTATATAAACCATCAGGGAGTAGTCATGCAGATTGGAATACCGAGAGAAAGTCTCGCCGGTGAAACTAGGGTCGCCGCGACCCCAGCCACCGTTGAGCAGCTTAAAAAACTCGGCTTTGAAGTTGTTATTGAGGCCAATGCGGGTCAACTGTCAAGCTTCGATGATGCAGCCTTTGAGGCTGCAGGCGCGAAAGTGACAACTGACGTTTGGCAAGCCGATCTGATTTTTAAGGTCAATGCGCCAAGCGACGCCGAAATCGAACAAATCAAAGACGGAGCAACTGTCGTCAGCTTTATTTGGCCCGCACAAAACCCTGAGCTGGTTGAGAAGTTATCTAAACGCAAAATCAACGTGATGGCGATGGACATGGTGCCTCGTATCTCCCGTGCCCAGTCACTCGATGCCCTCTCCTCTATGGCCAACATTGGCGGTTATCGCGCCGTTGTTGAAGCCGCGCATCAATTTGGCCGTTTCTTTACCGGTCAAATTACCGCTGCCGGTAAAGTGCCTCCCGCTAAAGTGCTAGTGATTGGTGCTGGTGTTGCTGGTCTTGCCGCTATTGGTACTGCTGGCTCACTGGGCGCCATAGTGCGCGCCTTCGATACCCGCTTAGAAGTGGCCGAGCAAATCGAATCCATGGGCGGCCAGTTCCTTAAACTGGATTTTGGTAACGAAGAAGGTGGCTCATCTGATGGTTATGCTAAAACCATGTCGGATGAATTTATTGCCGCCGAAATGGCGCTGTTTGCTGAGCAAGCCAAAGAAGTCGATATCATCATCACTACGGCGCTGATCCCCGGCCGTCCTGCGCCTAAGCTCATCACCAAAGCCATGGTCGATAGCATGAAGCCAGGTTCAGTGATCGTCGATTTAGCCGCTGCAACGGGCGGTAACTGCGAATACACGCAATCGGGCGAGCTGTTTGTCACCCCGAACGGCGTAAAAGTGATTGGTTATACCGATCTACCCGGTCGTCTGCCCGCGCAATCGTCACAGCTTTACGGCACTAACTTAGTCAACCTGATGAAGTTAATGTGTAAAGAAAAAGACGGCACTGCCAGCATCAACTTCGATGATGTGGTCATGCGCAACATGACTGTGATTAAAGAAGGTGAAGTGACCTTCCCGCCTCCACCGATTTCGGTTTCTGCGGCGCCAGCAAAACCTGCTGCGAAAATAGAACCTAAAGACACTACCCCGAAAGCGCCATCTAAGCTCAAATTCGTACTCGCCGCCTTAGGCATCGCCGGATTTGCAGCAGTGGCATCGGTTGCACCGCCAGAGTTCCTGTCCCATTTCACGGTATTCTTGCTGTCCTGCGTCGTCGGCTATTATGTGGTGTGGAACGTATCCCACTCACTGCATACGCCTTTGATGTCAGTCACTAACGCGATTTCGGGCATTATCGTGGTCGGCGCCCTACTGCAAATCGGTCAGGGTTCAACTTTGGTCACTGTACTGGCGTTTATCGCCGTGCTGATCGCCAGTATTAACATCTTCGGTGGCTTTACCGTCACTCAGCGCATGCTGAAGATGTTCCGTAAGGATTAAGGGGGTTTAACGTGTCTCAAGGACTGGTAACAGCAGCTTACATTATTGCCGCCATTCTCTTCATCTTCAGTCTCGCGGGACTGTCGAAGCAAGAGACGGCAAAACACGGCAATTTATTCGGTATCTTAGGTATGGCAATCGCCCTACTGGCTACCATTTTCAACCCTGATACTAACGGTATTGCGTGGATCTTAATCGCCATGGTGATTGGCGGCGCGATTGGTATCCGTTTAGCATTAAAAGTCGAAATGACTGAAATGCCTGAACTGGTTGCCATCTTGCACAGTTTTGTTGGTATGGCCGCGGTATTGGTGGGCTTTAACAGCTTTATCGACTTGCATCCACAGGAAGTATCGCAAGTCGTCGTGGCTGTCGGTGGCGATATCAATACGACGCTCGCCGCAGTGCACGATGCCCTAAGTGAAGCAGCAAAAGCTGCCAGCAAAGAGCATCTCACTGGCGCCATGCTTAACATTCACTTGGTCGAAGTCTTCCTCGGGATCTTCATCGGTGCGGTCACCTTCACAGGTTCTATCGTGGCCTTTTGTAAGTTACGTGGGCTGATGTCATCAAAACCTTTGATGCTGCCACATCGCCACAAGTTAAACCTAGTGGCAGTACTCGTGGCCTTCGCCCTGCTGGTTTACTTCGTCCAAACGGGCGGCACTATGCCAGCTCTGCTGTTGATGACGCTGATCGCCTTCGCCTTTGGCTGGCATTTAGTCGCATCCATTGGCGGCGCGGATATGCCAGTGGTGGTGTCTATGCTGAACTCCTACTCAGGTTGGGCAGCGGCGGCAGCGGGCTTTATGTTGTCGAACGACCTCTTGATTGTCGTTGGCGCATTAGTGGGTTCATCGGGTGCAATTCTGTCTTACATCATGTGTAAGGCGATGAATCGCTCGTTTATTTCTGTTATCGCAGGTGGCTTTGGCACAGATGGTGTAGCCTCGACTGCCGATGAAGAAATGGGCGAATACCGTGAAACCAACGCCGAAGATGTGGCGGATATGCTGAAAAATGCCACCTCTGTCATTATCACCCCAGGTTACGGCATGGCAGTGGCACAGGCGCAATATCCAGTGGCTGAAATCACTCAAAAGCTACGCGATCGCGGCGTAAAAGTCCGTTTTGGTATCCACCCAGTTGCTGGCCGTCTACCCGGCCATATGAACGTACTGCTGGCGGAAGCGAAAGTCCCCTACGATATCGTGCTGGAAATGGACGAAATCAACGAAGACTTTAACGACACCGACGTAGTACTCGTCATTGGTGCCAACGACACGGTTAACCCTGCGGCAATGGAAGATCCAGGTAGCCCAATCGCAGGCATGCCTGTGCTCGAAGTATGGAAAGCACAAAACGTCATCGGCTTTAAGCGCTCGATGAACACAGGTTATGCCGGCGTGCAAAACCCACTGTTCTTCAAAGAAAATACCCAAATGCTGTTTGGGGATGCAAAAGCCAGTGTCGAAGCGATTTTAAAAGCACTTTGAGTCTGATGTAATTTCAGCAGAGTGGCAATCGCTTAGGCGAAACACCCTGTTTCAATGATAAAAGGGAGCTTAGGCTCCCTTTTCATTTCACATTTCTTTAAGCCTTTTAAGCTAGTCTCCGCGCCCATAGGATGTGAGGCTTTACATGCCCACAATCCACATCGTTTTCACAGGTCAAAATGCGAAGTAGAATCTAACGCTATTTAAAGGAAAGAATGAATGTTGCTTGGACTGTTTATCCTGTCTGGCGTATTAATCAAAACCTCATTACTCGGGCTTGGCTGGATATCGATTGCCATCGGCCTCAGTGGGTATCTGTTTTGTCGCTGGTTTCATTTCAATTTGGATATCAAACTGATTGGGAAATTTAGACGCCTTTTCATCACAGCTGCGGCTCTGCATCTTCTGGTCTATATCGGCTTAATCACTAAGCTTTTCCTTATCGACAGCTTAGAAGACTTGCCCACATTTCTGATAAGTCACTTAGTGTTTCACCACATCATCAGCGCCACAATTGCTGCCGTATTAACTTTTATGGCTATTGGTATTTATCTACTGCAACAAAAAATAAAAACGCCTTACCCGCAGCAACTTAGGTAAGGCGCTAAATGACCTAAGTGCCATTTAAGCCACAGTTAACCCGTTCACTCTGTTCTATTTTTACTTACAATTTATGCTGCCTGTGCACGCAGACTTATCTTTTCTATTTACGCTGGATCAGTTAAAACCATTCAGGGGAATCGATAATTTTCCTGCAAGTCTCTAAACATCCCCTAAACCATAACGTAGAAGATTCTCGATAGGCACCTCAGAATCACAAGGATCACCTCAATGGACTGCAAACTGAGATTATATTTAGCCCTTAGACACCAGATTAATCGCATCGCCTTGTTAGCGTGCATTTTCCTTATCTCACCAGTTCAGGCTGAGAATAGTCCGACTCACACAATGCCAGTATCCGAGAGAAGCAGCTTAGTTTATGGTCAAAGTTTTACCCATAACTCCAATCTATATAACGCCGAACGTCGCTATATGGTGGCGCTGCCTGAACGCTATCACGCGACCCAACGTCAGTATCCGGTGTTCTATATCATCGATGGAGATTTTCAATTTCGCCACGTATCAGCAGCGGTCAACAATCTCGCCCGCGTCGGTAAAATCCCACCAATGATAGTGGTCGGAATTGCATTACAAGGCCAAGCAGATTATATAAAAAGCACCACGTGGGCGGCAGAGGATAATCCAGAATATGGTGGTGCAGCTTTGTTGCAGAGTTATTTAGCTCAGGAGCTCATTCCTTTAATCAATCAGCAATTTCGCACTTCAGGTAACAATGCCTTGGCAGGATATTCTCTTGGGGGCTTATTCACCTTGTATAGCATGATGCAGCAGAATACGCCCTTTAACGCCTATCTTGCCATGAGCCCAAGCGTTTGGTTCGACAACTACAGCAGCAACGCCCTGTTCACTCAATATCTCAAACAAAAACAGCAGGACAAATCTAAGCTGCCGCCCTTGTTTTTATCTGTAGCCAACGAACAAGGTATGGGCGTGGTGGAGATGGTCGATGCGATTAACCCCATAGCAAGCGAGTTAGTTGCAAATCAACAGTGGCGTTGGCGGTTCCAACAGTTTCCGGATGAAAACCACTACACTACAGCGATGCCTGCACTATTAGATGCTCTGGCTTTTCTTTCACCTCAGTATTTTATCGACCTTGATGAGCTAGTGAAATTGCCAAAGTACGCCGATGTATTCGATTTATTTGCCGCTAAACAACAAACTTGGGCAGGATTTCAACTCGAATGGTTACAGGCTTATACCTTCGCTAAATATGTGTTTATTTCAAAACAAGAAGGGCAAATTGATCAACTCCTAAAAGATGCCAAACAGCAATTACCAGCATCTTATACCGAATTATGTATTGGGCTCGCGAAAGTCTTTATTTATAAACAACAGGCTGATAAAGCGCAGCAAATATTACTCAGTGCAAAAACAGAAGGTGAGCTAAGCGCCGATTGGCAGCAACAGATGAGCCTAAGCTATGTCGCACTCGGTAATAAAGATGCTGCTCTAAAAGCACATCAACGCGCACTCTTCCTCGCGAAATCACAAGGTTTAGAAAGTTGGGAATGGTGGGAACTGGCACCTTAGCGCATGCAAATACTTCAAGCACTGTTAAAGGGCAAACGTGTCCTTTAACAGTGCTTAGCTAAGGCCAACATCGACTTTATAAATGGATTAATCTACAGCAATGTCGTTATCGTTAAGCTCTTTTGACAGGGTTTCATAATTCGTTTTAAGCTTCGGCAAGGTATCTTCTTGGATCTTACTCAGTAAACTTTGCAGTAGGCCCTTGCCGTAGGAAACACTGTAGTGGCGGGTTTCAATATTACTGATGATCTGCTCAGACTCTAAATAAAAACGACGAATATCGGACAAGATATGACTCGGCGTCTCTAGGGCATTGGCTGAATAGCGCATATTATCCCAAACAAACAGCCCCATTTGCGGGCGCATTTTCACTAAGCTATTACCGCTCACCGTTTCAACCGTGTCGACATAACGGCTCAAAGTGGCCACGTTGTCACTCACTTCATCATAGAGCGCGTGGCGCAGATGATAGTTGTTTTGCATATTACTTAAGTTATCGAACTTAATCGCCTGCGATAAACCTTCCTGCGCGGCTAAATACACACCGACAACCGTCGCAATGATCATAAAGACCTGACTCACCCAAAAACTGGTTTTGATGAGCTCTGTATTATCGAGCTTGATGTTACGTTTGGGAGCATCGGCGGCATTAGGGCTAGGGTTCATGTCCATATGTGTATCCTGTCAAATCAAGAGTAAAAAGCGGTATAACGCAATAAAGGGCCTATCTTACATGACAAAAGGATGAGTTTCCTCAGTAAAAATCACGATTTCCCCCCATAAAAAAGGAGCCATCGGGCTCCATTTTTATATTTGTTGGTCAGTCTTTTATGCTGCTTTTGCCACATCAAAATTGGACAACAACATCATAGCAGTACGGCCTATTAAATGGTTGATCGTGCGATCACCCGCTAAGCCTAACTCAGCAATCGCTTGTTGACGTGCTGTGCTCACAGCTCTAAAGAGAGTGATTTCATTGTTGGCACCACCGCAAAGACTAAAGAACAGTCTCAATACTGCGCGGTAATGCTCTTCCTGCATAGCCTGCATCCATGATGTTTCTAATGCCTCTTGGCTAGAAAAATCCAGAGCCGCAACAAATAGATTACCAATACGGCTATCTAAGCGAACGAGAAAATCGCTCTTGCGTGGAAAATGGTGGCTAATACCTGTGCGGCTAATCCCCGTTGCTTCAGATAACGTGGTATAAGACATAGTCTCAAAGCCGATAGTCAAAATTTGTCTTAACGCTTCATCCATAATCTGATTTATGGTTTGCTCAGTTTGTACTCGCGAGCGCTTAGCCATAGTAAAGTCTCCCCTCTTATTTTTAGGGGGAAAGCTTACCAAAGCCGCTCAGGGATTACTGCTGTTCACTCGGCTGCAACCAGCGTATTTCGCTTTTGTTCAGCTAGGGTTCAGTTTAAAACAGGCTTAAACATAGAATTCATTAACACCTTCATAACATTGAATTTTGTACCAACCAGTTATGCGCTTTTTCCTCGCCCATGAGTAAAACGAAGGTGGGTTGTAGATAATGTCCAAGTTCGGCTTTTCGCCAAAATAGATATTCAGGAAGGGGTTGCAACACACTCGCGCCAAAAGTGCGTTGCATTAAGCTCGAATACTCGCCTAATAACCTCGGCGCTAATTGCTCGGCTTTAGGATAAAAATCCGCCAAAAAATCCCGATAATCGGCAAAACTCGCCACGTGAGCCACCTTATAGCGGCGCAACACTTGTATCATCATAGGCGAACTCCAGTGCGACAAGTATTGCGGACTTGTTAACGCATCGAGATTGCGTCTATGGTATTGCTGCCATGCCAAGGTAAAATCACCTCGCTCCCGCGCGACACGCCAAACCAGATAGATATCGGCTAGCCATTCATGCTGATATGCGCTCAATTGAATCGGTAACACTGTCCCTTGCAGGGCGAGGTTCTCCAAATGACCGAGCTCATGCCATAGGGTTAATTGCGGCTGTTCGAGCAAAGGTAATTGATAGGTCACTAGATCGACACTGGCTAACTGCACTTGCGGCGACTGCAACTCGTTGACTAAGACTAGGCCCGCTATCTGATTGTCATCGACGGGCATGACCATAGCACTTCTGCGGCCTAAATCGCGCCTAAATTGATCTAACGTAGCGGGCAGCTGCGCCAACACTTGCTTAGGCAATAATGCCAAGCAAGCGCCAAGCTCTGGTAAAGGGCAAATCAAAGCCTGCTTATCGGCGATGGGCGTCCAAGACAGGCTAGATGCGAATACCAGAGCAACTAAGCTCACTGATTCGCCATGATATTTTGAATAATAGCCGTGGTCGAAATGCCATCCTCAAATCCCAGCACTTGCACTTGACCGCCAGCGGCAATCACTTCATCGCCGCCTGCGATATCTTCAAGCTTATAGTCGCCGCCTTTAACCAGTAGATTTGGCAGCAATCGAGTAATGATGCGCTGCGGCGTATCTTCACTAAAAGGCACCACCCAATCGACAGAAGCTAAGCCAGCGAGCACGGCCATACGACGATCCACCTGATTGACCGGACGCCCCTCACCCTTAAGACGTTTAACCGAGGCATCATCGTTTACTGCAACAATCAAACGATCGCCCAAAGCTTTCGCCTGTTTGAGGTAACTCACGTGGCCCGCATGCAAAATATCAAAGCAACCATTGGTCATCACCACACGCTCACCGCGCAGTTTGGCTTGCTCTAATGCATAGGCGAGCTGATCTTCACTCACCACCCCAAAACCCGATTCTCCATGATGCAAAGCCAAAGCTTCAATAAGCTCAATGCGGCTCACGGTAGAAGTGCCAAGCTTACCAACCACTACGCCAGCGGCGGTGTTCGCAATTGCGCAAGCCTGCGGTAAATCGGCGCCCGCGGCCAATGAGGTTGCTAAGGCCGAAATCACAGTATCGCCAGCGCCGGTCACGTCATAGACTTCACGGGCAACGGTAGGAATGTGCAGCTCGGGCGCATTAGCGGTCACTAAGGTCATGCCCTTTTCAGAGCGGGTGACTAAGATGGCATCGAAATGATGTTGCTTAAGTAAGCCACGGGCTTTTTCCAGCAGATCCGCTTCTGAGGTCACAGTGCCAACAACGGCTTCAAACTCGCTCATATTTGGGGTAATTAATGACGCGCCATGATAACGACCAAAGTCACTGCCCTTAGGATCGACTAATACCATCACACCTTTCGAACGCGCTAAAGCAATAAAATCTCGCGGCTGATCGATAGCGCCCTTTGCATAGTCAGATAGCACCACGACATCGACAGAATCGAGTAAGGCCTCGGATTGTTTCAGTAAACGCACGCTATCGGCCTTGTCGAAGGCTTCTTCGAAATCGAGGCGGATAAGCTGCTGATTACGTGATAACACCCGCAGCTTAGTGATGGTTGGTTTATCAGCAATACTTAACCATTGGGGTTCAACCCCTAAGGTTTGCACGCCAAGCGTTAAGGCATGGGCGGTATCGTCTTGACCGACGAGCCCAGCAAGTTGGACTTGCCCCCCTAAGGTCGCGATATTGAGCGCCACGTTGGCCGCGCCGCCGGGTCTGTCTTCGACTTGATTAATCTTCACCACAGGTACGGGGGCTTCAGGGGAGATACGTCCCGTAGGGCCAACCCAATAGCGGTCTAACATCACATCGCCGACGACTAACACTCTGGCTTTTTCAAATGCTGGCAGAGAAACCTTCATAGTGCTCTTATCTTTATGCAGAAATTAAACCGTGATTGTACCTAATTTTCAGTAAAAATTGAGTTAGAATAAGCAGTAATTTTCAAAAGTAGTGAGTATTTTTGTGGTCGAGAAAGCCGAGTTTTCATCTTCTTTATATCATCCTAAGCATTGGCCCATGTGGTTTGGCGTATTTTTAATGCGCTTAACTCAGCTTCTACCGCTCTCTTGGCAGATGAAACTGGGTAAAGGTTTAGGGCGCTTAGTGATGAAATTTGCTGGCAGTCGCACTCATACGGCGCGCCGTAACTTGGCCCTATGTTTCCCTGAAATGTCAGAAGCACAGCGAGAAGCACTACTCACGCGTAACTTTGAAGAAACGGGCAAAGCCATTTTCGATACCATCAATGCATGGTGGTGGTCCGATGAAAAAGTGCAGCAGCACATGAGCATCACAGGCAAAGAACACGTGAAAGACACCCTCGATGCTGGCCACGGTGTTATCCTGTTTGCAGTGCATTGTTTACCGCTGGAAATGGGCGCACGTATCTTCGGCCAATTCCAACCCGGCGTGGGGGTTTATCGCCCACACAACAATCCTGTGATGGAATACCTCCAAGTTAAAGGCCGTTTACGCTCGAATAAAGGGCTTGTTTCAAAACGCGACTTGCGCCAAATGGTGCGCTGCCTGCGTAATCCCGATGTGATTTGGTACACGGCCGATCAAGACTTTGGCCGATCAAGCGCGGTATTTATCCCGTTTTATGCTATGCCAGATGCGGCAACGATTACGGGTGCCACCACGTTAGCCAAACTCGGCAAAGCCAAAGTCTTACCCTTTTTTGTAGAACGTACCGAAGGTGATGAGGGCTATCGAATTGAAGTGATGCCACCGCTGGATAATTTCCCCGGCGAAGATGAATTAGCCGATGCCATTCGCGGTAACAAGATTATCGAATCCATCATAGATAAAAACCGCGCCCAATATATGTGGTTGCATCGCCGCTTTAAAACCCGTCCAGATCCAACGGACAAGTCGTTATATCAATAAACTCAATTAGCTTTGAGTACAAAAATGCCAGCAAATAAGCTGGCATTTTTTATGGTGACTTTCGATGGCAAGAAGCATCTAGCGCATGGGATTACAGCGAATGCTCGGTCGGTAAACGAATACCCACGTTAGTAACTTTGCCTTCATACAGCCCCGCCACCACCCAATGCAACGACTGCCATTGGAACTGATCGCCCAGCACTGGATTTGCACCAAGCTGTGACACCACCAGATCGGCGACTGTCATATCGTCGGCGAGATTATCTAAACTCAAGCCATAAATTGGTGCGAGATCCGCAAGCTTAACATCTGTTTCAATAAAGAAATCACCGAAGAAACGTTGCACTTCTTTATTTTCAGGCGCTTGGCTAAAGAGGTTACTCAAGGCTTCTAAACTTTTCTCCTGACCCAGCACACAGAGTATATCTCCCGCTTCGAGGCGAGTACTGCCCGACGGATGCAGTAAAGTGTCATTCCTAAATACCGCCGCAATCCGTGTTCCATCAGGCATAGCTAAGCGTTTTAGCGGCTCACCAATGCACCACTTACTTTCACTCAAACGATAGACAAACACTTCCCATTCGCTGCTCGGGTAAATTTCAACTCCCGAACGCGAAACGGGCAACGGCTTTGGGGGCAGTTCCACCTTAGCTAAACGCGCCGCAGTGGTCAAAGACGCACCTTGAACCAGTAACGATACTAGTACAACGAAGAAGGCTAAGTTGAAGTACAACTGAGCACCCGGCAAGCCCGCCATCATAGGGAATACCGCTAAGATGATAGGTACAGCACCGCGTAGTCCTACCCACGAAATAAACCAGCGGTCGCGACTGCTGAAGCTCTTAAAGGGTAATAGACTGATCCACACAGCGACAGGACGGGCGAATAGAATCATCCCGAATGCCAGTGCAAAACCTGGGATCAGGATATCGACTAAATCAGAAGGGGTAAGCAATAAGCCTAATACCAAGAACATGCCGATTTGGCTGACCCAAGTCATGCCATCCAGTACGTTTAAAATCGCATGGCGACCACGGGTCGGCTTATTGCCGAGGAAAAGCCCGACTAAGTAAATCGATAAAATGCCACTGCCGCCGAGTTTGTTAGACGCAGCATAAATAATCAGACCACCGCTTAAGACTAAAATAGAGTACAGGCCGTCGGCTAATTTGCTCAAATTAACCAGCTTCCACAGCATCCAGCCGCCGCCTAAACCTAAGCAAATACCCAGACCAAATTGCTTAATAAAGCTGATAAACATAAAGCTGAAGGACATCTCAGTGTCCACATTGGCGAGAATCGCAATCAGCGTCACGGTTAAAAACACCGCCATAGGGTCGTTACTACCGGACTCGATTTCTAAGGTTGCCCCAACCCGCTCGTTGAGACTGCGCCCTTTCAATAAGGAGAATACCGCGGCGGCATCGGTCGAGCCCACAATCGCGCCCACCAGCAAACCTTGCAACCAATGCAAGTCAAACAGCCATGCGGCCATCATGCCAGTGATACTGGTTGTAATAGCAACGCCAAAGGTCGCTAGCGATAATGCAGGCCACAGTGCCACCCTAAAACTGGCGACACGGGTACGCATACCACCATCGAGTAAGATGATAGCAAGCGCTAAGTTACTGACTAAATAAGCGGTGGAATAATCATCAAACAGTATGCCGCCAGGGCCATCTTCACCGGCCAAAATACCCACGGCGAGGAAGATTAAAAGAATCGGGATACCCAAACGGGAAGACATGGGACTGAGTAAAACACTCACTGCAGTTAGCAAGGCGCCAATCAGAAAAAAACTATTGATGGAATTTGCATCCACAAACGCCTCCTTATACAGGTTGTTTAGTTAAACGATAGACAAATCACCGAGGTTAAAAATGACTCAACTTACAATTTTATGATTTTATATTAGCACAAAAATAGCGAATTATTGGAGCGTTAAATATTAAATTTCAATCATCTACATAGAAAACGCCATAAATGTAACTTTGCATTAACCTTGAGATAAAGGCTAACGTAAAACCTAAAGAACCGCAGAACATTTTCACACGACTTATAAAAATTAAAATAAATAAATATCAGACAGTTAAAAATAACAAACTAAACGTAAACTTAAATCATTCAAGCAAAATTAAGCTCATAAACCTGTATAAACTAGGGTTATCATAGTGAATTCAGTACCAGACAAAACAATGTCGACTGAAACGGCGAATATTCGAACATCACCCTCAAGCCGATTGTTTTCACTCCATTTATCCGACAATCGGCTCAGCTAGGCGGACTTTGTCAGGTTGAGCATCACCCCGTTAGAAAAGTACTTTAAAAAATCTCGCAAACGCTGTTTTCGCAAAACCAATCAATTCAGCCACCCTTAATTCGCCATCAAAGAAGACACTATGCATAACGCCAACATTTTAGACTGAGCGATCACCATAGAAGCGTTGCAACACAGCAGCTTAGATCAGGGATTTGCAGCACATAGGGCAATTGTACAGACACAGGTTTTAACGATAAGCCGAAATACTGACAATCTTAGTCGCCGATGAAAACCGTTAAAACAAAAATTAAGCGATAAATACGCTGTACGGATCATATTTCAGTTGAAATAATGTCCAAAATAAGGAAGGATGCGAGCTTCGCGCGCCAGTGCATTTTGCTCGTCAAATTGCCGCTCTCGTTTTAAGAGAGAAAGCTGCGTTAAACACGCTTTTTTATTAACAGGAATCGTAGTATCCGCTTATGAGTATGCTTCGCACCACAGCTTTATTATTGACTTTGGTTTTCCCTAGTCTGTCCGCTTTAGCAACGGAATATCCTTTACCAGCCGCCCAAAGCAGGCTAATTGGCGAGAACCAGTATTATACGGTTCCAGAGGGTAAACACACTCTCGAAGATATTGCTGCCAAATACCAGCTCGGTCTCAGTAACTTACTCGAAGCTAACCCAGGTGTAGATCCATTTCTGCCAAAGCCAGGTAGCCAACTGTTAATTCCATTACAACTGATCCTGCCTAACGCTCCCCGTGAAGGCATAGTGATCAACGTGGCCGAAATGCGTTTGTACTACTATCCAAAAGGCAAAAAGACAGTTGAAGTCCTGCCTATTGGTATTGGCCAGATTGGTAAAGACACGCCAGAAAACTGGGTGACCTCAGTACAACGTAAGCGTGCCAATCCAACTTGGACACCGACGCCACGCATTCGTAAAGAATATGCTGCTAAGGGTGAAATCCTGCCAGCAGTATGGCCAGCGGGTCCAGACAACCCTATGGGACTGTATGCACTGTATATCGGCAACTTGTATGCGATTCACGGTACTAACGCGAGTTTCGGTATCGGTTTACGTGTGAGCCAAGGTTGTGTGCGTTTACGCCATGAAGATATCGAGCACTTGTTCAAGAATGTCCCAGTGGGCACCCGCGTACAATTCGTGAACCAGCCGATTAAAGCAACCGAAGAGCCAGACGGTAAGCGCTACTTAGCCGTGCATCAACCTCTGTCTCGCACTGTGGCTGAGTTTGAATCCAATGAGCCAGTCGCGATTTCATTACCTAGAGATATCGCCAAGTTTATCGCTAAAGCTGACACTAATTCTTCTGTGATCAAAAAGCTGCTCGATGAACGTACTGGTGTGCCGATGCGAATTAATCAATAATTCACTGGCAAATATCACCTAAAAAAATACCCGCTATCAGCGGGTATTTTTTTGTCATTTATTAGATGATTAAACACCTAATAGAATAACAAGATCAATCACATAAAGGTGCACATAGGGCCAAGAAGTGAGTCATAGCAGCACTGTTTGCCAATACGCGTTGGTCGAAGTTTTGCAGCGCAGGCGTTTCAGTACAAGCACCGACACGGGCACCGCTTCGCACTAAACACGCTTCAAACGACGTATCGAAGTGATTGAAGATCAAGCCATCCTTCACAGGACACGCATCAATCTCGCCATCCACAGCAATCGGGAAATAACCGCCTAAGGTATCGCGCAAATCGAGGCTAAAGCGTCCTGGCACTTGGCTTGGCTCAAAAGAATACACATAGGCTTCACGGCTCAAGACATCTTCGTGGCAAGTTAAAATACCGTCACGGCAAGCGGCAATCAGTAACTGCGCATTATCTAACAACAACTTACCTTCCACCGACGTATATTCGTTGGCTTTAGGTTTACCATTCTCAAATACAAAACCGCGATTTGGATTTTCACCGTATTTGTTAAATCTATGGCCGCGGCTGAATCCGGTTGGATTAACGAGGGGCAATAAACTCAAGTTCACCCGTTCAAATAGGTCTGCTGAAGCTTCACTCAAAAAATGTAGCAAACCCCAAGGACCTGCAGATTCTTCGCCATGAAATCCTGCGCTGATCAATAAAGAAGGTAAGCCTGACTTAGCAGCGGGAGACTGATACAAGCTAACCTTGTATTTACCGACTTCACCCAAATTCTTCTCAACCATGCCCAAACGGGTCATTTCCTGCTCAAGCAGCAGATAAAAATTATCAATATCAGTGCTTTCACAGTTAAAAATATCGCTTTTCCACTGAAAGGATTCGAACGGGGATCTGCTTACCATATCTTGTACTTATGCCAGAAAAAGAACTGTGCCATCATAGCAGTTCTTTTTAAAAACTGAATGCTATTCAACTGATTTCGATGAAATCCGAGCAGTCGCTAACCACATCGCAATCGGTATCGATACCTGTTGGTGGGTTAATCGCCACTTGGTAACGGCATTCAGCTTCGATGAGTTATTTAACGAATTCAAAAAATATGCTCGGCAGGATGCACTTATGAGAACTCACATCGCCTTTTTTATCGCCCTTGCGACCAGTGCTTTTAGCAATTCGCTGCTGGCACAATGTCGCGCCGAGCATGATGCACAAGCCTTATACGCGCTCGAAGCGAACCTAAAAACCTACACCCTCGAAAATGGCCTGACGGTGCGGTTACTGCCCATGGCTGATAAACAGACAGTTACAATCGCCAGCCAATTTAATTTAGGTGCCCGCAACGAAGCCCAAGGTCAGAGCGGTTATGCCCATCTGTTTGAGCACATGTTATTTAAGGGCAGCGAAAATGCCCCCGGCGATACCTATGCCCAGCAGCTCAGTGCCTTAGGTGCACGTTTTAATGCCAGCACACATTTTGACTACACCAATTACTATGTGACGCTGCCAAGCCCAGCATTAGAACTGGGGCTGTATCTCGAAGCCGACCGCTTTATCCGTCCAAGCCTTAATGCCACTACCGTTAAAAATCAGCAGGAAACCGTACTGCAGGAAATGGCGCAAACCATAGATAATCAGCCCTATGTCCGCAGCGCGATGGCGTTCTTACTCGACCAAGTGAAAGGCACGCCCTACGGCCACGGTATTATTGGTAGTCGTGAAGATATCTTGCAAGCCACACCTGAAAGCCTAACCGCCTTTCACCGTGCTTATTATCGCCCCGACGCGATGCAGCTTTCCCTTGTCGGCAAGTTAAGTCCACAAACCCTGCAATGGATTGAGCAAGATTTTGCGACTTGGCCTAAACCAGCGACGACTGAACCTAGATTCACTGAGTTGAACATCCAGCCTAAACAAGTGCATGCTGAGTTAGTTGATGAACGCGGACCTTGGCCTGGATTACTGCTCGCTTGGCATACCGTAGGTAAAGATCATCCCGATGCGGCAGCGATTCAACTGCTCGAAGGCTATTTATTTCAAAATACCGCCAGTGCAATTACTAAAATGAGCCAGCATAATCCCGCGCAGATGCTCAGTTATTCCCTGCCCTTTGAATTAGAAAATCATGGGATTGCCAATATTGTCTTGGTTCCTCGCGCTCGCACTTCACTCGATGCCTTAGTGGAAAAAGTACTCGGACTTGTCGCACAAACACAGCAAGAGACTCTGGATGAAACCAGCCTGTGCGCACTTAAACAAGTGTGGTTAAACAATCGATTACAACAACTCAGTGATACTCAAACATTAGCCACGCAGCTTTCGGCGACCTCAGTTCAAGATAAAGACCATCCCTTTAGCGCGCAGTGGCAGCGGATCAATGCTGTCACGGCAGGCGATATCCAAAGAGTCGCAAAACAGTATTTTACTCAAAACTATGTACGGGTCGACCTATTGCCACCTTGGTATATTCGCTGGGGAAAAACGCTGCTGGAATGGCTGCCTGGTGATATGAGCGACAGCCTAGAGGATGCGGTATTATGATTAATCTAACTGCGACTCACGGACGACCTAAGCAACTACAAGGCTTAATGTGCGGCGTTGTGGCGTTATTACTGAGTGCCTGTCAGCAAACGCAAATCGTCTTTACACCGACTGAACCACCGAGCTTAGCGAGCTTCAACACGCCCTATCCTTTAGACAATCATTTACCAGAAAGCGGCATCATCATCCCCGCAACGGATCCAATGTTTAGCGATGAAGTTCATACCGAGTTGGATTTACCCTATCAGTTACATAGACTTGCTTCAGTGCAAAGCAATCATGATCTAAACAGCAATTGTCTAAGCACTCATGCTCTAAGCAGTAACAGTCTAAGCAACAGGATCAGTTTAGCGGCGATAAGTCCGCAGGCTCCCTTCAATAATCCCGATATTTTACAGATTGCCTTACAAGAGAAAGCCCGCGCACTGGCGATTAGCCTCGCAGATCCCTGCCTTGAGACCTTCAGTATTCGCGTTAGCTTACACAGCATAAATCTAAGCCTCACCTGCCCCGACGATGTTAATCATATCTTCGGCTTGCTAGTGCAATTTTGGCAGCCAAATACCTTTGTTGATGCGACAACCGCCCCCGTCGATATTGACAATATTCGCCGTCAACTCAAGCTCAATAAGCACTTGAATGCCTTTAGTGGCGCAGAGATAGATAAACTGTGGCGCGAGAAATTGCTCGGGCCTGAACATCC
Source organism: Shewanella vaxholmensis (assembly GCF_031932135.1). NCBI lineage: Bacteria > Pseudomonadati > Pseudomonadota > Gammaproteobacteria > Alteromonadales > Shewanellaceae > Shewanella > Shewanella vaxholmensis. The sequence goes on from NZ_JAUOEV010000002.1 coordinate 212,716, forward strand.
CTACAATAAAGTACTCAATAATGATGCACTGTTCGATTCACTTAACCTAAAGCAGCTGCAACAGATCCAGCAGCAGGCGGCATCGCAAGCACAGTGGCATCTGTTTCTACCCAACTCGCAGGCTAAAAACGTCGAGTTTGATCTTCAAGCCAGCATCAAACTGTGGCCTCTGTTGACGACATCCTTTCCTAAATCCTTGTCTAAATCGTCACCGCAAGCAGATAAGCGAGAAACAACCACACCTAAGCAAACCCAAAAGATTTTCCTTATCGATGCGCCGGGCAGTGTGCAAACTCAAGTCCGCCTAGGCTATCGCATAGACTATCGCATAGACCATTCCATAAATCATGCCATAGGTCATACCGTAGATAGTGAATTAGGCGATATGTCCGAGACGAGTCAACTCAGTTCACAGGAAATAGCCTTAAGCTGCCGCAGTTTATCCGCGCTGATGGGACGCAGTTTTTCGGGCAGACTCTATTATGATTTGCGGGAAAAGCGCGGCCTCACCTATGGCATTTACGGCCAGTGCGCCAATGCACCGCTGTCCAGCAGCATCAAGTTCTATGGCAGTACAGCCGTAGAACATACGGGCGCGTTTGTGGTGGGCATACTTGATCACCTCGCGCTCGTTAAAACCCAAAGTGCCAGCCAAGGCGAAATCAATGCACTTAAAACCTATTTGATAGGTGAGGATTTACTCAGCCAAGACAACAGCATTCAGCGTGAAAACCAATATCTCCAACAACTTGCGACAGGATTAACTCAAGTTGATGTGCAAAAGCTGAATGCAGAGTTGCAGGCGCTAACGCCAAAAAGGCTGCAGCAGTTAGCCAACGGGGCGTTTAGCGGTGAGCCATTGATTATCTTGCGGGGCGATATCGATCGAATAATCCCAGACTTAACCTCTAAGCTGCCAGAGTGGCAGCTTGAAAGGGTCAAGGTGGACTAAATTATGAAAGCTAAAAGCTGAATAGTAAGACTAGCGCACTCTGTGGTAGCAACGTTCGGGGCGACCGATGGAACCATAACTCTGATCCGCCGCTAACTCGTTACATTCCAACAAAAACTCTAAATAACGCCGCGCGGTAGAACGGCTAACGCCTAGCTTCTCACCCACCATTTGCGCTGTGAGTTTATCTTGTGGCTTAGTATCAAACACTTCACGGATTTTCTGTAGGGTCAATTGATCGACCCCCTTTGGCAAACGAGCGGCAGCCTTGGTCGTCCCTGTCGGCACTTCCATAAAGGCATCGACCACGGATTGAGTCAGCTCTTCTGTGGCAGAAAGTTTGAGCTGGCGGCTCTCGAATCGACTCAAGGCTTGGTCTAACCTGCTCAAGAGTACAGGTTTCACCAGAAAATCGAACACCCCTAACTGCATGGCTTTTTCTAAAATCTGCACTTCTTTGGCCGCAGTGAGCAATACCACTTCGCTGCGTATCCCTTGGCTGCGTAATTCTGCTAGTAAATTCAAACCATTACCATCTGGTAAATACACGTCTAACAGTAAGAGGTCAGGCGTGATAGCGCCCAGTAAAGACCGCGCCGTGCAGATATCGCTCGCCATGCCAATCACTTTATAACGATTGGTCGAGAACAAATATTGCGCAACCAAATGGGCGACTTCGACTTCATCCTCGACGATGATCACTGTATGCATTAAACAATACCTACTTCAGGCAGAAGTTCAGGAAACAAATACGGTGCGGTTAACTCAGCAACACGCGCAACTTGGTCCGCAACAATCATGACGGTATGCATTAAACGGTACCTACTTCAGGTAAAGGTTTAGTGGGAATATACACAGAAAAACGCGCGCCACCTAAATCTGAGTCGGCAAACTCTAAGCTGCCATGGCAGGCACACAGGTAAGTATTAACGATATACATGCCCACACCGTGCTGCGCCCCCTGCTTAGAGCTGTAATCTGGATCGAATATCGTACTGTACTCGGTTTTAGAAATCCCATCGCCACTGTCTTCCACATCAAAAATCAGGTTAGAGGCGGTTTCATCTAAGGTCACGACCACGCGGCGGGGCTTATGATTGTTCGCCCTGTGCACGGCCTCAATGGCATTATCGATAAGATTGCCCATAATCGACACCATCCGCTCTAGCATAATGGCGTCTTGAACATCGCTGAGTTGACTATCTGGGCTGATTTGAAACTCAATATTGAGCTCTTTCGCCTTGTGATACTTACCCAAGAGTAATCCCGCGATCGTCGGCTCATGGATTTGCGACAGTAATAAATGGATTTGAGCCTGCCAACCTTGGCTTTCTTGACCGATAAATTCGACCGCTTTGTCGTAGGCTTTGAGCTGTAATAATGCGCCTAGGGTATGGAGTTTATTCGAGTAATCATGGGTTTGCACTCTGAGCATTTCGGCAAACTCTTGTACTTTTGCCAGTTGTTGGCTCAAGCGCTCAATTTCATCGGCGGGGCGCATCGTCAGCAGCAAGCCATCATTTTGATCCCGTACCTGAAACGGCACCCGCGACATCACCAGCCATTGCTCGTTGGCAAATAACTCGAATCCCCTGATGGTTTTGTTTTGATTCGTCAATAGAAAATCGGCGTGCTGCGGCAATAAATCACTCAACATCAGAGTATTAGGTTGGCAGGTCGGAGATAAGGCTAAGATCTCCCGCGCCCTTTGATTCAACTTGCGGATACGGCCATCGGCATCCAATGCCACCACGCCCATTCGCACTGTGTTAAGAATCGCGTCCTGCTCGACGAATAAACGGCCAATTTCAGCAGGTTGCAAGCCGAACAACATTTCCCGCACTTGCCGTCCCATCCAAAAAGCCACCAGCACGCCCATCAATAACACCCCTAGGACTGTCATGATGATTTCAGGAATACGTTTATCGATTAACGCGCCCACGGACTGGCTCAAAAAGCCCACGGAAACCAAGCCGATAATTTGGCCTTGCTCGTCAAGCACTGGCACTTTACCGCGAATAGAGCGACCTAAACTGCCCTGCGCCTCGGAGATATAAGACTCCCCTTCTAATGCCGCTTGGCTGTCACCGCCCTCCATCTTCTTGCCAATTTTATTTGAATCTGGGTGCACGATACGGTATTTATGGGTATCGCCCACCACGATAAAATCGGCCTTAGATGCTAGACGTATTCCTTCTATCGCGGCCAGCAATTGGGGGCTCGAATGCCCAGTCTGCAAAGCCGTAATCACATCGGCCCGTGTCGCGACCGCATGGGCCAGCCCTAATGCCTTAGCGCCCGATTGCTCAGTAATACTGCGACTCAAAATTTGATAGCTGATGCCGCCAAATAAGGCGCACAGCAACAAACTCAGGCAAGTCACCCCACTGATTAACCACGTTTCTAAGCGCTTAGGGCGTCTCATTAGTGTACCTTTACATTAAGAGGCTTTCGCCAATTTATCACTACGATGACTACGAATAAAACCGAACAATGGCACAGCTAGCATAGCAATTGCCACAATCAAGATAGTCAGTGTTAGCGGGCGTTCCCACAGGAAGCTCAAAGAACCATCGGAAGCGATCATAGCACGGCGGAAGTTACGCTCAATCATATCACCGAGGATGAAGCCCAGTAGCAGCGGCGCCATTGGGAATGCCAGCAAACGTAGCACCACAGCGACAATCGCAAAACCTATCATCAAGAACAGATCGAAAGTGTTAAACGAGACCAAATACACCCCAATCAAACTGAAGAACAAAATCATCACAGTCAGAATCGACTTAGGCAAAGCCAGCACTTTGGCAAAATAAGGGATCAGCGGTAAATTCAGCACCAGCAGAATAATATTGCCGAAATACATAGAGATAATCACAGACCAAAACACGTCTGGACGCTCTTGCATCAACATAGGGCCAGGTTGAATACCATAAGCAATCAATGCACCGAGCATGATGGCCGTGGTACCCGACCCCGGAATACCTAAGGTCAATAAGGGTACAAATGAGCCAGTACAGGCCGCATTGTTAGCCGACTCAGGCGCCGCAACACCGCGAATCGAGCCCTTACCAAACTCATCGCGTTTCGCGCCGCGGGATAAATTACGCTCAGTGCCGTAGGCCATAAAGCTGGCAATCGTTGCGCCTGCGCCCGGTAATACCCCAATCAAAAAACCAAAAATCGACGAGCGACCAATCACAGGCGCTATCTCTTTCACTTCCTCTTTGGTTAAGCGAGTGCTACCAATAGGCTGCGCTGAAAAGTTGATGTTTTCTGTCGACTTCGGCGGCTTAATCACATTCATTAACGCTTCCGACAGGGCAAAAGTTGCCATAGCGATTAACAGAAAACTGATGCCATCGAGTAAATCTGGCTGACCGAAGGTGAAGCGTTCCATCCCCGAGAAAGGATCGATCCCCACTGACGAGAGCAACAAACCTAAGTGAGTCATCATCATGGCCTTGAGGAAATCGCCACGATTCGAAAACGCTGCAATGGCCGTCAAACCGAGGAACATCAAGACCACATAATCGCCCGATTGAAAGCTCAGAGATACTTGCGCTAATAATGGCGCCGCGACCATCAACATGATGGCGCCGATAGTGCCGCCGGTAAACGAAGCATAGGCCGCAATCGCTAATGCTTTGCCCGCCATACCTTTTTGCGCCATCGGATAACCATCGAATGAGGTCGCAACCGTTCCTGCTACGCCCGGTGCGTTGATCAGAATTGATGATGTCGACCCACCAAAAATAGCGCCGTAGTACACGCCCGCCATTAAAATCATGCCTGAGCTGGGGCCAATGCTGTAAGTCACAGGGATCATCAGAGCGATCGCTGTGATCGGCCCTAATCCCGGCAGCATACCGATCACTGTGCCGACCAAGCAGCCTAAGACCACATACATGAGGTTTTGCAATTCAAACGCGGTCGATAGACCAATAAACATTGCATCGAACATAGTTAACTCCAAAGAGAACCTGAGGCCAAGTAGATACCTAAGACTTGCGTCATCAACACCCAGAACACCAACACCACGGGCACAGAGGCGAGCAGCAAAATCTTAAAGCGGCGCTCTCCCATCAACCAAAATCCAGCGACCAAAAACAATAAGGTAGCGACAACAAACCCCAACGGTTCGAGTCCGGCGGCATACAAGACCATCAGCACAATCAGCGCCGCGGTTTGTTGTAAGGCGGCTTTTGTCAGCAGCGCCCCCCGCTGTTGAACCGTGTTTCCTTTCAGCAAGACGGCAACCAGAGAAAACAGACTAAACATCAATCCCATGGCAGCATAAATCTTCGGCATAGTGGAAGATGTCACGACTTCAAATTCTTCAAACGGCAATAAGGGAATTTGCCATGCCAGCACGCCATATCCGGTAAACACGGCGACAAATAGCAAGGAACCAATCAGATCACGATTCAACATCTGTCACTCCTTACTTAATAAAGCCCAGTTGCAACATAGTGGCTTTAAGCTGTTGCTCCTGTGCTTCCAATGACTTAATGAATTCGGCTTGGGGTTCAAACAAATTGATCCAACCATTACGGGCACGCACTTGTTCCCATTCTGGCGTCTTAATCAGCGCCGCAAACTTGGCCACATACTCATCAACTTTGGCTTTAGGCGTATCGGGTGCCGCAAAAAAGCCGCGCCAGTTAGTAAACGTCATGTCATAACCGAGAGATTTAATCGTCGGAACCTCTGGATGCTCGGCAACGATTTCAGGTGCCGTCATAGCAAGGATCCGCCCTTGACCACTGCCTGCAATTTCTAACGCTTCACTGAATCCCGTCGACAATAAATCGACTTCGCCCGAGAGTAAGCCAGCCTTAGCTTGACCACCCGCATCGTAGGGAACATAACGTAAACGACCGCCATCTAAGCCCGCCGCCGCAATCGCTTGCGCCGCAACTAAGTGATCCATACTGCCGCGCGCCGAGCCGCCAGCGATATTGAATCTTTGTGGATCCGCCTTAAAGGCCGCCAACACATCGTCCCAGGTTTTCAACGGTGAATCGTTACGTACCACAAAGGCACCGTAATCGGCGACTATGCCTGCAACCGGCGTTAAATCACGATAACTAAACGGGATTTGTCCTGAAAGTGCACGGAGCACAATCGGAGTCGAGTTAACCAGTAAAATATCGCCCTGTTTGTTTTTCGATTTGATCATAGAGGCAATCGCACGACCGCCACCGCCACCCGAGAGGTTCTCAAAAGAGGCATTACCATCGATTTTCGACTTCACTAAAGCTTCACCGACGCCGCGCGCTGTGGTATCCCAACCACCGCCTGGACCGCCAGGAATGATAAAGTGGATATCAGCACTCGCCATGCCAGAGGCACCGAGTAACAGCGCACTCATGACTAAAGATTTCATTTTCAACATGATTCATTACTCCTAAAACACGTATTGCAAACGGGCAGCGAAGGCATCGCCCACATCTTCATTGCCGACTAAGGCAATCGTGCCTGCGCCATCGACGGAAGAATGGATGTAGTTAGCCATCACTTTGATTTTTGGATTGAAGTAGTAAGACACGCCTAAGGTGTAGGTCTGAGCTTTAGTGCCTTGGAAGTCGGAGCTCGCATCCACGCTAGAAAAACGTGCCGCCAATTCCCATGCATCGGTTACGCCCTTAGGCTGGGAAAACACCGCGCTGCCCTTGGAATAGCTGCGCTGTTCACCCGTTAAGAAATAACTCGCCTGCAGGTAATACGCCTGATAACGCTCACCATCGAGCACTGACTGAGGATCTTGAGTCGTTAAATTACGCTGAGCGTATTCGCCTTGTAGTAACAAAGCCTTATGTTGAAATGCCAGCTCTAAACCCGCTTGGTTTAGATTATCAATCGCTGTGGTTTCACCACCGGCGACATAGTTAATCAGGCGAGTATTAGTCTCGCGCAGTTCGCCGCGAGCAAAGCTGGCTGACAAGTCATCGCCGCCCATTTGACGCGCTGAGTACCACAAGCCAGCATGCAGCACTTGGCCCGGTTCTTTGGCCTGTGACCAAGTCACTCGCGAGCTCAGGGCATAGTTCAAATCATCGATTTCATCTTTGCCATCGCTACCAAAGGCATCGTTTTTATAAACACCCAAGGCGTAACGTAAACCTGTGCTGGGGAAATATTGATAGGCAGAAACACCCCAGCGGAAGTACGGTGACATAGTATCGGCGAGGCTAGAACGTTCGATCAGCGCAATGTGATTACTGCTGGTGAGCGCATCAAGGCTGATATCCTCACGCAACTTACCAAATTGCAGTTTAGGGCCATTCTCAAAACCCGAATAACGCATCCGAGCCATGACGATTTCAGCGGTATTTTCAGCAAACTCAAGCAGTAGCTTGTAATCCCAATCCTGTAATTCGCCTTCAACAAAGGTACGGACTCTGCGGGGGAAAATATCCTGCGCGCTACTGCCGTTATGTTCGGCGTTATAGGCACCATTGAAGAGGTTGTAATCGAGTTGAATGCGACCACCTATCTCAAAAGCTGACGCGCTAGGCTTAGATGAAGTCGCAGTGGCATTCGCTGCCTGCTGTTGTTTTAGCTGGTTAACTTCTTGAGTCAATTGGGTGAGTTGTGCTTGAAGCTCTTGTGGCGTTAAGTCTTGCGCATTCGCAAAACCAGTAAAGGCCACAGCGGTTGCCGCGGCAAGTAAGGTCAATCTAGGCATCAATGCCTCCTGTATTGCAGTCTGCCATTCCCTGTGGGAATGCCTGTGTTATTAGAATTGTGTCAGGTCTGTGACGGACTACTTCCTCGCCCAGAGGATGAAATGTATCGTTAACATTTCGTTAAAGATATTTAACGCACTTAATCTTCATTAAGGGACTTAAGGTGACTAAAAATCATAAAGTTCATGAACAAAATGAACTTAACTCAAGGGAAATGGCTTGAAGTGCACAAAACGGGTAAGAATGAGAGATAACTCAATGAAAATATGACAGGAATATTAGCGGACGCTGAATGTTAACAGATGAGTGAAATAGCATAAAAATAGGATGAATTTACCCTTAAAACGTTAAACCAAGCATAGAAACCATCAATAAAAGCAAAGCGCCGTTAAGCGCCTCAGAGGGAACTAGCATCAATACTTGAAGGGATATTGAGTAGGATTGAGCTGGATTTCGGCGATAAGCATTAGCAACGATGAGCAAATAAGAATAGTCGAACAAAAAACACTAAATGCTCGACCCAACGATGCGAGTACCTATTTATTCGAGCTAATTGATTCAAGCTAATAAATTCAAGCTTATTGATTCGAGCTTATCGCTTAGCAATCAGAGCTTATTGCCTGCATTCTCGCTGGCGGGCGCGGTGCCATTATCACCCTGCGCCATCTGTGCATGGCCTTGTTCCATTTGCTGTAAATCTTCCATCGCCGAATCCTGCGATAAAGCCAGCGGATCGGGATCTGCGGATACCGCCGCTGTATTGTCGGCATGCGCGGTATCTGGCGCAGTCATTTGTTCTGTGAGTAATGGATTGAAACCCTTTTCAACATCCAGCTCCTGAGTCACGGGAGACACTTCAGTATTGAGTGGGCTATCACTCACATTCGGTAACCACTCACGCAATTGCTCGGGTCCAAAACTAAAACCCAAGGCGATGACGACCGTTGCCGCAGCAACATACAACCAAGGACGAATCGCCCGATTATCGCCTCTTAATGAACCGCTCTCACTGGCATATAGGTGCGCATCCGAACGTTGAGCCGCTGGCGCAAGCGCTTTTAGCATGTCAGGCAAGGCATCAAGCTCAGGACCTTTAATGCGCTGGCCAATAAACTGGCCGCCTTCGTAAATCTCCATCTGATGGCTAGCAACTTCACCGTCAACCACACCAGAACTGGTAATAATCAACTTATTACAACAGACTCGACCACTAAATATGCCGCACACCCGCAACTCATCACAGCTGACTTCACCGGAGATCTCGCCGCCAAGTTCGATCTTAATTTGTCCCGCTGAACCAATCTTGCCCTGCAATTTACCCGCAATTAATGCCGTGCTCTCTAACTGGATGTCACCCTCAATCGAGGTTTGTGCACTGATAAAAGTAATGCCATTGCCTTTGCTAGCCATAGGATTCATTCCATATCATTATTTTTGTGACAAAGATGTTAAGGTAAAAGTCCCCGAGAATAAAGCACTGGTTTCGTTTAGTATTTGACCTAAGCCTCAGAGCGGGATTTAAGTCACGCCAGCGACTATGTTACCCTGAGCATCTTGCAATATGGCTCCCGAGTACCTAAGTATGAGTAGCATGATGCCTCAAAAGGCGAGTACTGATATCGCACTTAATCAAAGCTAAAGCACACACTGACTGCAGCAAACACCTAAAACAACCGCCAACGAGACCCCGACATGGCTCATTCAAACTCCGCTAGCTCGCAATCGATAACGCCAATGATGACGCCACTGGAAGTGTATCGCGCCAAAGTGAGCGAAAATCTAGTTGACGATCCAGCGCAACAACAGGCGGTGTTGGCGCTCGATATGTTATTTAAACACTTGATGCCACAGCCCTATTCAGCACGCCTCTCCCATTCACAATCCATCAAAGGCTTGTATCTGTGGGGCGATGTCGGTCGCGGTAAAACCTTTCTGATGGATTTGTTTTTCGATTGTTTGCCAAGTGAAGGCAAGTTAAGACTGCATTTCCACCGCTTTATGGCACGGATACACAATGCACTGCGTGAGCATTCGGGTAAACGCGATCCGTTAACGCTTATAGCAAAAAATCTAGCGAAAGAATGTAGGGTGCTGTGTTTCGATGAGTTTTTTGTCTCAGACATTGGCGATGCCATGATACTCGCAGGGCTATTTGAGTGCCTATTCGAACAAGGTGTGGTGCTGATCGCGACCTCAAATATTCCTATTGAGCGCTTGTATGAGAACGGCTTAGCCAGACACAGATTTTTACCTTGTATCCAATTGCTGCAAACGCGCACGCAAATGCTGCATCTCGCTGGCAACCAAGACCACAGGATGCACGCCATCAATACTTTATTAAACAACGAGATTGGCATTGAAAGCGCTGAAATGAGTGCCTCGATTTCCCGCAATATCGGCATTACCGGAACACTCGATTTTGAGCAGATTTTTGACAAGCTAGTGAATGGGTTAACGCCAAATGCACTCAGTATGAGCGCTGTTGGCATTAGCGATACTGGTATTTGCGATTCTAACGTTAGTGATAGCAGAATGAGCAATGCTAGCCTCACCATCTGCAACCGTGAAATCCCAGTGATCCGCGCAGCTTTAGAGCCCACAGACAACGCTGTTGCTTGGTTCGACTTTTATGCCCTGTGTGACGGCCCGAGATCCCAACTCGATTACATCGAAATCGCCAGTCGATTTAAGATCTTAATGGTGAGCGGTGTTCCCAAACTGGGCGGCGAAGTGAAAGGCTGGATCCGTGCCCGCGGCACGGAGGACGGCACAGGTGAAAACCAAGCCGCTGCCACGGGCGAGCGCAAACTCTCCTACGCCGCCAACGATGACCCAGCGCGACGTTTTATCAGCTTAATTGATGAGTTGTACGATCAAAATGTCAGTCTCTATCTCAGCTGCGACGTGCCACTTAGCGAACTCTACCAAGGTGGTGCACTCAGTTTTGAATTTCGTCGCGCCTACAGCCGATTAATAGAAATGAGCCGGCATGAATTACCGCAAAACAATTGATTATTTATCGCTTCGCATAAATAAGAAAAGAGATAAGAAAAGAGACAAGAAATAAGCACCAATCGTTTACGTCTCATTTATCCATTTATTATCGAACAATCCTGATCACAAGAAATAAAAACGCTTAAAGGAACAGTCGATTACAAAGGTTTTATACAAAAAGAATACTAACGGTTTGAATACTCTCTTTAAATGCAGATATTAAACATAAAGCTAACGACCTAAATTGCTTTATTAGAGCCTGATTAAACCAGCAAAAATTCACTTTAACTATCTAAAATTAAAATAGTAATCACGTTCATACCTTTATTCAAACTGACCTGACTCTAATCGACAGTCGAAATAAAACCACAGACATCATCACACTCAATTGGGCAATACAGTTTGCTAACGCCAATATTTAAGGTACGGTACAACTTAGTTTAAGCCTTACTAATTTACAGCCAGTCGCTTTTAATCAGCTAAATTTACAATCCAAAACGAAAAAGTTAGAAAATATAATCTATAGTGTATTAAACCAAAAACTCACAGTTCCGACTCGGCGCGATAACAGTTAGTTTAACGTTAGCAAGCATGAGTTCAGCCATTTGGCTCAAGCTTCATGGCTCGACAGCAGTGATTAAAAAGTATTAGCTCAAAAGCAGTAAGAACGACCTTAGACGGAACTCATTTAAATACAGGGACGATTCGCTTATGTGGTTACGACAAATTAAGATTGGCTCACGACTCATTACTGCGTTTGGCTTACTCGGTCTAGTATTGTTACTTCAGGGACTGATGTCATTACAAACTATGTCATCCATGCGAGTCTCCTCAGAAGAAATTGAAAAAAATACCCTACCAACGCTCGTCACGCTGTCGAGCATCAATCTTAACGTGATGCGCGCTAGGGTATTTACATTTCGTCTATTACTCGCCGATTCGGCGGCTGAGCGTGACAAAGGGCTCGAAACCTTAAGGCAAATTCGCGAGAACATTAAAACGGATCAAAAGGCCTACGAGCCTTTAATTAGTTTGCCTGGTGAGCAAGCCCTCTATCAGGATTTTAGTCATAATTTAGAGCTGTATTTACAGAATCAAGATCAAATGATCAGTAAGCTGCAGGCCAATGACACGACTGAAGCTAAACGGATAATGGATGAAGTGATGACGTTACAAGCTGATAAAATAACTAAAACGCTTATCGGCATTGGCGACTTAAATACCGAATATGCAAGCAAACAAGGCGAACTCACCGCACAAGCCTACGAAGAAAGTAAGCTACTCAACAGCGTAGTGATAATAGCCTCCTTGATTGCCGCATTTATCGTGGCCACATTATTAACCCGTAGCATTGTGCAGCCAATGAAAGAAGCGGTAGACATTTCAGTGACAGTCGCAAGCGGTGATTTAACACAGAAAATTAGTGCCGATGGCGAAGATGAAACCAGTCAACTGATGCAAGCACTAGCAAAAATGCAGCAGAACCTGCGCGATACCCTATCCCACATCGCAAACTCCTCTAACCAGCTCGCCTCCGCCGCCGAAGAACTCAATTCAGTAACTGAAGATGCGTCCCGCGGCATACAGCAACAAAATGATGAAATACAACAGGCTGCAACCGCAATTACCGAGATGAGTTCGGCGGTGGATGAAGTTGCCAATACCGCAGCACTCGCTTCAGAGGCCTCAGAAGAAACTGCCCGCAATACCGAATTAGGCAAAAAACAGGTAGATCAAACCGTCGCAGCCATTATCGACATGAATCAGGATGTGACGCAAAGTTCACAAATTGTCCAAACCTTAGCCATGCAAGCTATCGATATTGGTAAAGTTTTAGATGTGATCCGCGCGATTGCAGAACAAACGAATTTACTGGCCCTCAACGCAGCTATTGAAGCGGCGCGAGCAGGCGATACTGGCCGTGGTTTTGCGGTCGTTGCCGATGAAGTGCGTGCGCTAGCCCACCGCACTCAGTCGTCGACCCGCGAGATTGAAGACATGATCAACAAGATCCAGCACGGCACTGAAACCGCTGTGCTATCGATGCAGCACAGTGGTCAAAAGGCAGAGCAAGCACTCGCTGTCGCAAGGCTCGCTGGGGATGCATTAAACACGATCAACACTCAAATCAGTACGATGAATAACAGCAATATGGTCATCGCAAGCGCCGCAGAAGAACAAGCGAAAGTCGCCCGTGAAGTCGATAAAAACATAGTGAACATTAGCGATCTCGCCAGCCAAAGCGCCGCGGGAGCGCAGCAGACTAGTGCATCGGCGCATGAACTATCCAGGTTAGCGGTTGAACTGAACAACCTACTGACGCGCTTTAAGGTGTAAAGTCGCCTCGTACAGTCGTCTGATTTAAGGCCAAATCTCGTTTTACAAGGGGACCTGAGGGTAACTGCACAAGGTGTGCAGTTACCCAGAATCTATGACCACATCTCTAACTTAATAAAATTATTCAGAATTAAAAACATGCACTCAGTTAAGACCGAGTTTGCGGCGCCTGATTAAAGTGCATAGCCAGTTCACTGATATCGGCAGCAACCCATTCTGGCTCGATACACTCGGCCAAATGCGCCGCCATAAAGTCCACCAGCTGCATGGCAGCATAGGGCAAGCGGCGATCTTTGCGGCCCACCAGATACCAGTTACTTTCGAGCGGAAAACCCGTTACCGGCAAAGTAGCCGGTTTTTCACGGCCCTCTTGCAGCGTATGCGCCGAAATCACCGACAAGCCTAAGCCAGACGCGACGCTTAGGCGTATCGCCTCATTGCTCTCGATTTGCATAGTGTCACCGAGCGTGATGCCTTGACCGCTGCACCAAGACTCGAACATCAAGCGGGTGGCTGAACCTGGCTCGCGCACGATAAAACGCTCATTTTTGAGATCGTTAAAACTTACTTGTTCACGGCCCACCGCCCAATGATCCTTTGGCGCAATCAACTGTAACGGGTTTTTAATGATCCGCGCAGATAGCACATTATCGCCACTAGGTGGATGACTAAACAGATATAAATCATCTTCTTGGCGCTCAAATCGACCTAACACATGGGCACGGTTACCTATATTTAAGGTCACTTTAACCTGCGGAAACTGCCGATAAAAAGCCCCTAAAATCCGGGGTAACACGTATTTGGCAGTAGTGACGATACCGATATTAATATGCCCGACGCTGCCACCTTTGGCCTGCTGCATAAAGGCATCGAAATCCTCAAAACGACTCAAGGTATCGCAGGCGGCGCGGTAAAGTTCATTGCCAATCAAGGTCGGTAGCATGCGGCCTTCACGACTCTCGAGTAACGGCTCACCCAATACATCGGCCAGCTTTTTAAGCTGTAATGACACTGTGGGTTGGGTTAAATGCAAGGCCCTCGCCGCTGCGGAAATATTGCCTAACCGCACCACTTGCACATACACCTGCAGCAAACGGAAACTCAAGTGCCGCAATTTAAGCTGAGTCGATGACGAACGCTTATCCATAGACAATTATCTATACCTAAGTGGTAAACAATTTATTTTTCAATATAACCAATTAGGTCCAAAATCACCAGCCATCAGGATCACCCGACAATTAAGCCTGTTTTACACGGCTTAAAAATCAAACTTAATGAGATACTTATGCCCGATATTGTCATTGCCTTTTTTGCCTTAGGCTTGTTAGCTGGCCTAGTGAAGTCAGATCTTAAAGTCCCCCCCGCGATCTACGAAACCCTATCTATACTGTTAATGCTCACTTTGGGCTTAAAGGGCGGAATGGCGCTCCACGGTCACACCCAAAACTTAGTGATCACTGAGCTGTTAGCGGTTGTTGCTTTAGGCTTCATTATCCCCTTGGCCCTATACCCAGTGTTAACTCGGCTGGTTCGAATTGGTCACACAGATGCTATTAGCATTGCCGCACATTACGGCTCAGTTAGCGCGGGAACCTTTGCGGTGGTGATGGCTATGGTGGAAAAATCTGGGTTGATATTAAGACCCGAAACCACCCTGTATCTTGTGCTGCTAGAACTGCCGGCGATCGTCGTGATGCTCTGGCTACACAGGTACTTAAGCGCCAAAAAAGCAATTGAAACATCACCCAAGAATGAAACTCAATCGAGCGTATTGCACGAAGCGTTAACTAGCCGCGGCGTTGTCTTACTTGTTGGTGGCGTAGTGATAGGTTGGCTTTACGGCCCAACTGGGCTTGCGCCGCTCACTCCTGTGTTACTCGGTGGGTTCAAAACTTTACTGGCATTATTTTTACTGGAAATGGGCTTAGTGACGGCTAAAGTGTGTTTGCCGCTACCACTGAAACAATGGCGCTTATTGGTGTTCGCCGCCGTTACGCCCTTTGTATTGGCTTGGTGCGGTATTGCCGTAGGATTATGGTTGGACTTACCTTCTGGCAGCATTTTAGTGCTAGCGGCATTAAGTGCCAGTGCATCTTATATCGCAGCGCCTGCGGCCATTCGAGCCGCAATACCCGAGGCCAATATCGGACTGGCTATGCTGGCCTCACTCGGCATTACGTTTCCGGTTAATGTGTTAATTGGCTTACCTTTATATCAACACTGGGTGATGCTCATTACAGCTTAATGGCGTAGCTTAGTACTTCTTCGCCGACAATCATAAAAAACAAGGGCTGCAAAATGCAGCCCTTGTGTCTAAATGGTCAAACTTGGTGTAACGGACTAGTTGACGTCTGCCACCGGTTTGCGTCGGTTGTGCGCAATAATCAGCACGACTAAACAGATAACCCCGACTGCGATACCCACAGGCTGGCTCAAAGGTTGTGGTAAACCCAGACCAATACCCGCTGTCATAATGTAAGAAACTGTGACGCTAGTACCACCAATCGCTGGCAAGCTCACAATCCAATGGAAAGTCCCGCGGTCGAACAAATACTTAGTCGCTAACCACAATACACTGGTTGATAGCAGCATATTTGAGAAGGCAAAATAGCGCCAAATCAAGGAAAAATCGATCTTCGTCATAAAGTACGCAATCGTTAGGATAGGTACAGCAACCAATAAACGATTACGCATGCTTTGTGGAATATGGAAGGCGTCGATAATCGTCAGTCGCAGCGAACGGAACGCAGTATCACCAGAGGTGATCGGGAAGATAGCCACGGCCACAATCGCCATAATGCCGCCCATCACACCGAGATACGTCGTCGCCACTTGGTTAACTACTAAACCTGGACCACCTTGGTCGAGTAAACTCTTAAGCTCAACATAACCACCAGGGAAAGCCGCGATACCCGCAGTAGCCCATACACAAGCAACAATACCTTCAGCAACCATAGCGCCATAATACACAGGACGCACATACTTCTCGTTGGTCAAACAACGGGCCATGATGGGCGCTTGCGTCGAGTGGAAACCACTGATCGCACCACAGGTAATAGTCACAAACAACAGTGGCCATACCGGCAATCCGTCTGGATTTGGCTCAAGTAACTCGTTGTTGTAATGGCTGTGATCGAAATAGGCAAACACATCACCCATTTCAGGTAACTGCGGCGCATTGAGCATCAGGGCAACTGCGATAGAAACCGTCATCACTATCATCAACAAACCAAATGCGGGATACAATTTAGTGATAATTTTATCGATCGGCAGCATAGTCGCCAAAAAGTAATAGGCTAAAATCACTAACACCCAGAAGGTGTTATTGCCAAAGATGGTGTCTTTGAAATAATCGAGATTACTCAGCAAACCTGCTGGGCTCATGATAAAGACCACGCCCACAAAAAACAGTAGCATGGCGGTAAACAGCAACATCACGCCTTTAAAGTAGATATTAAAGTAGTGGCCAGCGATCTCAGGCAAACTCTTACCGTCTTCTTTAATGCTGAGCACGCCAGAAAAATAATCGTGCACCGCACCGCCAATAATGTTCCCCAACACAATCCATACTAAGGCAATGGGACCGTACAAGGCACCGAGGATCGGACCAAATATCGGTCCCACACCTGCGACATTGAGGAATTGGATCAGAAACGCTTTAGCCGGATGAACCGGCACATAATCGACGCCATCTTCGAATTTCGCCTGTGGCGTCTTGGCTTTAGGATCTATACCCGCTTGACGTTCCACAAAGGGGCTATAGAACTTGTACGCAAGCACTAAGAGTGCGATACAAATAAAGAAAATTAACATTATTTAATTATCCATACTTTAGTAGGAGGTGATTTAATGGAGAGTTTCATTGAGTTAGCTACTGAGGTCAAGCAACACCCTATTAGACTAATGTCGGGTTGATTATCTGAAACAGCCACGGGAGTGGGTATAGCTGAATAAATGCGTTTAAAAATAGTTCATCGTACTGTTTATAACGTCAGTGATGTAGCCTGCTATTTTGGTATTCACTGATTGCCGCGTCTTAACCCCTTCACCCTAGGTCTTCCCGTAAATCTTCTCTACCAATAATGAAATGAACACAGCCAATATCGTGTGTAACTGGCGACTGGATGCCTGCAGCGTGGCGAGTTTTTCCTGACATCCCAATATGAAACCCCAAGTTAAAGCCACAATCGACACTCACAAACTAAACCCGCAATCTACACTACAATCGATAGCCACAACCTGAAACTCACATGCCACTTGATGATGTTCATCTAACCTATTTTTAGGTCACTAATAGCTCGACTCTAGCACGCATCATTTTTAGCTATTTTAGAAAACAAAAAACCAGCCAAATGGCTGGTTCTTTTAGGGGGCATTCATCACTGTGATGGTTTGGTTATACCTAAATCAATCACTGCAAACTTAACCTGTTACGACTTACTAAAAGTCGCGTGGCTAAGAGCTAATGCAACAAAATGTACAACGACGAAATGCCTTATTCGACAGCATTACGCCTGTGGGCGCA
Organism: Shewanella vaxholmensis; assembly: GCF_031932135.1. NCBI lineage: Bacteria > Pseudomonadati > Pseudomonadota > Gammaproteobacteria > Alteromonadales > Shewanellaceae > Shewanella > Shewanella vaxholmensis. The sequence goes on from NZ_JAUOEV010000002.1 coordinate 230,213, forward strand.
TCGCTGGGAACAGGATCACGTCACGGATAGTATGAGTATTAGTGAACAACATCACTAATCGGTCGATACCAATACCTTGACCTGCCGTTGGTGGTAAACCGTGTTCCAGTGCAGTGATATAGTCTGCATCGTAGAACATAGCTTCATCGTCGCCAGCATCTTTCGCGTCAACCTGCGCTTTAAAGCGGTTGTCTTGATCTTCAGCATCGTTCAGCTCGCTAAAGCCGTTAGCCACTTCGCGGCCACCGATGAAGAATTCGAAACGGTCAGTGATGAAATGGTTGTCATCGTTACGACGTGCCAGTGGTGAAATGTCCGCAGGGTAGCCAGTGATGAACGTCGGTTGCATCAATTGCCATTCAGCAGTTTCACCGAAGATTTCTTCAAGCAGCTGACCACAAGTCCAGAATTTCTCAATCTTCATACCTAAGCTTTTCGCTAGATCGCGCATGAATTCAACATCTTTCACTTGCTCATAGGTCATAGCTTGGATAGTCGCGTTATCAGGATTGTACTTCTGAATCGCTTCTAACATGCTTAAACGTGCGTATGGGCCGCCGAAATCGACTGTGTGCTCGCCGTATGGCATTTGCGCACTGCCAAGCAGTTCGATAGCAATCGAGCTGAGCATTTCTTCAGTTAAGTCCATCAGATCTTTGTAGTCTGCATAAGCCATATAGAATTCCATCATAGTGAATTCTGGGTTATGACGTGGCGACAGACCTTCGTTACGGAAGTTACGGTTGATTTCGAACACACGCTCAAAACCACCTACCACTAAACGCTTCAGATATAATTCTGGCGCAATACGCAGGTACATTGGCATGTCTAAAGCGTTGTGATGAGTGATGAAAGGACGGGCCGAAGCACCACCAGGGATCACGTGCATCATAGGGGTTTCAACTTCCATGAACTCTTTTTTGATCATGAAGTTACGGATTGCAGAAACCACTTTAGAACGCATGATGAAGGCATTGCGCGAATCTTCGTTAACGATGAGATCCACGTAACGTTGACGGTAGCGCATTTCTTGATCGGCAAGACCATAATAGTCCGCAGGCAATGGGCGCAGTGCCTTGGTCAGTAGCTCGTACTGTTCCATGTTGACGTATAAGTCACCTTTGCCAGACAAATGCAACTGACCGGTTACACCGATAATGTCACCGATATCCAGACCTTGAAAACGCTCTTTCAAATCAGCTTGTACGCTTTTCTCAGCATAGGCTTGAATACGGCCAGACACGTCTTGGATCACTAAGAAAGGACCACGTTTTGCCATGATGCGGCCAGCAATGCTGGTCTTAAAACCTAAGGCTTCGAGTTCTTCTTTAGTGTTTTGACCATACTTTGCTTGCAGTTCAGCCGCTTTATGGGTGCGACGGAAGGTATTTGGATGCGCATTAGCACTACAGTTTGGGCGGATGCTTTCTAGCTTGGCACGGCGCTCGGCGATCAGTTTGTTCTCATCAATTACTTGTTCAGTCATCTTATTTCTCGTCTATACCTTGAATTAATTACAGCCCAGATTTCAAACTGGCTTCGATAAACTTATCCAGATCGCCATCGAGTACCGCTTGAGTGCTACGGTTTTCAACGCCTGTGCGTAAGTCTTTAATGCGGGCATCGTCTAATACATAAGAGCGAATTTGACTGCCCCAGCCGATATCAGACTTAGCGTCTTCAGCGGCCTGTTTGTCGGCATTTTGCTTGAGCATTTCTAACTCAAACAGTTTTGCTTTCAGCTGCTTCATCGCAGCATCTTTGTTCTTGTGCTGTGAACGGTCGTTCTGACACTGCACGACTGTGTTAGTCGGTAAGTGGGTAATACGAATCGCCGATTCTGTTTTGTTAACGTGCTGACCACCCGCGCCCGATGCGCGGTAAGTGTCGATACGCAGATCCGATGGGTTGATATCGATAGTGATATCGTCGTCGATTTCTGGGTAAACGAACACAGAGCAGAATGACGTATGACGACGACCCGATGAGTCGAATGGCGACTTACGCACTAAGCGGTGCACGCCAGTCTCGGTACGTAACCAACCGAACGCATATTCACCAGTGAACTTAATGGTCGCGCCTTTAATACCGGCCACGTCACCATCAGTCACTTCCATCAACTCTGGGCTAAAACCATGGGCTTCGCCCCAACGCAGGTACATACGCAGCACCATGTTGGCCCAATCTTGGGCTTCGGTTCCACCACTGCCAGACTGAATGTCTAAATAACAGTTTGACGCATCTTGCGGGCCGGAGAACATACGGCGGAATTCGAGATCGGCAAGTCGGCTTTCGAGATAATCCAGCTCTTTACTGGTTTCGTTGAACGTGTCTTCGTCTTCCTCTTCAATAGCCAACTCGAGTAAGCCTTCAACATCTTCAAGACCTGAGTCCATATCGTCTATGGTTTTGACCACAGCTTCTAGGCTGGCGCGCTCTTTGCCTAAGGCTTGGGCACGCTCTGGGTCATTCCACACTTCTGAACTTTCAAGCTCACGGGTAACTTCTTCTAGACGCTCATTTTTGGCATCGTAGTCAAAGATACCCCCTAAGAAGCTGCGTGCGCTCGGCAAGCTCCTTAATTTTGAATTTTACTGGATTAACTTCAAACATGAATTTTCAACTTTCTTTTATTTGGCCGCTTTAATTGATCTTCCACTAAAAGAGGCGATGATTAACAGTATTTGCAACCGCGCATTTTAACCTAACCAGGCTGGTAAACCTAGGGGGGCACTGTTCATTAAATGGGATAACAAGGATTAATTTCCGGCCTAAAAGACCACATTGCCACAGCCGAGACTAACAAAAAGCGCAGAGTTAAGACTGTGATCTTACTTAAATTTAGCCAAGCTAAGTGATTCAGTAGGCCAAACGCGACCCAAAGTACCACTTACCTGCCAAGAAAACATTCGTAATATCAATGAAATTACCACTAAAAAGCCCAAATACCGCCAACCTAATCACGGCTCAATTCGAACAAACATTCATCAGCGCACAGTCTGCACTAGGTTTGTGATTCAAGCTGCAATTCTGCTGCAAACTTCCCTCGCCCATAAGCGTCTTCTAAAGCTGTCTAGGTATACTCGAAGCAACCTAAGCCTGCAGCCCCGCGCTATAGCAGCTAAGCACCCTACATATAAAAAAGGCCATGGGATGATAGAACTTCGAATTGATGACCAAGTGTTGTCGGTTAACCCGACCGATAACCTACTGCAAGCGGCACATGCCGCGGGCATAGCCATACCCAGCTTATGTGATCCCAGCGCGGCCTCGCAGCAATTAGGCTCTCATGCACACTCTCATGCAGACGCAGATAAGCAAGCCTGCAATTTGTGTGTCATCCAAATTGAAAATGCCGACGCCAGTTTGCGCTGCGTACGCGCCTGTGAAACGTCCGTCACCGTCGGCATGCGAGTCATAACTCAGTCTGAATTCTTAAGCCAAACACGCAAACAAGCGCTGACTGAAATCTTGAGTGATCACTTCGCCGATTGCGAAGCCCCGTGCCAACAGGCATGCCCTGCGGGCGTCGATGTGCAGAGTTACCTGTATCACATCGCCCAAGGAAACCATACTGAAGCCGTTAAAGTCATTAAACAAACCTTGCCACTGCCGCTATCTATTGGCCGAGTTTGCCCTGCTTTTTGTGAGGCACAATGTCGCCGCGGACTGGTCGATGAGCCCATCGCTATTCGCCAACTCAAACGCCACGCCGCCGATCTCGATCTCGCCGATGGCGAAAAAGGCGGCACGAGTTATGTGCCGCCGCGCCAAGCCGACACGGGCAAAAAAGTCGCGATTATCGGGGCGGGCCCAGCAGGGTTAAGTGCCGGATATTACTTATCAAACCAAGGCCATAGCGTTGAGATATTCGAGGCCATGCCACTGGCGGGTGGTTGGCTGCGCTATGGCATTCCTGAATATCGTTTACCTAAGGCGATACTCGATAAAGAAATCGCACTCTTGTGCCATAACGGCTTAACCATACACACAGAAATGCGCCTCGGCCATGAGGTGCATTTAAATCAATTAGTTGAAGATTTCGATGCCGTCTGCCTTGCGATCGGCGCCCAAAAAGCCGTGCCTATGGATTATCCCGGCAGCACGCTCAAAGGTTGTTACTTAGGTGTCGATTACTTGAAAGATCATTGCCTCGACCAGACAATCGTACTGGGCAAAAAAGTCGCCGTCATTGGCGGCGGCAATACCGCTATCGATTGCGCCCGCACTGCGGTGCGTGAAGGTTGCGATGTCACCTTAATTTACCGCCGCACCCGCGCAGAAATGCCCGCCGAAGCTTACGAAGTACACGAGGCCGAAGTCGAAGGGGTGAAGTTTCATTTTTTAACCAATCCGCTTGAAAACCATAGCGATGCTCACGGCAGAGTCCATTCAGTCACCTTCGCGAAGATGGCACTCGGCGAAGCCGATGCCTCTGGCAGACGCGCTCCCGTTGATACCGGTGAAACCTTTACCCAAGATTTTGATACTGTAATAGCCGCAGTATCACAAACTCCCGACATGAGTTTTATGCAAGATCCCGCCAGTCCTTTAAGCCAAGGCACACTTGCCCTTAGCCGCTGGAATACCTTTATTGGCTGCGAGCACACTATGTCATCTGGGGTTGAAAAGCTCTTTGTGGTGGGGGATGCGCGCCGCGGTCCTGCCACCGCAGTTGCCGCCATAGGTGATGGCCATAAAGCCGCCATCGCCATAGATAAATTACTCAAACAAGGTCTAAGTTGCGAGCTGCATGCCAATGCATTTAATTCCGCTAAAGCCATCAGCAAAGCGGTAACACAAGGCTTGCCCGCAACCGATCTTTATCCCGCCGTACCGCGTAAAGCCCGTTTAACCATGCCCGAGCTGAGTGCGGTGCAGCGTTTACTGAACTACGGCGAAGTCGAGCTAGGCTTTGCTCCCGATGCCGCCATGCAAGAAGCCGCGCGCTGCCTTGAATGCGCCTGCCAAGCTAATACGGATTGTAAATTAAGGGGCTATGCGACCGACTACCATGTCGAACCTAAGTCACTCAACACTCAAAGCGCGCGTAAGTTTTCGGTCGATAAATCGAGTCCATTCATTCAATTTGATGCGAATCGCTGTATTAGCTGCGGTAATTGCGTTGATGTGTGCCAGTTGCAGAGTGGCCATTGTGCGATTCAATTTGCCCATGATTCCTATCAAGCACTGCCGCAAGACCTAAGCGAAACCATCGAACGCCGCGCACCGAGAGTCGGCTTTAGCGCCAGCATGGCCGACAGCAAATGTGTGCAATGCGGCAACTGTGTGCAGGTTTGCCCAACGGGCGCGCTCGTCGATGCGCGGGATAAACGCCAAGGCGATGAAACGCCACTCAAAACCGCCTCAACGATTTGTACCTATTGCGGCGTAGGCTGTCGGCTCGACCTTAAAATCGATACCAGCACGAATCAGATCCGACATATCGAAGGCAATAAAGAGTCTGTGGTAAATCAAGGCATGTTATGTGTGAAAGGCCGGTTTGGTTTCGATTTTATTCACAGTGAAAAACGCCTCACCACGCCACTCATTCGTAAAAATGGCCAGCTCACGCCAAGTAGTTGGCCTGAAGCCATCGCCTATGTGGCCGAACATTTACAGCAAATAAAACAGCAACATGGCAGTAATGCACTGGCAAGTTTGGCCTCGGCAAAAGCCACCAATGAAGAAAACTTCCTCCTGCAAAAATTTGTCAGAAGCATACTCGGCACCAATAACATCGACCACTGCGCCCGTCTGTGTCATTCATCTACGGTAACAGGCCTGCAGCAAAGTATTGGTAGTGGCGCTATGACCAATGACATTCCGAGCATTCAAGCATCGGATGTGATTTTTATCATAGGCTCAGACACCAGCAGTGCTCACCCGATCATCGCCTCGAAAATTAAGCAAGCCGTGGCTTTGCATGGCGCAAGATTAATGGTGGCCGACCCTAAACGTGTCACCATTGCCGACAGTGCACAGCTTTATGTCGCCCACAGACCCGGCACTGACGTCATGTTACTCAATGCGATTATGGCGGAAATCATCCGCAACGACTGGCAGGATAAAAGCTACATTACCGCACGCACCGAAGGCGTGGATGCCCTCTACGCTGAACTCGCAAAAGCAGATTACAGTCTAAAAAACGCGGCCTTGATCACTGGCGTTACAGCCGAAGATATCGCCTGTATCGCCCGCACCATAGGCACGGCTGAGAAAACCGCAATCTACTATGCCATGGGCATTACCCAGCACACGACGGGACACGACAATGTCACCGCCATATCTAATCTACAACTTCTATGCGGCAATATTGGGGTTGAAGGTGCGGGAATTAACCCGCTTCGTGGACAGAGTAATGTGCAAGGTGCCTGCGACATGGGCGCACTGCCTAACTTCTTCAGTGGCTACCAAAAAGTCACCGACATTCATGCCAGAATGCGTTTCGAGGCACACTGGCAAACGCCGTTATCGGCGGAGATTGGCGTAACCGCAACCCACATGATGCATGATATTTCCAAAGGAAAAATCAAAGCTTTGTATGTCATGGGCGAAAACCCCGTATTGAGCGATCCTGACCAAGCCCACGTACTTAGGGCGCTTAATGCAATCGACTTTTTAGTGGTGCAGGACATCTTCCTCACCGAAACCGCCGAGCTTGCCGATGTGGTTCTGCCCGCCGCCGCCTTTGTCGAAAAACGTGGTCATTTCACCAATACTGAACGACGAGTGCAGCGACTCGAACAAGCTCTGTTACCGCCAGGCGAAGCCCTGCCCGATTGGCAAATTGTCCAAGCCATTGCCAATGCGATGGGTGCCGCTTGGGATTACCCCAATGAAGAAGCGATTTGGCAGGAGATCAATGAGCTAACACCACAATATCGCGGCATTACTTGGCAACGATTAAGCACTGGAGTTGACGGTAAAATCCCCCAAGGTATTCAATGGCCATGTCCAGATGAACCCCATCCTGGTACTCCCATTATGCACCAAGGGCAATTCACCCGCGGCTTAGGTAAGTTCACGCCAGTGAGTTATCGCTTACCCGCAGAAATGCCCTGCAGTGAGTACCCGCTCACTCTCTCAACCGGACGTTTACTGGAACAGTTCCACACAGGCACCTTAACCCGTAAAACGGCCGGACTCGACTTACTCGGCTCGCCTAAGGTAATGATTTCAGTCTATGACGCCGAGCAACTCGGCATAGGCAATGGCGATAAAATCAAACTCACTACCCGTCGCGGTGAAATTGAAATCGACGCCTTTGTGACGAAAAGAGCTCAAGCTGGCGTACTATTCCTGCCCTTCCACTTTGTGGAAGCGGCGGCGAATAAACTCACCATCAATGCACTCGATCCTGTAGCTTTTATCCCAGAATATAAGGTCTGCTCTGTGAGGGCAGAACGGCTTGCCGAGAAGATGGATTAAGGTGACGTACATTGACTAGAGTGAATTGACTTACTTGAATTGTCTAAAGTGAATGAGCTTGGATGAATTCACTAAGCTGAATTAACGGTTAACGCTTTTAAAAAATATATGATCCAAATAAAACGGGAGACCTTAAGTCTCCCGTTTTTAATCAAGATTACTGCAATTAAATCCTAAACTGTCCCACTAAATCTTAAACTGGCCCACTAACTTGCCCAAGTTAATGCCTTCTTCCGAGACTGTCATACTGATCCTAGCCGCATCTTCGCTGGAATGAAGTAGCTCATTCACAATCTCTTGGATGGCATACACGTTACGGTTAATTTCTTCGGTTACTGAGCTTTGCTCTGTCGCCGCGGCCGCGATTTGGGTACTCATGTCGTTAATCGCAGTCACAGCCGAAGTCACTGAACCCAGACTGTCGGAAATCGTGCGAGAAGAATCCACCGAACGCACGCAGCTTTGTTGACTCTCTTCCATCGCTTTCACGGCTTGGGTCACTAGCTTATGTAATGCCGATAACATCTCATTGATTTCTAACGTACTGGCTTGAGTGCGGCTGGCTAAGTTACGCACCTCATCGGCGACCACAGCAAAACCTCGGCCCTGTTCACCGGCACGGGCCGCTTCGATGGCGGCGTTTAATGCCAACAGGTTGGTCTGCTCGGCAATACCACCAATCACTGACAGTACGCTGTTGATTTTCTGGGATTGCTCGCTGAGTGATTTGATACTGCCCGCCGCATTATTGATTTGCGACATTAAAGAGGCAATTTCTTCAAGTGAAGCATCAACACAGCGCTGTGCATTCGCCACATCACCAGTAGCAGCGTGAGTCGCTTCGGCTACTTGAGTGGTATTCTTAGCCACTTCGTTCGCAGTGGAGGACATCTCAGTGATTGCAGTCACCACCTGATCGGTTTCATTGTTATGACTCACCAACTGGCTCGACATGACTTTAGTTTGATCATGAATCGCATTGGCTGCCGTTTTTACTTTTGCCGTCGCTGTCGCAACATCGCCGATAATATGCTGAAGTTTATCGACAAAGAGGTTAAAGGAGCGCCCAAGTTGAGCGATTTCGTCCTCCCCTTTTACGGCGAGTCGCTTGGTTAAGTCCCCTTCGCCCTTAGCAATATCATTTAAGTTATCGGCCATATTCTTGATTGGCACGACCATACGGTGGGCGGCAATCATAATGATAAAGCCAGTAATACCCGTAAGGAAAAGCGCTATCAGCAAAATCGCGAAGGATTTTTCTGCCATTTGCTCAGTCACTGTCTCGCGATAATCTTCAACAACAGCTTCAATATCATCGATATATGCCCCAGTACCTAACATCCAGTCAGTACCAGGGATCATCATGGCGTAGCTGATCTTCTCAATCTGCTCATTGGTATTAGGTTTTTGATAGTAGTAGGAAAAACTACCATCACCACGTTTAGCTGCATCGAGCAGACCGACAATAATTTTAGTGCCTCGGGGATCTGTCATATCTATTTTATTTTGCCCTTCTAAGCTAGGAAGTAGGGCATGAAAAATATTTTTCCCTTGAGAGTCATACATGAAGAAGTAACCCGCACTGCCAAAACGTATGTCTCTTAGCGCTTGATTCACATTCCCTTGTTCTTTTAACGATAATTGATAATTCACTATGCCTGCGGCAATTTCGGTGGCTTCTTTAATTTGTTGTTTACGCTCATCGACGAGCTTAGTTTTAAAAGTGACCACTTCAGCGGCAAGTGCATCTTGTTCGACATAATAGGAAACCGACATCAATATGAGTAATGCGAGGATCAAAGGGAACAGCGATAGCAATAGTAATTTATTGCGTAAACTCAACTTAGACATGCTTGAATGCTCCAAAGGAATACAACTTGTATCTTTGGAGTATAGCTAACATTGTTATTTCTCTATGCGCTTAAAGTAACAAAATCTTAATCTTGCTCAATAAAACTTCAATTAATCGCCCCTCAGTTCACAGCAGATTTAGCAAGATCCCACACAAGCTAAAGCCTAAAACCAGCACCAGCATGGGTGGTTTAAATAACTTTAATGCACCAAAACCGAGCAATACCAAGGCCATATCTTTGCCCGAGAATACCGCCTGAGAAAAAACAGGTTGATAAAGCGCGGCCGCGAGTAAGCCAACAACGCAGGCATTGACGCCAGCAATCGCACCAGCAATTTTCGGTCTTGCCGCAATCGCATGCCAACTCTTCAGGCCCACCAGCATAAGGAGAAATCCGGGTAAAAAAATGGCAGCAGTCGCGATGCAAGCCCCCATAAAGGGCTTATCTAGCATGACTTCGGCGCCTAAAAAGGTCGCGAATGTGAACATAGGCCCAGGCACAGCTTGGGCAAAGGCATAACCCGTCAGAAAACGATCGCCGCCTATGGTATCGCCCACTGCTGTTTCTAGCAGAGGTAGTACAACATGACCGCCACCGAACACTAAACTCCCTACGCGGTAAAACTCGCTGAAGATCCAAGCCTCAGGTCCGAAATCCACCATAAAAAAACTGCCGATGAGTAACACAAAAAAGAGCAGTAAATACAGATAATTCAAGCGGATCGGTGCAAGCGGCGCAGTGTCATCTTGCGTCGCACTCAATTTATAAATACCGATAGTCGCAGCGCCGAGTAACAGGAGGATTTGCGTCCACATAAATGGCGCAATCAAAATCGCCGCAGCACTGATGAGCATTAACAAACGGGCGGATTTGCGTTGGCAGAACTGCTTAAACATGGCAAGAACGGCATCGGCAACCACAACGACGGCCATTAATTTAAGCCCATAAATCATCCCTTGAACATAATGATTCGCGAGCCATGCCGACGTTGTTACCGCCAGTAAGTACATCAAAATAAAGGAAGGTAGTGTAAAACCGGCAAAAGCTGCAAGCGCGCCAACAAGCCCGCCTCTTTGATAACCAATGGCAAAGCCCACTTGGCTCGACCCTGGCCCCGGCATAAATTGGCTTAAGGCAACCAGACTGGCGTAACGCTTATCATCGAGCCAACCGAGTTCATTTACGAAGGTCTGGCGAAAATAACCAATGTGCGCCGCAGGCCCGCCAAAACTCATCAAGCCCAAGGTAAAAAAGCGTAGGAAAATCTGTAGCATAAATCGCCGCCCATCAATGCATAAAGTGCTGAAGATTATGCCACTAAAAAGACATTATGATGAAGTTTCACGCGTGCAACGCAGATAAAAGCATAACAAGGGCTCCACACAGCAGAGTCCTTAAGATAGTTTGAGCGGATTTCAAGAATCGTAAAACGAATAAGTACAAATGCTTAGTGATAAATTGATGAGCTAAAAAATTAATCCTTCACCAACATGACTAGTACTTCGAAGTGATCCGTGTGGGGGAATAAATCAAATAGCTGCACTTTGGTTAAGTGATAGCCTTGAATATGTTCGAGATCTTTCGCTAAGGTTTGCGGATTACAGCTTGAATAGAGAATGGCCTTAGGGGCAAACTCGCTTAATGACTGGCATAAAGCCTCGCCAATACCGCGCCTCGGCGGATTAACTATGATCAAATCCGGCTTATCGGCAGCGCTTTTACCCTTAGCAAAGTCGGTGGAATCGAGCGCCATAAATTGCACGTTTTCGAGCCCCATCATCTGCGCTGACATTTGCGCGCAGGCAATCGCTTCAGCTTCAATTTCAATCCCTGTGAGGGTAATGTCATTGGATGCGCAGTGCAGTCCGAAACCGCCTACACCACAGAAGAGATCCCATAACGAATGAGGTGAAAACTCGGCAACCCATTCACGGGCGGTTTGATATAACTGAGCCGCAACGTGTGGATTGGTTTGGAAAAAGCTTTTAGGCCGAATGAACAAAGGCACATGATTAAAACGTTCTTCAAGCCTAGTATTCTCAGTTAAAAAAATCTCTTCATCACCCTCAAGTATTGCCATATGAACCGGTTGGATATTGACTGACACCACTTTTATTTGCGGATATTCCGCTAGTAATGCAGGTAATTCACGTTCGATACGTTCGATACTATTGGTGGACCGCAGTACAAACCGCAGTAGATATTCACCACGCACTTGACTGCGGGTCAGCAGAATAAATTTAAGTTCACCCTTGGCTCTATCTACCCGATAAGGAGGAAGTCCAGCCTGCTGCACAAAGCGTGTTAAGCGATGTAATAAATCTTGCATATCAGATGGATATAAAAGGCAGTCACAAAGATCTACCGCCTCGCCACTTGGGCTCATAATCCCCAGCACAGGCGCATGGGCGGCGCCTAAGGCTACCATTTTAGCTTTATTACGAAAGCCGCTGTCCTCGCCAATTACCGGCGGCTGAAAAATATCGGGTAAATTAGCTGGGATAAAAGGCGCAAGTAGTTGCTGTAAAGTTTGAGTCTTAACCGCCACTTGCTGCACCATAGGCTGTTGTATATGCCGGCAAGAAAGACACAAACCTTGGTTAAAATAACCACATTGCTTGATGGAATTTACAATAGCAGCACTCACGGCAGATCCTAGATATCAGTAAAAAAGCGCCACACTGTAGCGGTTTTACAGGTAAAAATCACCTTGAAGCATATTCAAATCAGCATCAAGTGCATAATTCACGGCGCACTCAAGATAGGGTGAGTTTATCAACATCAGCAATAGACTGCCGCTTACCGAGGGCCTTTTCAATCCATTCAAGTACTTCTGCCGAGGTACTGCGAAACGTCGTTAACTTACCGCCGTATAAACTGAGTATTCGCGGATGGGAAATTGATGTTTTCATCAAGGTATCCCGCGGTCGCTCAAAGGCTTGGCTATTTTGCTTAGGTAAAACCCGAATACCGCAGAAAGTTTTGGTTATTAGCGCCTTGAGCTCATCAATCTCCGGCGTTAGCGGGAAGTAATGCTTATAAATACCAAGCAGATAATTAATTTCAGATTCGGTCGCCTCGGGCGGCTTATCTAAAGAAGTTAATTCAGTTTCTGTGGTACCGACTAAGGTTTGTCCGTACCAAGGCATCACAAAAATTACCCGTTTATCGAAGCATGACTCTAAGTACAAGATGCCATCGGGCGCGGGAATATTCAGCAACACATGAGCACCTTGTACCCAATCGAGTTCAACACCCGCAAGTGGGGGCAAGACTTTGCTTAAAACAGCATTTACCCAAGGACCTGCAGCATTAATCACAAGCTTCGCCTCGGCTTTATGGATTTCGCCCCTGTGGCTAAAACTCAGCTCACAGGTCTCGCGCTTGTGTTCCAACTCAAGAAATTCAGCCTCGGCATACACTTCAGCGCCCAGTGCCTGCGCGCTGCGCGCCACCGCTTGAGTGAGCAATTTATCGTCGGTCTGCGCATCCCAGTACTGAAATACGGCTTTTAATCCAGAGAGTTTTAATCCCTTGAAACGATGCCAATGCACGGCAGGCACTGACACAAATTGGCCTAAAGGATCAAATTCACTCAGCAGTGCATACATGCTTAAGCCTGCGCGAATGGTCCAAGGACTGCGCTGACTGTTGTCGTACACGGGAATATAAAAAGGCACAGCTTTAACCAGAGTGGGCGCAAGATTGAGTAAATGGCGCCGTTCAAGCAAGGACTTGCGGACTAAATTGATTTGCCCGGTTTCTAAATAACGCAAGCCGCCGTGGATAAGTTTGCTGGAATTAGCCGAGGTTTGGCCGCCAATTTCCCCCTTTTCAATCAGCAAGGTGGAATAGCCCGCCGCTGCCGCATATTGGGCAATGCCGACACCGCTGATCCCACCGCCAATAATGGCTATATCGAAACTGGCCATAACTCACTCTCGCTAACCTTCCATAGACGACCGACCTACTGAGCCTCAAACATTCAATCAAGCTCAGTCGAACAGCTAATAAGCGTTAATATGTCAATAAGTTAGTCTTAGATCAAATCTCGACGATAAGAGTTTAATCAATACTGGCATGTAATTGTTTAAGTGCTTGATCACACATGGCCTTTAAGGCTTGTAACTCGCTCGCCTCACCGCCGACTTTGCAACGCATTAAATGGGGAATTTCACTGGCCTGCGCTTTAAGGGCAAGCCCTGCTGGCGTTAAGGCGAGCACTCTCACACGCTCATCCTGTTCGCTACGACCACGAGTCACTAATCCTTTAGATTCTAGCCGCTTCAGCAATGGCGTTAACGTGCCTGAATCGAGGAAAAGTTTATCGCCTAAGGTTTTGACACTAATGCCCTGCTCTTCCCATAGCACTAGCATGACCAAGTACTGCGGATAGGTTAGATCTAATTTGTCCAACAAAGGGCGATAGGCACGCACCATAGCATTTGCAGCACTATAAAGAGAGAAGCACACTTGATTCTCAAGACATAAGGCATTCTCTGTGCTGGTATTTTCGGCCATATCGACAGTATTAACACGGGTGTTGGGTTGAGTTGTTGCCATAGGAAGATCCGACAAATTAAATATATTGCGCACAATATACTTGCATTCACACCAAAGATCGAATTATAGTTTATCACAATTGAATTGCGCACAATTTAAATCGATTTACTTAATCCTTAACCTCAGAAGGTCTAATACTATGAAAACACTTTATGAAACACGTGCCACAGCAAAAGCGGGTCGTCAAGGTCAAGTCAGCACTGATGATGGTTTACTGGATGTCGCTTTAGCCTATCCAAAAGCCATGGGCGGTAGCGGTCTCGCCACGAATCCTGAACAACTGTTTGCCGCAGGTTATGCCGCCTGTTTCTCAAACGCCATTCTGCATGTCGCTAAAATCGGCAAAGTGGATATTACACAAGCGCCAGTCAGTGCGATTGTCGGCATAGGTGCCAATGATGCTGGCGGTTTTGCATTAGCGGTTGCTTTAGAAGTCAGCTTAGATTTACCGCAAGAAGCCGCAGAAGCCCTAGTGCGTCATGCGCATCAAGTTTGTCCTTACTCTAACGCCACTCGCAATAATATCGACGTGAAACTCAGCGTAAATGGTGTTGCGTTAGGCTAACCATAATCCATCATAGACACTTGTTGATAACGTCAGAAATAGAGCACCCTCGGGTGCTCTATTCTTATTAGCCATTAACGACTCAAGCTGAGAGTGAATGTGCATCACACCATTTAACAGGGAGATAAACTGGTTTCAGTTCCCAAAAAATGGTTATTCGCGAGTTAACTAACACTTCTTAATATCTAATTTAATCAAAATGATTGATTTAAGTAGAGTAAGAGCTAATCGAACCGTTTGACGATACTTAAACCCACTCTCAGTGGGAGGCGCTATGACAAAATATCTATCGAAATTATCTCTGTTTTGCTCGCTATTATTCCTCTTTGCCTTTTCAATCCCTAGCTGGGCCGAGACAACACCAGCAAGCTCAGCGGATCGAACGTGGCATTATATAAATGGTCAGGGTGAGCTCAAAATTAAGCTGTATTTCTTCTGGTCTAAAACTTGCCCACACTGTGCAGAGGCCCATCCTTTCATCGATTCATTGCCGCAAAAATACCCTTGGATAGAACTTGAATCTCATATGGTGTCCGCACCAGGTGTGCAGGATATTTGGCAAAATATCGCCGCAAAAACTAATACAGAAGCACGTTCTGTACCCTATATGGCCAGTTGTGAAAAGGCCGTGGTGGGCTATTCGAGCGAAGCGGTCACGGGCGAGTTTCTCGTTAATCGACTGAAGAATTGTTATTTATCCCTTGGCGGTCAACTCAGCGAAGCGGACATGCCCACCAAAGGCGTTATCAGTACGAGCGCGAGTACAGAAACTAATGCGCCGCTCTTTGGCACTTGTGGCACAGATACTGGCGAAGGCACCTGTGATGCCACCAACTTAAAGGAGTCCGTTGCAGAGCCAGAAGTTCAACCCGTTGAATTACCTTTAGTAGGCGTAGTGACTCCCGAGACAATGTCTTTGCCGCTGCTCACCTTAGTGCTCGCAGGCGTGGATGCCTTTAACCCCTGCGCCTTCTTCGTTTTACTGTTTTTATTGTCGATCATGGTTAATGCCAAGAGTCGCAGCCGCATGTTGCTCGTCGGCGGGATTTTCGTGTTCTTCTCTGGCTTTATCTATTTCCTATTTATGACCGCATGGCTGAACATCTTCCAGCTGTTGGGCGCAGGCAGTGATGGCGGCATGATCATCTTAGCGGCGGGTTGTTTAGCCTTAATCGCTGGAGTCATCAACATCAAAGATTACTTCTTTACTAAGGGGGAAGTGACGCTGTCGATGTCGGCGGAAAATCGGACGAGTTTGATAAAGCGCATGGGGAAACTGTCAAATTCGAGTAGCTTAGGCGCCTTACTTATTGGCTCTACCGTACTAGCAGTCCTCGCCAACGCCTATGAACTGCTCTGCACCGCGGGCTTCCCGATGATCTACACCAGCGTGCTTTCTATGCACAATCTGCCAGACATTGAACGCTATATGTATCTGGTTTTATATAACATTGTGTATGTTATCCCGCTGGCGATTATCGTTATCGTCTTCAGCGCGACCTTAGGTAAACGTAAACTGACTGAAAAAGAAGGCCAAGCCCTAAAACTCATGTCAGGGGTGATGATGTTGGGTATGGGTATCGCGCTGGTTATCGACCCTACCGCACTTCAAAATGTGGCGCTGGCACTGGGGCTGATCTTAGGCTCATTGGGGATCACAGCCATTATTATTATCGGCCGCAAACTGTTTTCGGCTAAGGCCAAGTAATTGACGAAACAATCGACTAAATAATTAACAAAATAATGGATGATTGGCAAATTCATGGCTAACGGCTAAAGTTAACCTTGGGTTTGCCGATAAAGGGATCCAGCTTACAATCGAGGTTAGTTATGTCAATTTCACTGAATACCCAAGCTATCGCACCTAATCTAGAAAATGGTGCAATTGGCGTTAAGGTTGCTCAGTTAGCCAAAGAGCAGCAAAAAGCCGAAGGTCAAATAGCGGTAGATTTAATTGCAGCTGCGGCGCCAAAACCAGTAGGTAACGCAGGCCACAACATCAACACTACGGCCTAATTGTTAGCAATACAGCATTTAAAAAAGCGCCTCTGATTATCAAGGCGCTTTTTATTTTCTGTAACGGAAACGTCAGGCGAATTTAAGAAAAAGCGTTGCCATTCACATGCATAATCGTAAATGTCCACACCACGAACGCCAGCGGGATATGCACTAAGGCATAGAAAAACTGATCGAGTCGCCCCATTCCTTTTGCTAACCAAATCAAATACAAGTGCAATCCAATCACCAAAGGGAACAAAACTAACAGCGGATACAGAGCGACAGGGCTGGCATCGGAAAACAGGCTATGACTGAATAAAGCCCAAGCCACCATGACAGCGGTCGTAAGCGGCGGTGTTGCAATGCGATATTGCTCTGGATAGGGAAACATCCTACAACCTCTTGAGTCTCAATCGATAAACTTACGTTTTAGGTTTTCGTGCAATCAACTGTGCTTTATAACTGCTTTGAGTGGATTGCGGATCACATAATCGACCTTCAAAGTAATGTAAAGGTTGCCAGTTAGCAAATGCTGATTTGAGTTCATTTTCAGTCAGCAAGAAATTGGGGTTACGCGGCCGCCCACTCTCAGCCTGTTGTGTGGTAAAGGTTTCATAGACGATAAGGCCTGTAGCCTTAACCGCCTTGGCAATTTGCGGCAATAATGGCCGATGCAGATAATTGAACACTAAGACAATGTCGTACTCTTCAATCGGTAGCGATGGCGCAGCCTCGGCTTCTAAATCCCATTGATATTTGTGGGCGTTCACATGCTCAATGTGCGACATGGCAGACAAGTCCCTGTCGATAAACGTCACCTCAGCCCCTTGCGCTAGAAACCACAAGCCATTACGCCCAGAGCCGCAGGCAAGATCGAGCACTTTAAGTCCATCGAAGCGAGAAACAGGCCAAGCAAACTCAGTGATTAAGGCTGCGGGTGTCACGATTGGCGCATGGATTACAGACATTAGCATTAGCCCTTAATTTCTTTTTTCGAGTCGATTTGCCGACGATGCACAATAGAATAATGCCTCAGTCCAGCAGGACCATGGGACACAATCACGGACAAAAAGAGTATCACGATTAACAGCTCAGGCTTGAAATTAGCCAAGGGTACAAACAGACCAAGTAAGCCTACTTTTACTAAGGTTAACACACCCTTAAGCTGAATTAACCAACGCCAATCACGCACAATTTCCCACAACATTAATATGCTGCCCGTCGTCATGGCGAGATACCAATAATTCAGCCATTGCGTTTTATCTACACTTAATAAAATGCCACCGCCAACACCGACTATTCCTAAAATATGCAATGCCCTTAAACTGGTTTTACTCAAACGTTGAATCCAAAAACGTTTTTCTGATATGCCTTGTTTCTGCATTACATCCCCTTAAGAATCAACTACGTAACATTTAGTTAAACTAACAACATAATTCCATACAATAAAGGCTGGATAAATAACATTATTTATAGAATACTCAAAAATAAATAATTGAAATTATTAATATGCAAAGTCACATTATAATATCTATAAAATACAAATAGATAAAATACCTCGCAAAACCCACAATCAATACCACTTTTATTTCATAAAGTTAAATCCAATCCATTCAACATGTTAACTCGCGCAAGTTATACCGCATTCAATCAGTGATTAGCTTCAACTTGATTCATATTTTCCGCACTATTGCACATTTTAAATATGTTATTTCCGTTGTAACAAAGGTTATGTGACCTGAACACATATATACCTCTTTAGATAGTGATAAATTTGCAAATGGAGAATGCTCTAACAGTGCGTGAATGACGTAAAAAATAAATATCACGCCACGATGAATAACCCTTATTAAGTAGATGAATGTACGGCGGAGGAACTACCATGTTCACAAGAAAGATTCAAAAAACAGCACTAGCCATGCTGATCTCTGGCGCAATGGCAGGAACTGCCTATGCTGCACCAGAAGTGCTAGCCGATTTTCACGGTGAAATGGGCAGTTGCGACAGCTGCCACGTCTCAGACAAAGGTGGCGTCAGCGATGACAACCTTAGCCATGAAAATGCCCAATGCGTTAGCTGCCACGGCGATTTAAAAGAACTGGCCGCCGCCGCACCTAAAGACAAAGTCTCACCCCATAAATCTCACTTGATTGGCGAAATTGCTTGTACAAGCTGCCATAAAGGCCATGAGAAATCAGTCACTTATTGCGATGCTTGCCACAGCTTCGGCTTCGATATGCCTTACGGCGGTAAATGGGAACGTAAGTTTGTTCCTGTTGATGCAGACAAAGCGGCACAGGATAAAGCCATTGCTGCTGGCGTAAAAGAAACCACTGATGTGGTTGTTATCGGTTCAGGTGGTGCAGGCCTTGCTGCTGCAGTATCAGCCCGTGATGCTGGCGCAAAAGTAATCCTGCTCGAAAAAGAACCTGTCCCAGGTGGTAACACTAAGTTGGCCGCTGGCGGTATGAACGCTGCCGAAACGAAGGCGCAAACTAAGTTAGGTATTGAAGATAAGAAACAAATCATGATCGACGACACCATGAAAGGTGGCCGTAACATTAACGATCCTGAATTAGTGAAAGTGCTTGCAAATAACTCATCTGACTCTATCGATTGGTTAACCTCTATGGGTGCCGACATGACTGACGTGGGCCGTATGGGTGGTGCAAGTGTTAACCGTAGTCACCGCCCAACCGGTGGTGCTGGCGTAGGTGCACACGTAGCGCAAGTACTGTGGGACAACGCAGTAAAACGTGGTACTGACATCCGCTTAAACAGCCGTGTTGTCCGTATTCTTGAAGATGCGAAAGGCAATGTGACTGGCGTACTCGTTAAAGGCGAATACACTGGTTATTACATTATTAAAGCCGATGCTGTGGTTATTGCTGCCGGTGGTTTTGCGAAAAACAACGACCGCGTTGCTAAGTACGATCCTAAGTTAAAAGGCTTTAAAGCCACTAACCACCCAGGTGCAACCGGTGACGGCTTAGACGTGGCACTGCAAGCAGGCGCAGCTACTCGCGATTTAGAGTTCATTCAAGCTCACCCAACATACTCACCAGCGGGTGGTGTAATGATCACCGAAGCGGTACGTGGCAACGGTGCTATCGTGGTTAACCGTGAAGGTAACCGCTTTATGAACGAAATCACTACCCGTGATAAAGCGTCTGCCGCGATCCTGCAACAAAAAGGCGAAAGCGCTTATTTGGTATTCGATGACTCAATCCGTAAGAGCTTAAAAGCGATTGAAGGATATGTGCATCTGAACATTGTTAAAGAAGGCAAAACCGTCGAAGAGTTAGCAAAACAAATCGATGTGCCTGCCGCTGAACTGGCGAAAACCATCACGGCATACAACGGCTTCGTGAAATCAGGTAAAGATGCGCAATTTGAACGTCCAAACCTACCACGCGAATTAGCAGTAGCGCCTTTCTACGCATTAGAAATCGCACCTGCTGTTCACCACACTATGGGTGGTGTTGTGATTGATACTAAAGCCGAAGTGAAGAGCGAAAAAACCGGTAAACCAATCCAAGGCTTATATGCTGCCGGTGAAGTGACTGGCGGGGTTCACGGTGCTAACCGCCTTGGCGGTAACGCAGTATCTGACATTGTGACCTACGGCCGTATCGCCGGTGCTGAAGCGGCTAAATTCGCTAAAGATCACTAGTCACAAACCGTATAAGGGTTAACGGACTAACCCTTGGCTCTCAAAGCACGGTTTTAAATATGAGAGCCCTAGCTTGAATAACTCAAGCACTGCTAGTCAATCCATAAGCGAGCCATCAGGGCTCGCTTTTTTTATCAAGCGTTTTAGCTAATTGATGACAAAGCTCACTCTTTTAATAGTCAATTTTCTAAGGCTAAGGACAAAAAGCCCTAACTCACTTACACTCTTTGGCTGATAACTACATCACAATCCGTTAGGTGACTGAAATGAGAATTGGATTCTTTAGCGCAAAACATTACGACATGCAGCATTTTAACCGCACAAATGCCGCGTTTGGTGCACAAATTGAGTATTTCGATTATCGCCTCTGCATGCAAACGGTGAAACTTGCTGAAGGGTTTGAAATCGTCTGCGCCTTCGTTAACGATTCACTCTGCGAAGAAGTCCTCGTTGAACTCGCCAATGGCGGTACGAAAATCATCGCCATGCGCTGCGCAGGTTTTAACAATGTCGACTTAGTCGCCGCTAAACGCTTAGGCATGCAAGTCGTTAACGTACCAGCTTATTCTCCTGAATCCGTGGCCGAACATACAGTCGCACTGATGTTGACACTGAATCGAAAAATCCACAAAGCTTACCAACGCACCCGCGATGCCAATTTCTCCCTCGAAGGTTTAGTCGGTTTTAACATGTTCGGCAAAACCGTCGGCGTGATTGGTACAGGTAAAATCGGCGTAGCCACCATTAAAGTCTTGCTCGGTTTTGGCTGTAAAGTCATCGCCTACGATCCCTTTATCAATCCAGCGGTTGTTGCGCTAGATGTTGAATATCAAGATCTCGATGCGATTTATGCCAACAGCGATATCATCAGTTTGCATTGCCCGCTCACGGCCGATAACCGCCATTTGCTCAACCAAGCCAGCTTCGCCAAGATGAAACCCGGTGTCATGGTGATCAACACCAGTCGCGGTGGCTTACTCAATGCCTTCGATGCGATGGAAGCCTTAAAACTCGGCCAAATCGGTTCACTCGGTCTCGATGTGTATGAAAACGAGAAGGGCTTATTCTTTGAAGATAAATCGAATGAGATCATTCAAGACGATGTATTCCGTCGATTATCTGCCTGCCATAACGTGATCTTTACTGGCCACCAAGCCTTCCTCACTGAAGAAGCCTTAGGCGCCATCGCCCAAACAACCTTGAACAACGTAAAAGCGTTATGTGCAGGGGAACTCTCAGGTAACGAATTGTTTTAACTGACAGATAAAATCCTGACTGCTACAGTGAGGCTTCAACGTTTGAAGCCTCACAGAGAGAACCTCAATATGCTAGTCACTCAGGAAACTCAGGATATCTCCACGCCTTCAGGGCTAATGCGCACTTATATCTACCGCCCAGAAGCACAGGGGCAATTCCCAAGCATCATCTTTTATTCCGAAATTTTTCAGCAAACGGCACCTATTGCACGCGCTGCAACAATTCTTGCTGGCCACGGTTTTGTGGTATTTGTGCCGGAAGTATTCCATGAACTCAATCCTTTAGGCACAGTGCTCGCCTACGATGAACCGGGTAAAGACAAAGGCAACGCCGATAAGTTTGCTAAACCTTTAGAACACCACGACAGCGACACCCAAGCATTAGTCGACTTTGCCCATCAACAAGCTTACTGCAATGGCAAAGTGGGCAGTATGGGCGTGTGTATCGGCGGCCACTTGGCCTACCGCGCCGCACTCAACCCCGCTATTTTAGGTGCATTTTGCCTCTATCCAACCGACATTCACTCCAACACCCTGCCCTGCGCCTACGGCAATGACTCTCTGAGCCGCAGCGGTGATATTCAAGGGGAATTAGTGTTAGTGTTTGGTAAGCAAGATCCCCATGTATCGGCGGAAGGCCGAGTGTTAATCCACCAGCAATTAATGGCGCTGAACCGTAATTTCACTTGGCTTGAAGTCAACGCTCAACACGCCTTTATGCGTGATGAAGGCGATAGATACGATCCTGCACTCGCACTGCAAATGTACTTACAAGCGACGGCATTTTTTCAGCGAGTGTTGCGATAGAAGAGTTAAATAAACAACAAGGAAGTGAATATGAGAGAGCGTATTTTTAGATGACTAGCTGGAATACTCAGTGTAAGCCTGTTGCTTGCGACTGGCCAACAAATCAATTCTGCGATGCTTTCAGCCATTGATATTGGGATATATTTCGCGATTTGTGCTGTGTTGTTATATTTTTCAATCAAAGGTAACGCTGGATTTAACTATCCAAGACTGCAATTTTTTGTCAAATCAATCGACAAAAAATAAGTCTGCTTCGTTACCGCAAACAGGTAGCACCTTAACTAAGATTTAGGTGCTACAGCTTCTGTCAAGTTGGTTCCCAGTCGGTTTACGCACCTAACAAAGGTAGATGTTTGATACTTTTGTATTTCAACGATAATTCAATACATTGAGAAATTGCGGTTATTGGCAAGGGATCATGGATACTTAACACTATGGCTCGATTCCCTTCAAACTGCAGCGCATGGGAATGTAGCTCTCGAAATGTATCAACCAGCTTGGTTTTACAATTAAAGAATAGGTAGTATTGTTCGGGATATTTTGGCTTCCAGTCAAATCTTACTGTACTGCCATTTTTAACTGAATAACTCGGCTCGCCCCATTTTAAACTCTCTTCCACCGCGCCTAAATCCTGCGCTGCGGCAATTGTAAAAATCAAGGTTCGGATCCGTAATAGCAAGGGTGTTATATGCTCAGGATAGCGTTCAAACTTGTTCTGCACTTGCGCTTGCATGCTCTTATCCTCCCATTTACACCATGCCGAATCATCATATCTGTAAAACAAAAAACCAGGCTGCGGGCCCACATGGTTGAACTTCCAAACCTTTAGTGAGCGGCGATTATATCAGCACTTTATTATAAACTGCGCATTAGGGGTGTGACACAGTGTCGCAGGTCGTTGAGTTTTTATTGAGATACCCGCTTAATCCTTTATAAAACATACCATTATTTAAACAGACCTTTCATAGGCTTATTATGACCCGCTCCGCAGTAATGACTTCAATGGCGATATCCCTAGCCAGCATGGCCACGTTTTCAGGGATAGCAGCCGAAGCCGAAACTGAAGCAATGTTTCCAGCATCTGCAATTAAACCTCAAGTATCGACTCCCACTACCATCGAAAGAATTGCCATTACAGGGAGCCGAATTCAAAGGGAAGAGATGGCCTCCACCGCGCCTATGACCGTTTTTACCGCGCAAGATATCGAGAAAACCGGTGCCACCTCAGTTGAGATATTACTGCAAAGAATGACAGCCTCTGCGGGGTTTGCGGGTAATCAAACGAATGCCTATTGGACTGAAGGTGGCTATGGTTCAACCCAAGTTAACCTGCGCGGATTAGGGGTGAATCGCACACTCGTACTGCTCAATGGTCGACGTATGCTGAACAGTGGCACAGGGGCAAACTCCTCCGTTGATCTTAATACTATTCCCATTAGCGTGGTTGAACGAATCGAGGTCTTAAAAGATGGCGCATCCGCCATTTATGGTGCCGACGCGGTTGCAGGCGTGGTCAATATTATCACTCGGCAACAAATCGAAGGGGTTGAGTTTCAAGCACGAACGGGCATAACCGAGCAAAATGATGGTGAACAGTACAAGCTCGACCTTGCCATCGGTCATATAGGTGAGCGTGGCAGTGCATATGTGGCGATGAGTTACGATAAAACCCAAGCCGTCGATATGCTGAGTCGCGCACCTTGTCCGCTTGAGGAGGTTAATGGTGAGCTAGTGTGTGGCGGTAGCTCGGCGCTGCCGGGAGGCAGAGGCCATTTCATTGATACCAATGGTAATCCAATCGGCGATCCGTTAATGCTGTTGCCAACGGGAAGCGCCCCATACACAAGTAGCCATAAAGATAATACTTATCAGTATTTTAATGCGGTTCAACCTAACGAGCGAGTCAATCTGTTTGCCTACGGTGAATATGACTTAACGGCGAGCAGCCAAGTGTTTGCTGAAGCTATGTACACTCACCGTAGCTCACAATTACCCGCTACCCCGCAATCGGTGTCTGGAATAGTCATTCCTGCTTGGCATGAGTCAAACCCGACCGATGCAGACTTTCTACTCCAGAGTCGTAGACTGGCAGAAGCGCCCCGACAATTTAATATTCAAGCGGATACTTGGCGCTTAGTGACAGGTTTTAGAGGGGATTTAGACAACGGTTGGCAATGGGATACTGCGGTTAACTTCGGCAGTAACCGTGGTTCCTATGAAGTAACCAATGTCATTAATAAGGCTCGTCTTGCCGAGGCGACAGACTATAGCAGTTGTAATATTGATCCTAATGTCCCTTGCGCAAACTTTTGGGGAGCAGGCTCACTCACACCTGAAATGCTGGACTATTTCCTGTTTAATATGCGTGATAGCGGCGGTAATGAGCAGTTTAGTCTCACAACGAATATCACAGGCGATCTATGGCAGTTACCCGCGGGCATGATGAGTTTTGCCGCAGGACTAGAACACAGAAACGAGAAAGGATGGAATAATCCTGACCCACTTAAAATCAGTGGTGAAGCAAACACTGCCCAGCAAGATCCGATTGATGGTCGTTATACTGCCGACGAAATCTATCTTGAAACCTTGTTACCTATTTTAAGCGGCCTGCCCTTTGCCAAGTCGGTCGAATTAACTGCGGCGTTGCGATATTCCTATTTTGATACCTTTGGTGGTGATACCAATTATAAAATGGGGCTGCTGTGGGTCGTCAATGACGCAGTGACGCTGCGGGCCACGCAATCTACGGCATTCAGAGTACCGAATATTCCTGAGTTGTTTGGCGGCATAGATCAAGGCTCCATGAATACCACAGATCCTTGTAGCGAGTGGGTTAAGCTCGACCCTAGCTCGAATCGATACGCTAATTGTATGGCATCAAACGTGCCAACGAATTATAAGCAAGAAGGCACAATATTAACCGACCGTGGTGGCAATGCTGAACTTGAACCAGAAGAAGCCAATACCTTTACTGCGGGTATTGTTTGGGATCTGGGGTTTATTGAAGGGCTCAATATCACGCTCGATTACTACAAAATTGAGATTGATAACGCCATTAACTCAGTCAATGGTTCGAGCAAATTAGCCGCCTGTTACGACAGCAAAGGGATGACACATCCTTTCTGTAGCGACGAACATTTTGTGCGAGACGCAATGACAGGCAACATCACCTATTTACAAACACAACTGGGCAACGCCGCCAACGAAGTGGTTTCAGGTGTTGATATGGCGATGTTTTACCAGAAAGAGATGGGCAACGTTGTGACAAATACGACTTGGGAGCTGAGCTATTTAGATCAATACGATCTGCAAACCTACGCCGGCGCCCCCGTTGAGTCTCGAGCAGGCACCATAGGTTATGATGGTAGCTACACCAAATGGCGCTCAAACCTCTATTTTGATGTCACTAATGACAATTGGCGCTTTAGCTACAACATTCAGTATATTGGCGCGGCGGATGATCAATATGCCAATGCCGCAGAGATAGGTGACTCAGTTGATGCGCTCACTTACCATAACGCACAGGTTCATTATCAAATGGACAACAATATTGCTTTCACAGCAGGTATCGATAATCTGTTCGACAAGCAAGCGCCATATCATCAAAGCTATACCGACGGTAATACCAACACTATGACGTACGACCTAATGGGACGTCGTTACTATGTCGGGATGAAATGGGTTCTGTAATGCTTTGGGCTTAAGGGGGCAATCCCCTTAAGCAAGCTGGCTAAATTAAATAAAAGGTGAGTCATCAATTTGAAGCGGGTTAACACACTTAAACGAGTCTCATCGGCACACTTTCTGCACCGATGGTTGATGCTATTGCTGGTACTGCCGATTGGGATCTGGTCAGTCACCGGCAGCTATTTTGTCTTAATGGATCTTGGGTTTATCCGTGGCGATCATATTAAAGTGCAAGACATAAAGCATATCGATCCCAGCCAGATCCATTACCCAATGGCAGCGGTTTATGAACGTTTCCCTAAGGCTCAAGCAATCGCGTTAACCTCAGTCACTGATACCCTATACTACCGGATTAAACTGAGCGATAAGTCCATTCTCGTGAACGCAGATTCGGGTGAGTTATTGCCTTCAATAACGGAGAAACAAGCCCGAATGATAGCTTCAAACTATCAGCATCACGGGTCTTTAGCCGTCGAGGCTAAGCTTATTAGTGCAACCCTGTACACCGATATCGCCCCTGCGGAATTAGCGCCGCGATACTTGCCCGTTTGGAGAATGGATTTTAACGATAGCGCAGCTACAAGCCTTTACCTATCAGCGACAACGGGAGAGTTAGTCACGCGTAGACATGACTATTGGCGTTTATTCGATCTCTTTTGGAAATGGCACATTATGGATTACGACGAAGGTGAAGCCATCGACAATCTTCTGCTGCTGACCACGGCTCTAATCTCTATTGTGGCTGTGTTAGCCGGCTTTGTTTTACTGTGGCAACGCAGAAGGAAGTATCTGAGATGATGCCGAAACTTAAATCTAAACATAAACCTAAACCTCAAAGCAAACGCTTCAAACGCTGGGTCAAAATCGCCCACTATTGGCTCGGTGCCATAGTTAGCATTCAACTGCTACTTTGGCTGGTTACTGGGGTCTATTTCAATTTAACGCCCCATGATGAACTCAAGGGAATGGAGTACCAGCTGAGCCATCATCCTGAGCCGCAAAGGCAAGCGTTTGAGACACAAAAGCTCGTGGATATCGCCCCCTTGCTGGCGAAGCACACTCAGGTTGAAAGCCTGACATTAGTGGCGCTCGCAGGTCAACCCGTATATGTACTCGATGCCAAGGTGCAGCGCTATGCACACCAGTGCCAGCAGCAAACCTTGATTGATGCTTATACAGGCAATGTCTTACTCATTGATAAACAAAGCGCACAACAACTGGCGCTTGAAAGTTACACAGGGCCAGGCAAGATTACCCAAGTTAAGCAAATCTCAGCCCCCATTAGCGAGTGGCCAACTCAGTGCAATTCACTGTGGCAAATAGGTATGGATGATGAGCTGTCGACGCGGATTTACATCAATGCGGTTAATGGTGAATTAGTTGGCCATAAAAATGACCACACAGACATCGCCGACTTGATGTTTAAATTGCACTTTATGGATTACCTCAATCAAGGCAGCTTCAACAACCCCTTTAGCTGGCTGTTTGGCATACTGACCTTATTGTTATCCCTATCAGGCCTGTATTGGGTTGTTGAGAATCTGGTACTCAAGCGCTATCGAATTAGTATTGGTTAAATGGCTAAATACGGTCTTACATCGGCCTATGGAGAATAAAGCCCCTATTGAGGGGCTGGAATAAATTCGCTAATTTTGATACCCAATAACAAATTGGGCTTCAGCTAATCGCCTTATGCTGCAGGGTTTACCTCAGCATCCAGCAAACGACTTTCGCTATAGGCAACTAATTCTTGATTGCTAACACGGGCAATAAAAATATCATCAAGAAAGAAATCTACATCATCACCGGATTTACGGCCCGCTAATAACTGGGTGCTGCCGTCTTCATAGGCTAAGGTCATAACGACGGTTTGTTCATCAGGATAGGTAATTTGTGCCTGTGTGAGTTTTACAGGGGCTGACTTTAGCTCATCACTTACATGGGAGTTAAGCTTGAAAATAGCATCGACGGGCATATCTACCACGGCAGGAGATTTATCGGTAATGGGATTTTTACCCGTCCAAAACTCGATAGTATTCACGATAAACAAATCGCCTGTAGCCGCAATGCCATAAATCGGGCTCAATAGAATAAACAGCCCAGCACGACCATAACGGTTATCCACTGCACTTAAATTTCCCTTAGTCACCATTTGGCTTAAACCCATTTGCCCCATACAGGCCGTTAATTGAGTCGTTAACACCGCCGCGATAGTCACAGCTAGAAGTTTAGATTTCATTGAATTATCCCTTAAAAACAAAAGGGCGAAGTCTAAGCAGAGTGAATAACTAAACCGTGCGTTCAAGCACAGTATGAGGTAAAAAAACAGCGTGGCATGTAATAAAACCCCCTGTATTTGTTAGTAAACACTCAGTAAGCAAGCAAACATAATGAGAAGATAATAGGATTAAGAGCCCCGGCAATCACTCACAACAGTTTGATAATCAATGTAGCGCTGCGCAGCTAGCCAAACTACTCAGGATCAAACTTCTTCTTGCCTTCGAGTAACGCCTGACGTTCGGCTAAGGGCGTTTGATCGGCCAGCTTTAACACTGCCTTTTGCAGCATTAAGTTATTGGGATAAGTAATGGTATCGCCGTTATCGCGGTGGATTAGCACATGGAATAACGCGATTTCGATAATCACACCGCTAATATCTTCATCCTTATCCACGACTCGAATGCGCTCGCCGATACGATAAGGAAACACGAAAAAGATCAGCACGCCTGCAGTTAAGTTACTCAATATCGACCACTGAGCCACTAATGCTACACCCATCACAGCGAAGGCGGATGACACAAATAGCGACACATCCTGATAGCCCAGCCCGAGCGAGACCGCCATCAATGACAGAGTAATAAAAAACATCACATAAGAGATAAAACGAGTGACTAAACTGGTCCGCGCCACACTCACTTGCTTCATTTGCGCCAGTTTTCTCACCCAATGGGTTAAGGCGCGCTGTAAAAAGAGAAACACTGCAAGATAAATACAGGCAAGCAGGATTTGATTTGTCATAATAGCGGCTCAATTAACTAAAACTGTCTGAATTCTAACTTTTTTGCGCGAGCAGTTATAGCCTGTGCAAGCGAGCCAAGCAGCGAAACCGAGTAATAAACCCAATATGGCCGATTCTACCCTCTTACATGAAACCCAAGACGCACTAGGCCCAATCCGCGTAATCGATTACGACGACTCACGGATCCTGTCCTTTGGGGATAACGACGAGCAGAGTAAAATCCTCAAGGCTGCGCCCCATATTCCCCAGCACACTTATGTGCAAGCCATGTTGTTGGTTTTGCTGTTTTGTAAGCCAAAGAGCGCCATCGTTTTAGGTTTAGGTGGCGGCTCGATTATTCACTCTCTACGTAATTTCGACGCGGCAATAAAGTTAACGGCAGTGGAATTACGCCCCGCGGTGATTGAGTTAGCTAAGCGCTATTTTCAGCTACCGATAGGTAAAAAGCTCAATCTTATCAATGATGATGCCATCGCCTTTTTGGCCGCAGGCGATCATAAAAAAGTCGATGTAATTTTTGCCGATATCTACACAGCCAAAGGTGTTGAAACCGGGCAGCTTTCACCAGTATTCCTTGAGCAATGCACTAACCTTATCAAACCCAACGGTTATTTAGTGCTGAACTGCTGGAAAGAACATAGCCAAAATCGCGAGTTGTTGGCTGACTTACAACAGCACTTTGCCCATGTGAATGCTTGCCTCACTGGTGGCGGTAATTGGGTGATATTTGCCAGCCAATCGCCACAACTTTTAGGCACCTCGGCCCTTAAAAGTCAGGCTCAAACTTTGTCGCAACAATTGGATTTTGCCCTTGAGCGATCACTGACACGCTTTGGGCCTTGGATTTAATATTAATATCAGCAAAATAGCTTAAATTAGTTAACCCTAAGGCTGAGCTTTGATATTCTTCTCACACTCCCATGATATGAGCTGTCACCATGAAAAATAAGCACAAATTTATGTTAAGCGTTATGGCTCTGGCGTGCCTTAACTCTCTCAATGCTAACGCCGAGATTTTTAGTTTTGACACTCGTAGCTCACTGAATTCAGATACATTAGTGCTATTCCAAAGCGCTGATGCTACCACCTATGGGATCGATTTTTTACCTCAGTCGACCCAAGACCAGTTAAACCTTGCGACGGCTGATAACAGCTTTTCCGGTAAGCAAGGTGAAATCCTTGAGATTTTAGTACCCAGCGAAATCGATGCTAAGCGGGTTTTATTGGTCGGTATTGGCGATGCAAAAACCTTAACACCCGGCGACATTAATACAATCGGTGGCAATGTTGCAGCCAAACTCGATACGGTTCCCCAAGCCACAGTGCGTGTGCTTACCCAAGGTTTAACGGCCGCGCCGTTATTTGCCTCAGAGCTAGCCCACGGTATTGAACTGCGCAGCTATCGTTACACTCAGTTCAAGGCGAATACCCGCACCGAGAAGAACTACCAAATCGCCGTTGATGATTTAAGTGGCAACCAGAAACATCATAAAAATCTGCAAGCGGTTGAAGCAGGTGTGTTTTTAGCACGCGATCTCACCAATGCGCCCGCGGGCATTATGTATCCCGACAGCTTTGCCAATGAGGCGAGAAAACTCAAATCCCTCGGCGTTAAAGTCACAGTATTAGAAGCCAAAGATATTGAACGCCTACAACTTGGCGCCTTAGCAGCAGTCGGTAAAGGCAGCGAACGCCCACCTAAATTAGTGGTGGCCCATTGGCCGGGCAGCAAAGACGCGCCAATCGCACTGGTCGGTAAAGGTATCACCTTCGACTCAGGCGGTTACAACATTAAGGCGACGGGCACTTCAATCGCGCGAATGAAGTCAGATATGGCGGGCGCAGCCACTGTGCTTGGCACAGTTAAAGCCATGGCACTGCAAAAGGCGCCAATCAACCTAGTGGCGATTATGCCGATGGCGGAGAACATGGTCTCTGGCCACGCGATGATCCCAGGGGATGTGATTAAAACAGCCCAAGGGCTCACCGTTGAAGTGCTTAATACCGATGCCGAAGGTCGCTTAGTGCTGGCCGATGGGCTCTGGTACGCCAGAGAAAACTATAAACCTTCTATTATTGTCGATGTCGCGACCTTAACGGGCTCCAAAGTCGGTGCACTCGGCAGCGTGTATGCGGGATTATTTACCGACTCTGAGACCTTGGTTCAACAGTTAACCTATGCGGGACAACAAGTTGGCGAGAAAGTGTGGCGTCTTCCCTTAGATCAAGCCTACGATGATGAGCTTAAGTCTACGATCGCGGATCTGAAAAATACGGGTAAAGAAGGTAGCGCAGGCGCTTCCTCTGCGGCCATGTTCCTAAAACGCTTTGCGGGCGAACAGCCTTGGGCGCATCTCGATATCGCGGGTAATGCCTTAACCGCCACCGATACCGCCGTTGTGCCTGCGGGCGCCACAGGTTACGGCGTGCGCTTGCTCAGCACTTGGTTAACTCAGCCTAAGAAAAACTAGGTTCTAGGTTCTAGGTTCTAGGTTCTAGGTTCTAGGTTCTAGGTTCTAGGTTCTAGGTTCTCTAAAATTTTGTTTTAACTGAGTTTATGCTTAAAGGGATATCACTGATATCCCTTTTTTATGCCCGAAATTTAGCTCAATCCATTCACCGAAAAGTCATCACCTACAATCCAGCCCCAATCCCAATCACGCCAAACCCGCAGCTGCCGTGGAAAAAACGATTGGGTCTGATCTTCTCGCATTACAGTTCGATTAAATCGATTAGGATAATAGTTTTTATCCGTTATCTTAATTTAATGCGAATCGGTAATATGCTTCACATCGACAGGACGCAAGCAAATGTCCTGTTATGAACTTAAGCAATCATCAACTCAATGGAAGCATAAAATGACTCAATCAATTATCAACAGCACAATCAGACCATTCAAAGCCACTGCCTATCACAATGGTGAGTTCGTTCCAGTAACGGAACAAGACCTGTTAGGTAAATGGTCAGTTGTGTTCTTCTACCCAGCAGATTTTACCTTTGTTTGCCCAACTGAATTAGGCGACATGGCTGATCACTATGAAAAACTGCAAGGTATGGGCGTTGAAGTTTACTCAGTATCAACTGACACACACTTCACTCACAAAGCATGGCATGACACGTCAGACACCATCAAGAAGATCAACTTCCCAATGCTGGCTGACCCAACAGGCACTATCAGCCGTAACTTCGGCGTGATGATTGAAGAAGACGGTTTAGCACTGCGTGGTACTTTCGTGATTAACCCAGAAGGCCAAATCAAGGTCAGCGAAGTTCACGATTTAGGCATCGGCCGTAGCGCTCAAGAGCTAGTTCGTAAAATTCAAGCAGCTCAATATGTTGCTACTCACGATGGCGAAGTTTGCCCAGCTAAATGGCAACCAGGTGACGAAACATTAGCACCGTCTTTAGACCTCGTTGGCAAAATCTAATTTAGCCTGCAAAGCGTCAACCCCGCCAGTCTAGCGTCCCAAGCTGATTGGCGTTACAGCCAACACAGTTGTAGCGCCACGCAGCAAAGGATTAAGCCCGCCCCTGCAAGGGCCTAGACTGGCCCCCTTTTTCTCCCTTTTAAGCTATTTTGGAGTCATCACATGTTAGATGCGAATTTAAAAAATCAACTGCAAACCTATCTGCAAAACCTCAAGAGACCAGTTGAACTTGTCGTGTCTGCAGATGAGAGTAGAAAGTCTCAAGAATTAAAAAGCTTAGCGCAAGATATTGTCAGCCTATCTTCTCTGGTGAGCCTGAAAGAAGTTCAGGGCGAACGCACCCCGGCAATGACAGTGATTAACCCAGAGCTTAATACGCAAATCAGCTTTGCTGGTCTGCCTATGGGTCACGAATTTACCTCACTCGTGCTGGCATTACTGCACACGGGTGGACACCCAATCAAACTCAGCGATGATATTATTGAGCAGATCCGCAATCTGCCAGGCAAATATGCCTTTGAAACTTACGTCTCACTGACCTGCCAAAACTGCCCAGACGTAGTACAGGCACTGAACATGATGGCGGCTATTAACCCGAATATCACCAACGTGATGATCGACGGTGCCCTGTTCCAAGAAGAAGTAACCAGCAAAAACATTATGGCTGTGCCTTCTGTCTACTTAAATGGCGAAGTGTTTGCAGCCGGCCGTATCAGCATTGGCGAGATCCTCAATAAACTGGATACCAATGCCGCAAGCCGTAAGGCCGATGAAATTAATGAAAAAGCGCCATTCGAAGTCTTAGTCGTTGGCGGTGGCCCAGCCGGCGCAGCAGCAGCCATTTATGCAGCACGTAAAGGACTTCGCACCGGTATTGTTGCCGACAAGTTTGGCGGACAAGTGGCTGAAACCGTTGGTATCGAGAACTTTATTTCGGTCAAAGCGACCGAAGGTCCAAAGCTAGTGGCAAACCTTGAAGCCCATGTACGAGACTACGAAGTTGACATCATGGACAACCAAAAAGCCGTGTCATTGACGACTGACGGTTTATTCGAGCTTGAACTGGCAAGCGGCGCTAAATTACGTAGCCGTACCGTATTGTTAGCCACAGGTGCCCGCTGGCGTGAAATGAACGTCCCCGGCGAGAAAGAATACCGCGGCAAAGGCGTCGCATACTGCCCACATTGTGATGGCCCGTTATTTAAGGGCAAGCGTGTGGCGGTGATCGGCGGCGGTAACTCAGGTATCGAAGCGGCTATCGATCTTGCGAACATAGTAGAACATGTGACTGTGCTGGAATTTGATAAAACCCTGCGCGCTGACGATGTACTGCAACGTAAAGCAGCTTCTATGGGTAACATTAAAATCATTACCCAAGCCATGACCACTGAAGTCACTGGCGATGGTACTCGGGTTAATGGCCTGAACTACACAGACAGAGCCACTGGCGAGAGTCACCATGTCGCACTTGCAGGTATCTTCGTGCAGATTGGGCTAGTACCGAATGCGGAATGGTTAAAGGGCACTATCGATTTAACCCCAAGGGGCGAGATCATAGTCGATGAGCGAGGCCAAACCTCAGTCCCTGGTATTTTTGCCGCAGGTGATGTCACTAACTCACCTTTCAAGCAAATTATCATTGCCATGGGCAGCGGCGCGACCGCATCACTGGGCGCATTTGATTACTTAATTCGCCACAGCGATGAAGAAACCGCCGCGACCAAAGCAGCTTAAGGCTTAACTCGTCAACAGACATCAAAGCTAACGCAAAAAAATAGCCAGCATTTGCTGGCTATTTTTTAGATGTTAACTAAGGCATTGATAAGGCTTAGCGGGCCTAATTTGCATGAGCATTTCAGGGGTGTCGACCGCTTTAAATCCAAACTGCGCATAGAGTCCATGGGCATCGCGGGTGGCTAACATTATCCGTCTTAAACCTTGTAATTCAGGATGTTCAAGAATCGCTGTTATCATCAACTTGCTTAAACCTAAGCCACGGTGCGACTCAAGTACAAACACATCGGCAAGATAGGCAAAAGTGGCTTTATCTGTGATTAAGCGGCCAAAAGCCACTTGTTGATTGTCCTTATCAAATACCCCAAAACACAGGCTATTGGCTAACGCATTTTGTAGCAGCGCCTTTGGCATGCCCTGCGCCCAATAGCTATTACTAATAAAGCCATGGATAACCTCAAGATTCATTTCAGCTTGATCTGTACTGACTCTGTATCCTGTTTCCTGCTGCATTTCCTTTCTCCGAAATTTTCCGTTAACGTCAGTTCAGGTGTTATTGGCACTCATAAATATCATAAATGCCATCGCCAATAACACCACTTTAGCTAACGAATACAAAGCCCCCGCTAAAGTGCCACCGCCATGATAACTAAAGGCTAAGTGGCGATTGATTTCATACTTAAAGGATTTAGCTAAATAACGGTAAGTGAGAAAGTAAAACAAGGAGGCTGCGGGCCAAATCCCCATAAGTAGCATTTGCCCCTGAGCCTTAGTAGTGAGTAAGGTTGAGATAAACGGAATGCTTAAGCAGACAACATATATCCAAGCAAAACGTTTAAGTAGCTGGCGGATTTTTTTATCGGATAATGATTTCAACTTCACTCCTTGTCATCTTACATAGCTTCGATTTGCTCAACCATAAGTTGCAGCGAAAAATTGCCGCGATACTCATTCACATCGAGTTTATACACAACACGAGCATGATTAATCGTCGCATCTGGCCAAGTGTGCAAATCCACATTAAAGGCAATGGCATCGAGCATCACAGTGCCGCATTGGGTTTCGAGTACGAGCTTAAGGTGGCGCTCACCGACAAGACGTTGTTGCACTATCGTAAAGTAACCATCGAATAACGGCTCTTCGAAAGCTTGTCCCCAAGGTCCCGCATTACGCAGTAACTGAGCCATTTCAAGATTCAACTCTGCTGGAGTGAGTTCGCCATCGGACCAAAGCTCGCCCGTTAACAACTCAGGTTTAAGCTGCTCACGCACTGCATCATCATAGGCTTTAGCAAATATCGCAAAACTGCCCGCTTTGAGCGATAAACCCGCCGCCATTGCATGACCACCAAATTTGATAATCAGTCCCGGATGGCGCGTGTTGACCAGCTCGAGCAAGTCGCGCATGTGCAAGCCTTTGATTGAACGCGCCGAGCCTTTAATTTGACCATTGCCGGCATCGGCAAAGGCGATCACGGGTCTGTGGTATTTGTCTTTAATGCGCGAGGCCAAAATACCAATGACGCCTTGGTGCCAATCTTCTTGAAATAGCGCGATACCCCAAGGTAACTCGTCTTCGTTGAGCTTTAAGTGCTCAAGGCTTTTTAAGGCTTCCTGCTGCATGCCGACTTCCAGCTCACGGCGCTCTTGGTTTAACCCATCGAGCTCGGCCGCCATACGCCGCGCGTACATCATGTCTTCACAGAGTAAGGTTTCGACCCCAAGCGCCATTTCATCCAGCCGGCCTGCGGCGTTGAGCCTTGGGCCCACCGCAAAACCAAAGTCTGATGCAACGATACGCGCCGGATTTCGCTTCGCCACTTCAAGCAGTGCGGTAATGCCCACACGGCAGCGGCCCGCTCGCACGCGCTGCAAACCCGCTTCGACTAAAATGCGGTTATTAGCATCCAGCGATACCACATCGGCAACGGTGCCGAGGGCGACGATATCGAGCAGCGTCCCTAGATTAGGCTCAGCAATACCGCGCGTTTGATACCAGTTTCGCGTTCGCAGTTCAGCCCTTAATGCTGTCATCAAATAAAAGGCGACACCGACACCGGCAATCGATTTACTCGCGAATGGGCAATCGGGTTGATTCGGGTTCACTATCGCATCGGCAGCAGGCAATTCGTGTCCTGGTAAATGGTGGTCAGTAATCACCACTTGCATACCAAAGGCTTTGGCTGCGGCAACGCCATCAATCGATGAAATGCCATTATCGACAGTGATCAGCATTTCAGCCTGTTTAGAGGCCGCAACCGCAACAATTTCAGGGCTTAAGCCGTAGCCGTAATCGAAGCGATTGGGGATCAAATAATCCACTTTTACCGCCCCCATCATCCGTAGCGCCAGCATACATACGCTGGTCGATGTGGCGCCGTCTGCGTCAAAATCACCGACGATCAGAATCGACTTATTCGCCTGCATGGCATCGGCAATAAGCGCCGCAGCTTCGGGCAAGCCTTTCATGGTTTCAGGCCTTAATAGACCCTTAAGGACAAGTTCGCATTCGTGGGTGAGCGCACCGCGGCGAGCGTAAAGCTGCTTCAATAGCGGCGAAAGATGAGCAGGTAAATGGCTATCATCAACGGTTGGGCGACGGACTATCTTATGGATCAAGGGACTCAAACTCTCATGAAATCGTGGCGATAAGATAACAAAAAGGTGAGCCTTAAGCTCACCTTTAGTGGGATAAATTTGATTATTTTGACTGTTACTGACGTGCTTCTAAGGTGCGTAATAAGTCCGCAGGAGGTTGATAACCTGGGATCATATTGCCATCTTCTAACACGATTGCCGGCGTACCATTCACCCCAAAGGTGGTGCCTAAAGCATATTGCTCAGCAATTTTTGCATCACAGGTGGCGGCAGATACTTTTTGGCCAGCTTTAGCTTCTGTCATGGCTTTTAATGGATCTTTAGCACACCAGATGGCTTGCATTTCGTCGGCATTGGCTGACGGCACGCCCGCACGTGGGAAGGCTAAGTAACGCACGGTAATGCCAAGCTTGTTGTAATCGGCCATTTGGCTGTGCAATTTACGGCAATAACCACAGCTGACATCGGTAAATACAGTGACCACGTGTTTTTCATTTTTGGCTTTGTAAACCAACATATGGTCTTCAAGCGGCTTCATCATTTCTAAACGTGGGCCAGCTAATGCCGCTTCCGTTAAGTTTTTCATGCCTTTATCTAGGTCATACAAACTGCCGTGGAACAGTTTTGAACCATCACGACTAATATAGAGCACGCCGCGGTTGGTCATGGCTTGATACAAACCCTCAATCGGCGAATCCTGCATAGAAATGACTTCAACATCCAACATCTCAGTCAGTTTTTGCTTAATAGCAGCGGTATCTGGCGAGGTCGCTGTTGCGGCGTGAGCAAGAGGAGCTACAACAAGGGCAAAAATTAAAGATAATGCTCGGGTTAACTTCATGGGACATCCTATAAATTGGGTCTCGACGAGGAGATTTTGAGGTCGTTCAAACGCGATATACTTAATAGACCCCGTATGGTGGCAAAAAGTTACAGACAAGCCGCGCGGAAAGCAAATTTATGCTGTAACTAAATCCTTTTTCAGCCTCTTGGATGATGCTGTTGATGCAATTCCTGCAACCTTGCCCGCGCCACATGGGTATAAATCTGCGTGGTCGACAGATCGCTATGGCCTAACAGCAATTGCACCACCCGCAGATCGGCACCGTGATTGAGCAAATGGGTAGCAAAAGCATGGCGCAATGTGTGCGGTGATAATGCGATTTCAATCCCCGCACGCAGGGCATACAACTTAATTCGATGCCAAAAGGTTTGCCGCGTCATCATCTGCCCGCGCTTTGACGGAAACACCACATCGGATTGCTTATTACCTAGCAGCTCTTGGCGGGCAAACTTCAAATAGCTCTCGACCTCAGTAACGGCTAATTCACCCAGCGGCACAAGGCGTTCTTTGCCGCCCTTACCCACAATGCGCACTAAGCCTTGGCGCAGGCTCATCTGCTCCATCGTTAGGCCAACGAGTTCACTCACCCGTAAACCTGTGGCGTACAAAAGCTCTAGCATGGCTTTGTCGCGACATTCGACCGCATCTTCCACATTGGGCTCAGACAATAAGCGATCGACCTGTGATTCACTCAATGAATCGGGTAAATGGCGGGTTAATTTGGGCGACTCAACTAGGGCCATTGGATCGGCTGAAATCTGTTTGGTCTGCACTAAATAGGTATAGAAACGCCGTAAACTGCTGAGCAGCCGAGCGCTACTGGTGCGCGCAAAATCCTGCTCGACTCTAAAGGCTAAGTACGCTCTGACATCGGCCTGTGAAACCGCGAGCAGCGTTACCCCTTGCTGAGCTTGATAACGATCAAAATGGCGCAGATCGGTGCGATAGGCCGATAAGGTGTTGTCACTCAGTCCCTTGCTCGACCAGAGATCATCAAGAAAAACATCAATGAGCGGATCGGGCTGATATGTCTTAGGCACAAATACTCCATAAAAAAACGGCGTCATCAAATGATACGCCGTTGATATTAACTTAACTAAACGTAAGCCTACATCAGCTTAGCTGAGTCCAGCGTAAATACGCGAGCACAGGACTTAGGCCGCCGCAGTTTTACCGCGGCCACCGCCAAACACTAAACACAGTACTATGGTTGCAATCGTTGGCAGTAACCAAGCCATGCCTTCTTCATAGAGTGGCAGCTTAGATAACACGGGAGACATCACATCTACGACATGGATAAAGCCCTGCGCTATGCCATTCACCGCTTGACCATCAGCGCCAGTCAAACTTTTCGCTGCCACTTTAAGACCATCGAAGATACCGAAAAACAGTGCCACACTCAGTACTGCACGGTGTGCAAACTGCGGATTGGCAAAATAAGCGGTCAGGAAAGTCACAACCACTAAAGCGATTGCCACAGGATAAATTGTCATCAACACAGGAATACTGATGGCGATAAGCTGCGTAAGGCCCACGTTCGCAATCACAGCGCATATCAAGCTTAAAAAGATCACCAGGAAACGGTAAGACAGTTTAGGCATTAGCTCATTAAAGAACTCAGAACATGCACTCACCAGTCCAACAGCAGTGGTTAAACAAGCTAAAGTCACGACCGATGACAGTAAGACTGAGCCTAAATCACCAAATTCACGGGTCACATAGTTTGTTAAGATCTCGCCGCCATTTTTAGCACCGATGGCGATATCGCCTGCGGTCGCACCTAAAAAGAACAGCGACACATACACAAAGGCTAAACCAGCGGCAGCAATAAAGGCGGCGCGGATCAGATATTTAGTTTGAGCACTCGGTTGATCAATCCCCTTTTTGCGCAGGATATCGATAATCAGCATACCAAACATCAAGGACGCTAACGTATCCATAGTGTTGTAGCCTTCCAAAATACCTTTGGTCAGCGGATGGTTTTGATAATCGCCTACGGCTTGGCCCACTTCGGATGCGGGTAAAAACATCACAGATGCAGCCAATCCAACTAACAAGATCAATAAAATAGGCGTTAATACTTTACCTACGCTATCGAGCAGCTTGCCAGGGAAAAGCGCCAATAACATAGTGACGGTAAAGAAACACATGGTGTATAGCAGTTGCGACAGATTCAGTTCTAAACTGCCCAGTAAAAATGTGGCCGTGGTGTCATCGATAAAGGGCTTAGCGCCAATCTCGTAAGCCACTAAACCGGTACGCGGCGCAGCAAACGCAGGGCCGATAATGATATAAATCGCGATAGCCAATGTCGTTGCTGCAAATACTGGCAGCATAGCCATAACCTTACCTTGAGCCTTAGCGACAGCAATCAGTCCAACTAAAGGTAAACCTACGGCGGTAATCAAAAAACCCAACATGGCGAGGGGCATATTACCGCCCGCTAACATTCCCGCGAACGGTGGAAAAATTAGGTTACCTGCCCCTAAAAAGAATGCGAAGGTCATAAAACCTAAGCCCAATGTATCTGCGATACTCATCTGATTGTCTTGCACTGGAAGCCCCATCTTGTCTTATTGTTTTTTTACAAACTTAAGTGATTATGTGTCGATTAGCCATAGCTAAAACAAAGCCCATCCGGAGTGCAAATCTTTGTTTACACAATTCCGTGGTAAATATGTTCGATATCTGTCGAGTTTATAATCTATGACAAACTTTTGCGCAGCTGCACTGACTACTAATTCACCACTAAACTCGTTTACCTATCCGTTAATCATAAAAGTGATTAAAAATGGGGGCGAAACTAATACCAGACTTAAAGCACCAATACAAGACAACAAGACCGTTAGGATAAAAAAAGCGAAATAATGCTAATTAACTGCTAAGAAAAGGTTTCTAAGGCAATAAAATAAAGCGTTAATTAAGTAAAATCTGTATTGCGCCTTAAAAAATAAAATCTTATGCCGACACAAATTCATACATCTAGCGCAACATCTTCTGTTTAAAAGCATTGGCTAAAAACGAGGGCTAGAATTAGAATAATGCCCGCCCAATATTGGGCCTAACCACCTTAGAACGGCAAAAATTAACTCTCCATGGCATTCACTTTTAAACAATTTCATATCGATGATATGAATTGCGGCATGGCCGTAGGCACAGACAGTGTCGTCCTAGGCGCGTGGGCTCAACTGACCGCAGCAAAAACAGTGTTAGATATTGGTGCTGGCAGCGGCTTACTCAGTTTAATGGCAGCGCAGCGCAGCCAAGCACACATTACCAGTGTCGAGTTAGACACCAGTGCAGCCGAGGCTTGCCAGCATAACTTCCACAATAGTCCGTGGGCGAATCGACTCACCTTAGTCAACAGCAGCATCCAAGACTTTTGTCAACATATTGAGTATCAAGAGTATTTTGATCACATCATTTGTAATCCGCCCTATTTTGAGCAAGGCACACAAGCGATACAATCCCAGCGCGCTATGGCCCGTCACACAGATAGCTTAAGTTTTACCGCGCTACTCGATGCCATTCATGTCTGCCTAGCACCGCAAGGAAACGCAAGCCTCATATTACCCATGCAGAGCATGGCGCGTTTCAATGAGATTTTGGCGCATTCACAGCTTAGTTTGATAGAAATAACTAACCTTATCAGTATTGTAGGAAAAAGCGCCAATCGAGTACTCTGCGTACTCGCACACAAGACTCACCCTCAAATTGCCCCTAAGAGCAGTGATATCACTATTCGAGAACTTTCAGGCCAATACACCCAAACCATGGTGCAATTGATCCGAGATTTTTACCTTAAATACTGATATCGAGTCCAGCCCTGACACGTTAAGTAAAGGCCACTAAGTTTGGCAAAGGTAACGAAGGGGCTAATTCTCCCAAAATTAAATGCTAATACATTGAGTTTAAAGTAATTAACTTATGCCTATCACCATAAAACTTTACCGACTAAGAAGATAAACACCGGAGATCTAGATAAGTTATTTAAGTTAACCGCCATAACCTTTATAATGCTTCGCTATTATCCGTCGAGACGCTGCGCATGCAATTTGAAGATTTCCAGCTTGACCCTAGCTTATTAGAGTCGCTTAATGCCATGGGGCATCATTCACCCACCACTATTCAGCAAGAAACTATCCCTTATGCCCTAGAGCAAAGAGATATTCTCGCGCGCGCCCCGACAGGAACAGGTAAAACAGCGAGCTTTTTACTGCCATCGCTGCAACATTTAATCGACTTCCCCCGCCGTTTCGCAGGGCAAGCACGTATCCTGATCCTCACGCCAACCCGTGAGTTAGCCAGCCAAATCCACCGTTATGCGTGTCACTTAGCCACAGGCCAAGGTTTAGACATAGCAATAGTGACTGGTGGTGTGCCTTACGGACCACAAGAAGAAGCCTTAGCGGGCAACGTCGATATTCTGGTCGCGACCCCTGGCCGCCTGATGGAATATTTAGACAAAGGCAATTTCAACGCCCAAGAAGTCGATATCTTAATTATCGACGAAGCAGACCGCATGCTAGACATGGGCTTCTCTTCTGTGGTGCAAGCGATTGCTATCGAAGCCCAAGGCCGCAAGCAGAACATGCTGTTCTCTGCCACTTTAGAAGGCGGCGGCGTGCAACGTTTTGCCCGCGAAGTGTTAAACGACCCGATTGAAATCGATGTTGAAGCCCCTCGCAGTGAAAAAGCCAAGATCCACCAATGGCTCCACTTAGCCGATGATAAAGAGCATAAATTTGCCCTGCTATGTCATCTGCTGCGCCAAGAAGATGTGAAACGGACTATCGTGTTCGTAAAAACCCGCGACATCGTTTCTAGCTTAGAAGGCCAGTTACTGAAAGTTGGCATTCCCTGCGCATTCATGCGTGGCGATATGGAACAGAAAAAACGTTTCCAAGCCTTAAGTCGTTTTACTAAAGGTGAAGTGAACGTCTTGTTGGCAACCGATGTGGCTGCACGCGGTATCGATATCGATGATATTACCCATGTGATCAACTTCGACATGCCACGCTCTGCCGATACCTATATTCACCGTATCGGTCGTACTGGCCGCGCTGGCGCCAAAGGCACTGCGATTTCGTTGGCCGAAGCCCACGATATGCGTATCGTCGGTAAAATCGAGCGTTATATCGAGCAACCGTTGAAACGCCGCGTGATCGAAGAGCTGCGTCCAAAGAACAAAGAAGCGCGGACTCCAGGTAAGAAAAAAGCCAAAGTGAAAGCCAAAGAAGCAGCGAAGAAAACCAGCAAGAAAGAAGCGGCGAAGAAAGCGAGTAAAATCGCCCGCAAGAAGAAGTAACCTCTGCTTGAAATCATCCAACTAAAGCCGCTATATGCGGCTTTTTTATTACCTAAATTTAACTCAATGCAATAAATCAACTGGCGAGTAAAAGCTAATCACAAAATATAGAGCATGAAATACGGCCCATTTAGATTTGCAAATCCGCAAGCGTATTCATTCTTATTTCAATATATTCCAATCACCTAAGTGAACCTTTCATCATTCCCCTGCTCTAATTTTCGCCAAAGCATCGGTACCTATTGAGCACATGTGTCAAAACATCACTTTTAGACACATTTAATTTACAAAAATAAATTTATTGGCGCGGCCGACTCTGCTACTTTAACCCCATTACGCGATTAGCATGGATGTAACAATAATATGATGAAGACTCTACTGAGGAGAACATCTCCTTTATTAATTTTGCTGCTATTTGGCTTAGGCGCAAAAATATTAATGCAAACCAAGGAAGCGCCAGAACAAAAACCTGAAGAGATGCCCATTCCTATCGTTGATGTGACGCAAGTGACTCAGCAAACGGTATCGCTAAACTTACCTTCCTACGGTGTGGTTAATCCAAAATATAAAACCCAACTGGTAACCGAAGTTCAGGGCAGAATGCTGACCATTTCCCCTAATTTTGTGGCGGGCGGCATAGTCAAGAAAG
The DNA here is from genome assembly GCF_031932135.1 of Shewanella vaxholmensis. Classification (NCBI taxonomy): domain Bacteria; kingdom Pseudomonadati; phylum Pseudomonadota; class Gammaproteobacteria; order Alteromonadales; family Shewanellaceae; genus Shewanella; species Shewanella vaxholmensis. The sequence goes on from NZ_JAUOEV010000002.1 coordinate 273,625, forward strand.
GCGAACAACTCGCGCAAATAGAGCCCTCAGATTACGAGGCTGATTTGATGCAAGCCGAAGCGACACTGGCCCAAGCCACCGCGGCACTGAACGAAGAAATTGCCCGCGGTGAAGTCGCTAAAATCGAATTCAAAGGCTACGACAAGGGCTTACCCCCAGAGTTAGGTCTGCGTATTCCACAGCTTAAAAAAGAGCAAGCCAACGTTAAATATGCGCAAGCAGCACTGGCGCGTGCCCAACGTAACCTTGAGCGCACGGTTATCCGCGCGCCGTTCGATGGCATAATCAAAGCGCGCAATGTCGATTTAGGTCAGTATGTTAGCTTAGGTACAAATCTAGGAGAACTCTACGACACTAGTGTTGCTGAAATCCGCTTACCGATTTCCAATGACGATCTAGCCTATTTAGAATCGGTTGATAATCCCGATACTCAAGTGACGCTGAGCGCCTCTTTGGCGGGTAAAGAAAATACTTGGGATGGCAATATTATCCGCAGCGAAGGCGTGATCGATGCTGAAAATCGCATGGTGTATTTAGTCGCTGAAATCAAAGACCCTTACCTGCGCGCCAATAAAGTTGCTGGCAGCTTACCGCTTAAATATGGCAGCTTCGTCAATGCGGTCATCAAAGGTCGCACCGTCGATGGCATAGTTAAACTACCTCGGCATGTGGTTCGTAACGATCACGTCGCCTTAGTTAACGACAAAAATATTGTTGAAATGCGCCATGTGAATATCGTTCGTAGCGATCTCGACAATGTGTATATCAAGGACAGTCTAAAAACGGGCGAGCGCGTCGCCACCACTCACTTCAACAGCATGGCAAACGGTCAACTGGTCAAGGTCTTAGGTGAAGCGGCATTGCCGACTGAGACGCCAAAAGAAGACACGCCTGAGTCGAGTCTTGCGGCCACTGGAGTGAAATAATGGACACTCAAAAAGGGATCTTAGCCTGGTTTGCCCGCAACAGTGTGGCCGCGAACCTGTTAATGTGGGCATTGCTCGTCGGCGGCTTGTTTAGCACTGTCTTGATCAATAAAGAGGTTTTTCCTTCTTTTGAACTCAATTTACTGAATATTTCCGTCGCCTATCCGGGCGCGGCGCCACAGGAAATCGAAGAAGGCATCAACATCAAGATTGAAGAAGCCATCCAAGATATCAACGGTATCAAGAAGGTCACGTCAGTGGCGAGCGAAGGGGTTGGCTCAATAACAGTAGAAGTTGAAGACGGTTACGAAGTGCAAACCGTGCTCGATGAAGCCAAGCTAAGGTTAGACGCGATTTCGACCTTCCCTGTGAACATCGAAAAACCCAATATCTATCAGATTAAACCTGAAAATAACGTCATTTGGGTGTCCGTCTATGGTGATATGACACTGCACGATATGAAAGAGTTGGCTAAGTCAGTACGTGACGATTTAACCCAACTGCCAGCCGTGACCCGTGCCAAAGTGACAGGGGTACGCGATTATGAAATCGGCATCGAAGTCTCTGAGAATAAATTACGTGAATACGGCCTGACTTTCTCGCAGGTTGCATTAGCAGTGCAAAACTCTTCCTTTGACTTACCCGGCGGTTCGATTCGTGCCCAAGATGGCGACATCCTGCTGCGCACTAAAGGCCAAGCCTACACGGGGGATGACTTTGCCAATATCGTCGTCACCACTCGCCCCGACGGTAGCCGGGTGATGTTGCCGCAAGTGGCGACTATCAAAGATGATTTTGAAGAACGTTTGGAATACACCCGCTTTAACGGTAAACCGGCCGCGATTATCGAAGTCACCAGTGTTGATGATCAAAATGCCTTATACATTGCCGCTCAAGTAAAACAATACGTCGAGGATCGCCGTGCGACGCTTCCCGCCAACGCGCAACTCGATACTTGGGGTGATATGACGCACTACCTCAAAGGCCGCTTAAACATGATGATGTCGAACATGTTTTACGGTGCCTTGTTGGTGTTTATCATCCTAGCTATGTTCCTCGATCTTAAGTTGGCGTTTTGGGTCATGATGGGTCTGCCGGTGTGCTTCCTCGGCACTATGCTGATCATGCCGCTCGAACCTTTCTCAATGACGATCAACATGTTAACCCTGTTCGCCTTTATCTTAGTGCTCGGGATAGTGGTGGACGATGCGATTGTCATCGGCGAGAGCGCCTACACAGAAGTCGAACGCCACGGTCACTCGGTTGAAAACGTGATCCGCGGCGCGCAAAAAGTGGCAATGCCCGCGACCTTCGGGGTATTAACCACGATTGCGGCCTTTATTCCCATGTTAATGGTTTCTGGCCCTATGGGGATTATCTGGAAATCCATCGGCATGGTGGTCATCCTCTGTTTGGCCTTCTCGCTGGTCGAATCTAAGTTCATCCTGCCAGCGCATTTAGCGCACATGAAGTTTAAAAAGCCCAGCGCGCCAAGGGGATTCTTTGGTCGCCTTAAAGCCAACTTTAACGACAGAGTGCAGCACTTTATTCACCACAGTTATCGTAATTTCCTCGAGCGCTGTATCAAACAAAGATACAACGTGGTCGCGGCTTTTATCGGTGTGTTGGTCCTGTCGATTGCCTTAGTCGCCAGTGGTAAAGTGCGTTGGGTATTCTTCCCAGATATTCCATCGGACTTTATCCAAGTTCAGTTGGAAATGGACGAAGGCAGCTCGGAAGATAACACTTTGAAAGTGGTGCAGAGCATAGAAGAAGCCCTGTACAAGATGAATGACAAAATGGAGCAAGATAACGGCTATCAAGTGGTGAAACACAGCTTTATCAATATGAGCTCCCGCACCTCTGCCTTTATTTTTGCCGAACTGACGAAAGGTGAAGACCGCGAAGTCGATGGTGTGACGATTGCTGCCGCATGGCGTGAACAATTGCCCGAGCTTCTATCGGTCAAAAAACTCAGCTTTAACGCGAGCACTAACGATGCCGGTGGCGATATTTCCTTCAGGTTGACCTCAAGTGATCTCGATGAACTGTCCGCGGCCTCTAAAGAGTTGAAGCAAAAACTCGCCAGCTATGAAGGCGTATACGATATTGCCGACAACTTTTCCTCGGGTAGCCATGAAATTCGCCTGAAGATACGTCCAGAGGCGGAAGCCCTTGGCCTGACCCTTTCCGATTTAGCTCGCCAAGTGCGTTATGGTTTCTATGGTTATGAAGCCCAACGTATTTTGCGTAATAAAGAAGAGATCAAGGTAATGGTGCGCTATCCATTAGAGCAGCGCCGCACTGTGGGTTATCTGGAAAACATGCTGATCCGCACGCCAACGGGCACCTCGGTTCCCTTCTCGACCGTGGCACAAATTGAGAAAGGCGAATCCTACGCCTCAATTACCCGTGTTGACGGTAAGCGGGCGATCACCATCACGGCAAATGCCAACAAAAACATAGTTGAACCTTCAAAAGTGGTACAGGAAATCCAAAAAGATTACCTGCCACAATTACAGGCCAAGTATCCTAAAATCCAAACCGCGTTAGATGGCGGCAGTTTAGATGAACAGAATGCTATGGTCGGTTTGATGCAAGGTTTCTTCTTTGCGCTGTTTACCATTTATGCACTGATGGCAATCCCGCTAAAATCCTACAGTCAGCCGTTGATCATCATGTCGGTGATCCCCTTCGGGATTATCGGCGCCCTGTTCGGTCACTTGATTCAGGGACTCGCGATGAGCGTATTAAGTCTCTGCGGCATAGTGGCACTCGCGGGTGTGGTGGTGAACGACTCTTTGATTTTGGTCGACTTTGTTAACCGTGCGCGGGAGCAAGGTCAATCGGTTAGACAGGCGGCAGTGGATTCCGGCTGTTATCGCTTTAGGGCGATCATCTTAACGTCACTCACTACCTTTGTCGGCTTAGTGCCTATTATTCTCGAGCGCAGTTTGCAGGCGCAAATTGTGATCCCTATGGCGACGTCCCTCGCCTTCGGTATCCTGTTCTCGACCGTAGTAACGCTGATCTTAGTGCCGCTGCTGTACATCATACTCGACGATGTTAGCCGCTCTAGCAGCCGCTTCTTCAACTGGTGGTGGCAGCCTAAAAAAACCAATGATGAAGACGTTAAGCATCCGGATTTTGAGCAAGCTGTCACGACTGACTATAAGAAAGACTATTTATAGGCTGTTAACGACAGACAGTTAGCGATAGACAGTTAATCAATGTCTTGGACCTTAAAAAGAGAGCTTAGGCTCTCTTTTTTATTGCCTGTGCTCACTCAATTCCACATCAGCATCAAAGTCACTATGCCGTGAGTGGGTTTGAGCTTTCAAGTTGGGATCTAGCTGACAGTTATGCCATCGGGCTTTCGCTACACTGTGCTCAAGTCGTCAGTTATCGTTAGAATGAAGCCATCATTATGTCTGAGCATCTGCATAAGCAACACCTTGATAACCCGCACGTTGTCACTACTGAAACCCTAGCGAACGGTCACATTACAGATGAAGTTTGCACAAATGAAACCTGTGCGACCGAAACGCTAGTCTATGACATTCGCCGCAGTCGTTACCTCAATATCACTGGTCGCTGCACCCTGCGCTGCGCTTTCTGCCCAAAACATAATGGAAGTAAACAAATCCACGAATACCAACTCGCCCTGTGCCATCAACCTAAGCCAGAGGAAATTATCCCTCTGCTTGGCGATGTTAAAGACTTCGAAGAATACGTGTTTTGCGGTTATGGCGAGCCAACCTTAAATCTTCCAACGCTACTCACTGTGGCAAAAGAGATCAAACGCAGGGGCGGACGAGTACGGATTAATACCGATGGTTTAGGCAATCTGGTCCATAGACGCAATATTCTACCAGAACTTGCCGACTGCGTTGATAGCTTATCGATTTCACTCAATGCGGATAATGAAGCTGCCTATATTGAACATTGCCGCCCAAAACTCGCCGGTTCCTACGCCGCCGTGCATGCCTTTATTGCCTTAGCGCCACACTATATTGAAACGGTGCAAGTCTCCGCCATCGAAGGATTAACGGGCGTCGATATCGATATCTGCCGTGAACAAGTGGAGTCCTACGGCTGTGAATTTAAACATAGGGTGCTTGGCGCTTTAGGCTAAACGGCATTCTAAAAAGCCATAATCGACTGAAATACCCAAGCAAATAACACTGTCGATGACGTGAGTGGTACATGTGTGATCGTCTTAACTTTTACTCAAGAAATCTTGCTGAGTAACTTGGCACTGTCGTAACAATTCTTTCGTGTTAACATAGCGAAATTAACAGATCACCCACTCATTATCGGTTCATGCTGAAGAATAACCCAAGCACGTATCCCCTAGCGCCACTGCTCTCTTTGACTCAAGGGATCCATTGGTCGCATCAACGCTTATTAGCCGTTGCAAGCCAGCTCTCTATGCTGGTAATTGGCATGATCATTTTAACTAACTTAATCATTACCTTAGGTGAACGCCGCCTACAGGAAGAATGGGCGACACAGAGATACAGTGAACTGCAAACCATAGGCACACTGATCACTGATAAAGTGTCTTTTCAGCAATTTCGCACCCAAATTTTTGCCAATGGTGAGCTGCTAAAGCAGTACTTAAGCAATCCTACCGCCAAGCAACAACTCAAATTACAGGAAGCCTGGCTAGATCTAGTGAAGCATATTCCTGAACTGCTCGGTATTGCGCTGTACGATCCCCAAGGCAATTATAAGTTCTCTACTCCTTCCAATTTCAGTAAAGATGCCTTACCGCCAACCTTGCTTGGCGCGAGTCGTAACATGGGTGGCAAGGAGGTTTACACTTCGCCACTGGAGTTTGTTCCGATTGAAGGCATGCTAGAACCCTATATGTATCAAATGGCTTGGCTCGAAAAGCCCGATCAAAGTTCTATGGGTTATCTGGTGACGTACAACTCTATGGTGCAAATGCTCGAAGCCATAAAACCGGCTTTTTCGAGTAACAAATCGCCTATGTTAGTGCTCGACACCCAGGGATTACTCTATGCTGGCGCGAGCGCTCTCGCCCCGTTAAGTAATATGCCTGAAACCTTAGGGGCAAGTTTGAGACAAAGTTATCCCGCTCTGTGGCGTGATATGTCCATGAGTAATTTTGGCCAGTTCCACGGTGAAGAAGCCACCTTTGTTTACCTTAAGATCGAGCTTACCGCCCAGCCAGAAACCCGCAGAGAATACTTTTTACTCTCCTATGTGCGTAACTCCGACATAGCCGCACGTTTTTCCCAGTGGCAAAACATTGTCATAGTGGCATCGCTAATCTTAACCGTACTCGCCGCTTGGGTTGTGCTGCTCAGTCACATGTATCGCTTACAACAGCGTTCACGCCAATACAGTATCGATGTCGCCAATGGCTTATTTAACAGTGACATTGGCTTTATGATGGTCAACGAAAACGCCAGGGTGATCAGCGCCAACACTAAGGCGGCAGAAGCGACCTTAGTGCCACTCGATGAACTCACAGACCGTAATCTACAACGTACCTTGTGCCTCGATGATAAAACCTATGCCGAGCTGATGGAGCAAGTGCATAAAACCGGTCAATGGTCTGGTGAAATCAGCCTAGAAAGTATCAACGGCCCCACACTGCGAGTGCATATCCGCCAAGCACCAAGGGTGAGCCGAGGTTCACCACATCTATTGATCACCCTTGAAGACATCAGTGAATTAGTCAGTAGTAAAGAACAAGCATTTCTCAGTGAGCTTTTATGCGATAGCACAGTCGCAACAGCGCTAACAGATGCCAATGGTAAACTGATTAAAATCAACCCCGTATTCGATGCACTAATGCAACTCAATGGCGATTTAAATCAAGATTTAGCCTCGCTGCTCGCCAACGATTTAGGTAATCAATGGCAAAGAATTAGCGCTCAAATCGCCATGCAAGGTCAGTGGCAGGGGCAAATTCTATGCTCACCTAAACAGGCGCACTCCAATTGTTTACAGGCGACCTTGAAGGGCCATGTGGCCGCCGATGGTGAGATTGATTATATCGTCTGTACCTTAGAGCAAGCTGCCGAACGTGGCCGAGGCACAGAGAAGCGCAGCCTTGTGCCCCATCGCAGTACTATTCTGCTGAGCTTAGTTGATTTAGAACGTTATTTTAACTCGCTGCCGCCGCCAAGCCGCCTGAGTTCAAGCTTACTGCTAATGGATATCAATCCCGAAGGTATGCTGAGCCACATGAGTGACATAGACCAACTGGCGAACCGTCAGCAAGAAGTTGAGGTTCAATTACTGCTTGAAATCCCAGCTAATTATCAGATTTTACATTGGCAATTAGGCAAACTACTGGTGATGCTACCCGATACAGATGCCACCCAAGCGCATAACTTTGCCCTCAATATGATGGAAAAGCTCAACAGCAATGGCTTAGGTGAAGGGATCAGTATCGGGATTGCTGGTTATCAAGAAGGTCAGACACTTGAGCAGTATCTGAATAATGCCGAAATCGCCCTAAAACGGGCGAAACAGAATAACGATCAAAATATCGGTCAGGCCTTTACTCGTCATCAATCGTAGATTCGGGCATGTTAACCGAATCGGGCAATTGGCTCTGAGTAATTTCAATAATGGCCGAACGGTTCATGGTGATTTTGTAGCGAATATACTGCGGGGCCTCGCGACCATCGCGCAGCACTAAAATCAAGTTGACTTGATAACGCCGCTCAACCGATTCATGGCTGATTTTGCCTTCAACTTCTTTATAAATCTTCGCCTTACCCCGCTCTAAGTAGCGGGCAAAGGGCACTAAGCTAAAGTTCACTTGCTCTTGAATAGTAGAGTATCCCGCTTGGAACTCATGCTGATTCACCTTAGTGGCGATTTTATAGTGCAGGATTTCCGCATCGACCTTATTTTGGCTATGCCTGTGTTTTAGGATTTCGCTGACTTTATCGGGCAGATCTTGCTGACGCATAAACTCAAGCCATACCAACTGCTTAGCGATTACCGCCTGACTGGTGGTATCGCGCAAAATCCGGCTCCAGCGTGGCCTGCCCCGCTGAATAAAACGCCACATGGCATTACGTACGTCATCTTTAAAGATTTCCCTGAAGCCGTAAATCACCGCCAAAGTCAGCACTAAGGCAATGGTAAAGCCGCTAAAGGCGCCCTGCGCTTGAATTATCAACGCCGACACCACCAACATGACTAACGCCGTTGCCAGTCCCGTTGTGAACTTTTTAAGGCCAATTCCTAAGGGCTTTAACTCTTCTTTTAGCACCACACCTTGCTGGATTAAACGTCGTAACAACAACATCTTGTTTGAGATACGGTTAGGATCTTGCTTAGTTTGCGCCGAGTTGTAGTTATGCTCATCCCGATAGGCGCACTCATTGCGACACAGTGTTAGCACCCGTTCTTGGATATCATTGAAATCGCTGGTCCGTGTTGCATGGGCGAGCACCTTTAGCAACTGCTGCTCGCAAAACCAAGACAGATAGTTGTCGGCATTTTCAAAGTAGGATTTCCATTTAGGATCGCCTGGTTCGTTACGGCGAAACTTTTTCAGCAACTGGCCGACTTGTTCGCGTAATTCGTCGAGGGCAAAATAGAAATGGGTCACATCTGTGATTTGATTGAGTTCTTTAACGTCGTTTTCGACTGCAACGGCAAACTGATAGGCGAACAGATTCAAGTACAATCTGAATTCTTCAACGGTGCGGCGATTTAAACTGGCAAAGCGGCCCTGTACCAAAGGTAAGTGTAAGCCTTCTGAATAGTAAGAACGACGACCGACAATCGCGCTGTAGTAGTACTCTTCTTCATTGAGCGTGTGCGAGCCTATGCCCATTTCCTTTGGTAAAAAGAAATAGAGATCGAGCTGACGATTATCGCCCTTTTCCATCTGGTGGCTGAACTTAATCGACAGGGATTCTTCTTGCTTTACACGTATCTTAGACACAACACCCTTTTCATGAGCCCTCACAGAGACTCATCGCAGTAGACATAAATCAATGAGCACTAATCTTAACTGAAATAAACTCAAATTCACTGATTAAATTCGGCTATTTACGATTCGGCATCCACAAATCGTATTGCTGGGTTGGAATAACACCACGGCATAATCCTTAGTGTCATCCATATCTAACACTTCAATACTGAAATTATTCACCCCAGAATCGCGAAACGGTAAACTGCTGATGTTAGAAAGGTATTTCATATGTTCTGGCCAATTTTTTTGCTTTTCCATTTCCGATTCAGTTTTCGTCTCCACTGCAACCCTATAAGTCATGCTATTGGCCTCAATGCTGTCGACCTTGCCACGCATCGAAATATGGCCCGCACTGGTGCCATCAAAATTAAAATAACGGTAGTTGATTTGCGCTTTGTCGGCGGCAATCAATACGTCCACAAGCAGGTAAAATTTATTGTCACTGCTGGCGCTGATACTGGGATTCGCACTCGAATGGCGATCAAACAGTTCTGAACTGCAACTCAACATCATGGTCCGGCTCGTTGCCGACTGTTTATAAATCACCCCGCAAGCCGCAATCAAGGCCGACAAAATAACAATATTGATGGTCCACTTGAGCCATTTAGCCACAGATATCCACCTCGCGTAGCCAGGCAGAGTCGATGAATGCTTTGGGGCGAGAAAAATCGCTGATGCTAATATTGCGGAGCACTGACTGGTCGAGTTTTTCACCGCGAAACGTCATATTAAGCACCTGTTTGTCATGGGATAAAGACGCATAAACATCCGCCCAATCGCTCTTGCCACAGGCAATGAGGCCCGCACTTAAGCGCTCGCCCATTTCGAACAGTAAGGTGTTACTCGCACTGGAGTCGGCATATAAGTTCAAGCGCACTTGCTGACCCGAGGCTAACGACAGTATCGACGTCATCAAAGCTTGGGTCGGCTTGCTGTGATCTGTGTGTTTCAGATAAAACACCGAAAACGCCAACATCACCCCGAATAACACTAAGGCACTCCACAAAGGCACAGTGTGTAGTCTGAGGTAATTGACGCCTCGATATTCGCTGCCGTTTGATGGCCGCAACAAATAACCTTGGCCTTTAACGGTTTCGATCAAGCCCTCGTGCTGAGGGCCAAGAAAGGAGCGGAGCGTGGATATGGCGCGGGACACAGAGGCATCGGTTAATGGCGGACCTTGTCCATCCCCCGTTTTTAGCATGTGCTTTGAAACTAACTGACCTTGGTGTTCAAGCAATAACGTGATCACTTGTAACTCGGCCCGAGAAAGATGCCAAGATTCATCGCGAGACAACTCAATCAGCATGCCTCGTTCTCGATCAAACCTGCAGTCTCCCAATTGCATACACATTAACTCAACTCCATAAAAACACGGAGTTAAGTCTATGCAAGCCAACCAATGATTAATGTGATCTTGCTAACCCAAGCCAGCAAATAGTTAATTTTCGTGAGACAAACCGCAAGCCTGTCTCGATAAACGATAATCAAGCTAACGCAGTGTTAGAACATCGCGGCGTTTAACCACATGTGCACTAAAATGCTCGCCACATAACCTAAAGCTATCACAGGCGTCCACCGCAGATGTGCCCCAAAGGTGTAAATGCCGCGCGCTTGCCCCATCAGGGCAACTCCTGCCGCACTGCCAATCGAGAGCAAACTTCCACCTACCCCAGCGGTCAGCGTTACCAGTAACCACTGTCCCAATGCCATATCGGGATTCATGGTCAATACCGCAAACATCACAGGAATATTATCAATCACAGACGAAAGTAAACCCACGGCAACGTTGGCATAGGTGACATCCCAATGTGAGTACATGGCCTCAGACACTAAGCTCAAATATCCCATAAAACCTAGGCCGCCGACGCATAACACTACGCCATAAAAGAACAGCAAAGTATCCCACTCGGCGCGGGAAATGCGGCTGAACACATCAAATGGCACCACACTGCCAAGTTGCTGCAGGCGTAATTTGTCTTGTCTTAATTCCGCCTTTTCACGTTCGCGAGCAACGGAACGATTGAAGGTTTTACGCAGGTAAAAACCAAAGAATTGCAGAAAGCCTAATCCCGTCATCATGCCCAGTACAGGCGGCATACCTAAGAAGGAATGGGCACACACTGCCGTAGCAATAGTGAGTAAAAACAGCCCCACAATGCGTTTAGCACCGGGCTTAGTGTACACATGCTCTTTTTCAGGCTCAGGCACAAAATGCGGGATGAACACACTCATAATGGCGGCGGGTAAGGCAAAGTTAACGAGGGCGGGAATGAACAGATTAAAGAAATCGCCAAAGTGCACTAGGCCCTTTTGCCATACCATTAAGGTCGTGATGTCACCAAAGGGGCTAAACGCGCCACCCGCGTTGGCGGCAACGACAATGTTGATACAGGCAAGGGTAATAAACTTGCGTTGCCCTGCCCCAACCTTCATCACCACAGCGCACATCAGTAAAGCTGTGGTTAAGTTATCGGCCACAGGCGAGATGAAAAACGCCATAAAGCCCGTTAACCAAAACACAGTTCGCAGGCTAAAACCACGACCCACCAGCCAGCCGCGGATCGCATCGAACAGATTACGTTCTTCCATGGCATTGATATAGGTCATCGCCACCAGCAAGAAGAGCAGTAGCTCGGCGTATTCGAGCAAGTTTTGCTTGAATGCCGCTTCCGACACTTCGGACATGCCGTTTTGCATATAGACAAAACCTATCATGCCCCAGATGATCCCTGCCGCAACGAGCACAGGTTTCGACTTGCGTAAATGTAATGTCTCCTCGGCCATCACAAGTATATAAGCCAGCACAAACACACAGACGGCGACATAACCCACGCTCGCGGCGGTTAAATTAAGCCGATCTGCCCCTTCTGTCATAGCCCATGCTGCAGGTGAGAATCCGCTCAATATTGCAACGCAGAATAGACTCCACAACGCCATTCCACTGCCTTTAAACAACCGCTGTAATTTCATTAAAGTTCATCTCTACGTAGGAAATTACGTCGAAAATTACCATAGCTTCGGCATAGCAAATGTTGATAAAACGCAACTTTCTATGCATTACCCTATAACCAAAGGCATTTAAAACATTAATTTTTGTATAACTACAGATATTGCTAATAAAGAAAAGCTTAACGTATATTCAACTTAGTCTAAAAACAGCCAATAAAAAAGCACCTCGAAGGTGCTTTTTTGTTTTAAATCAGTGTCACAGCATTAGAAAGCATACAACAAGGTCATATTGGTTTCGGTATCTGTGCTTTTCTTATCATCCAGCGGCTCGCTGTTGTAACGCACAATAATGGCAAACTTCATCGCCAATGCGCCGATAATATTTGCCGTTAATGAGGTTTCAGAACGGGCATCTAACTTGTCACCGTAATCGGCAACGAAACGCTGTTGGAATTTAGAGGTTTCAGTGATTTCAGTTTCGAAGTTGATCACGCCGTGGGCAACAACGCTGTCGTTGGTGTCATAACCTTCGATAAGCGCTTGCTCAGTATCGAGACGTTGATAGATATAACCCGGACCCACTTCAACATCTAAAAAGGTCTTGCTGGTGTCATACAGTCTATGACCATAACCCGCTGCGCCAGATAGGGTGTAGTCATAACCGGTAAACGGGTCGACTTCATAACTGGCATTAGCAAACAGGTAGCTACGGTCTGTCATCATGTAGTTACCCTGTGCGCCCGCTAAATAGCGTTTCGCGGTGACAGAACCGGTATCTTCTTTGTATAAACCTTCTAGTAAGTACTGATTTTCCCAATCGCCAAGCTCATGCTTAAGATTTAAACGTCCCTTAAATGATGAGGTTTCAGTGTTACCTGTGGTTAAGGTGGCACCTAACTCAGCTTCACCAGCGAATGTCTTGTCGCCTTTTACAAAATCGGCCCCTGCAGTCGCCATAAAAGGTGCAGTCATTAATATCGCTGCGGTCAGTACTTTTTTCATGTTTATCCGTTCCTGTTCCGTTAAATCCAATCCCTATAAATATCTGTTCTTCCAGCAAAGCTGGATAAGCACATATTAATATGGGTTAGTTTTTTCCCCTGAAAATCTGCGCAATATTAGCATTGACGATTAAAAAATGAAAATTGCATCTATTTTAAGCATAAAAAAACCCGCATTAGCGGGTTTTTGTCCTAGCGATAACGCTTACATGTTGATCTTAGGATCTAACGCGCCAGACTGATACGCTTTATACATTGCTTGTAAAGACAATGGCTTAATCTTAGATGCTTGACCAGCACAACCGAAAGCTTCGTAGCGAACAGTACAGATGTCTGCCATGGCTTCCATTGACGCTTTCAAGAATTTACGTGGGTCAAATTCACTTGGGTGTTCCGCTAAGAACTTACGTACCGCACCCGTTGATGCTAAACGTAAGTCAGTATCGATATTCACCTTACGCACACCGTGCTTGATACCTTCAACGATTTCTTCTAATGGCACGCCGTAGGTTTCTGGGATCTGACCACCGTATTGGTTGATGATCTGTAACCATTCTTGTGGCACTGAAGATGAACCGTGCATCACTAAGTGAGTATTAGGAATACGCGCATGGATTTCTTTGATGCGGTCGATACGCAGTACATCGCCCGTAGGTTTACGACTGAACTTGTAAGCACCGTGGCTAGTACCGATAGCGATGGCTAATGCATCAACATGGGTATCTGCAACGAAACGCGCCGCTTCATCAGGAGTGGTCAGCATTTGATCCATGCTTAATGTACCCACTGCACCAATACCGTCTTCTTCGCCTGCTTGGCCAGTTTCTAAACTGCCTAAACAGCCGATTTCGCCTTCAACTGACACACCACACGCATGGGCAAATGCCACTGTGCGACGGGTGACATCGACGTTGTAGTCATAAGATGCAGGGGTTTTGCCATCAGCCATCAAAGAGCCATCCATCATCACTGATGACATGCCTAATTGGATAGAACGCTGACAGATATCAGGATCGGTACCGTGGTCTTGGTGGATACACACAGGAATATCTGGATACTGCTCAAGGGCTGCAGCCATCAAATATTTTAAGAACTGTGGGCGAGCATATTTACGCGCGCCAGCAGAAGCTTGCACAATAACAGGGCTGTCTGTTGCTTCAGCGGCCTGCATGATGGCACGCATCTGCTCTAAGTTGTTAACGTTGAACGCAGGCACACCGTATCCATGTTCTGCCGCGTGGTCGAGTAGTTGTCGTAGGGAAATTAACGCCATTTTTTAACTCCAATAATAGGGTGACTGTCACATTCTGCAACGCTTGGTCACCGAGGTCACTATCGTTTGGATGGATTTTTATACCCGTATTCAGATAGATACCTTAAACAAGCACCTAAAATAAGTACCTGAAAAAAATATCTAAAATAAACACGGGCGGTTTTTTTTATAATTCTTTTATTTATTATCAAGCTTTGATGATATCAGAGCTTATCGCGGCGTCTTATGCGCCGCGTATTTTAACTTAATAATCAAGCGCCGCGCTTTTCTAACATAGCCACAGCCGGTAATTCTTTACCTTCGAGGAACTCGAGGAAAGCGCCGCCGCCAGTCGAAATGTAAGACACTTTATCGGCAATACCGTACTTATCAACCGCAGCCAAAGTGTCACCACCGCCTGCGATAGAGAAGGCTTTTGAATCGGCAATCGCTTGGGCGATACGCTTAGTACCTTCACCAAATTGGTCGAATTCGAACACGCCCACAGGGCCGTTCCACACGATAGTGCCTGCAGATTCGATGATTTTAGCCAGTGCTTCAGCGCTATCTGGACCAATATCAAAAATCATTTCGCCATCAGCGACTTCGCTAACTGATTTTAAGGTTGCCGCAGCCGTTGGGCTAAACTCGCCTGCCACGACTACATCTGTCGGCACAGGAATATCGGCGCCACGGCTCTTAGCATTGGCCACTAAACGTTTAGCTTCGTCGATCAAATCCGCTTCATACAGTGATTTACCGACATTGTAACCCGCCGCCGCGATGAAAGTATTGGCAATACCGCCGCCAACCACTAGCTGATCAACGATACCTGAAAGGCTTTCTAGCACAGTCAGCTTAGTTGACACTTTAGAGCCACCGACAATCGCCACCATAGGACGCGCAGGATTATCTAATGCCTTGCCTAAGGCATCTAATTCTTGCGCCAGTAATGGACCGGCACAGGCGATGGGGGCAAACATGCCAACGCCGTGGGTCGATGCTTGGGCGCGATGTGCAGTACCAAAGGCGTCCATAACATAGGCATCACACAATGCCGCCATTTTTTGCGACAGCGCTTCGTTGTTCTTGCCTTCGCCTACGTTGAAACGCACGTTTTCGAATACCACTACTTCACCGACGGCAACGTCGACGCCGTCTAAATAATCCGTCGCTAAACGTACAGGGCACGACAAGGCTTTAGCCAAGTAGTCAACCACAGGTTGCATAGAATATTCGGGATTGTATTCACCTTCGGTCGGACGACCTAAGTGCGACATCACCATCACAGCGGCGCCTTTAGTAAGGGCCAACTCGATAGTCGGTAGAGAGGCGCGCAGACGTGCATCACTGGTGACAACGCCGTTGCTAACAGGCACATTGAGATCTTCACGAATAAGCACGCGCTTACCTTGTAGATCCAAATCTGACATATTGATAATTGCCATAGTAACGCTTCCTTTTATAATCAAAAAACAAACTGGTTTCACACATGGCCGGTATCAGTTTACTGCCGCTAGGCGCTCGACATCCCGTCGAATTGGCATATAACTGAGTGACCCACCGGTGAATAATCTACTTTTTATCAGCCTCGCTTGGCTGCGATCATCGCCAAACTCGTATCTAACATACGATTGGCAAAACCCCACTCGTTATCGCACCACAACAACAGCTTCACCAACTGACCGGCGCTGACACGGGTCTGAGTACCGTCAACAATACTGGAGCGCGGATCATGGTTGAAATCACATGAAACCAAGGGCTCATCAGTATAACCCAAAATGCCGTTAAATCGCCCATTGGCGGCCGATTCCAGCACCTGGTTTACAGTGGCAATATCGACGGTTTTCTCAAGCGTCACAGACAAATCGATCGCGGTCACGTTGATGGTGGGCACGCGCACCGAAATCGCCTCAAACTTATCTTTCATGTGCGGCAAAATCCGCTCAATACCGCGGGCAAGCTTAGTGTCTACAGGGATAATCGATTGGCCGGCGGCGCGGGTACGGCGCAAATCATCATGATAAGCATCAATCACTTGCTGATCGTTCATTGCCGAATGGATAGTGGTAATGGCACCGCTTTTAACGCCGAAGTGGCGGTCGAGCACGTCGATCACCGGCACGATACAGTTAGTTGTACAAGAAGCGTTGGAAACCACTGTGTGTTCGGCGCGGAGTAAATCGTGGTTCACACCATAGACAATCGTGCCATCGACATCGGCTGAGGATGGATGGCTTATCAGCACTTGTTTAGCGCCGGCATGAATATGGGCTTCGCAGCTTTGACGATCGAGTAATACACCAGTGGCCTCATAGACAATGTCTATGTCCATTTCATGCCAAGGGAGTTTTGTGGGATCGGGCTCGTGGAGAATTTTTATCGCATCGTCGCCAATCAGCATGTGATCATCAACGAGTTTGACTTTGTGCGCAAACCGACCGTGGGTGGTGTCGTACTGGGTCAGATGAATAATGGCTTCAGGTTTAGCTAATTCATTAATCGCGACAATCTGCATTTGCTGCCGTTTTCCAGACTCGTACAAAGCACGAAGAATAGAGCGGCCGATACGGCCATAACCATTGATAGCGACTCGGATCATTGAGGTCTCAATTTCCTCTAAATACAAAAACGGCCTGCAAAAGATTGCAGGCCGCATTATACAGATTAACACTTAAAAAGTTTAACCTTTTGTATTGAATCTAATCCCTTGAGCGATTAGCCCAATGATTTTGCTGCATTCAGCACATTTTCAACGGTGAAACCGAAGTGATTCAATAGCACGTTACCCGGGGCTGACTCACCAAAAGTGGTCATGCCAACAACAGTGCCTTCAAAACCGACGTACTTGTACCAGAAATCGGTATGCGCCGCTTCGATAGCCACACGTTTAGTCACAGCACGTGGTAATACCGATTCTTTATACGCTGCATCTTGCTTATCGAACTCAGTTGTCGATGGCATAGAGACTACGCGAACTTGTTTACCTTGCTCAGTTAATGCAGCCGCAGAATCCATCGCCAATTGTACTTCGCTACCGGTTGCGATCAGGATCAGTTCTGGTGTACCCGCACAGTCTTGCAGTACATAAGCACCTTTAGCCACGTTGGCTAATTGCTCAGCGGTACGCGCTTGGGCTTTGAGGTTTTGACGGCTGAAAATCAGTGACGTTGGCGCATTGCGACGTTGAATCGCAGCTTTCCAAGAAACCGCTGTTTCTGCCGCATCACATGGGCGCCATACGGCCATATTTGGCGTCATACGCAGGTTAGCTAATTGCTCAACTGGCTGATGCGTTGGACCATCTTCACCTTGACCGATAGAGTCATGGGTATAAACGAAGATGTTTTGAATGCCCATCAGCGCCGACATGCGGACTGCGTTACGGGCGTATTCCATGAACATCATGAAAGTTGCGCCGTAATTGATGAAACCACCATGCAGCGAAGCACCGTTCATAATGCCGCTCATGCCAAATTCACGCACGCCGTAGTAAATATAGTTACCGGCTGGATCGTCTTGAATACCTTTAGAACCTGACCACAGTGTCAAGTTAGAACCCGCTAAGTCAGCAGAGCCGCCTAACAGTTCAGGTAACATAGCACCGAAAGCACCGATGGCATTTTGTGAGGCTTTACGGCTCGCAATACCTTCGGCTTTGTCCTGTGATGCTTGCACGAATGCCTGCGCTTTTTCTTCAAAATCAGCAGGTAATTCACCTTTCAGTACACGGCGCTCATATTCAGCAGCCAGTTCTGGGTGAGCTGCGCTATAAGCCGCAAACTTCTCGTTCCATGCTGCTTCACGGGCAGCACCGGCTTCTTTGGCATCCCAACCGGCATAAACGTCAGCAGGGATTTCAAACGGTGCGTATGGCCAGCCAAGGAATTCACGGGCTGCTGCGATTTCCGCATCGCCTAATGGCGCGCCGTGGCAATCGTGGCTGCCAGATTTGTTGGGTGAACCAAAACCGATAATGGTTTTGCAGCAAATCATGGTTGGTTTATCGGTCACCGCTTTAGCCGCTTCGATAGCAGCACGGATTGCCGCGCTATCATGACCGTCAACACCGGCAATCACATGCCAGCCGTAAGCTTCAAAACGCTTTGGCGTATCATCGGTGAACCAGCCTTCAACATGGCCATCGATAGAAATACCGTTGTCATCCCAAAATGCGACCAGTTTGCCTAGACCTAAAGTACCGGCTAATGAACAGGCTTCGTGGGAAATACCTTCCATCAAACAGCCGTCGCCGACGAAGCAGTAAGTGTAGTGATCAACGATATCGTGACCATCACGGTTAAACTGTGCCGCTAAGGTTTTTTCAGCAATCGCCATACCGACAGCATTGCTGATGCCCGCGCCGAGTGGACCCGTTGTGGTTTCAACACCTGGGGTGTAACCGTATTCTGGGTGACCCGGGGTTTTTGAATGCAATTGACGGAACTGTTTCAGCTCTTCGATTGGTAATTCATAACCTGTCAGGTGAAGTAAAGAGTAGATCAGCATTGAACCGTGACCGTTAGAAAGGACGAAACGGTCTCTATCTACCCATTTAGGATTGGTCGGGTTGTGCTTAAGGAAATCATTCCACAGCACTTCAGCAATATCTGCCATACCCATTGGGGCGCCGGGATGGCCTGAATTTGCTTTTTGAACTGCATCCATACTTAACGCACGGATTGCGTTTGCGAGTACTTTACGGGAAGACATGCTCTCTCCTGCTTGTTTGTGGGGTCTAGCGGGCAATTTGGATGCATATTTTCCCCTACATGCCAGTGTGACGCAAACTAAAATTATCATTCACTCAGCAAAAGATGGCCGAATATATTCCCAAACAACCTGAAGATGCAGGATTCAGGTAGCTAGATATATAAGCTGCAGAAACAAGCTAGTCACTTTACTGGCGTTTACTTGAGTGGGCATAGCAAGGATCACTTGTAATGGAGAAATAAATTTATTAAAAATCGATTAGTCCTAATGCCATGAAATATAATAAAAATAACTTCTTTAAGACTAAATATAGTCGTTTTCAGGTCACAATCTGAGAGGATTTTTTCTCACTGGGGGTGATCGGCAATCGGATTTAAACTAAAATAGCCGTCTAGATGTAGATGCTTCTACACGTTTGAATGCTAACGACGAGATTTTCCTACTATGGCAAAGCACTTGTTTACTTCTGAGTCGGTCTCAGAAGGTCATCCCGATAAGATTGCAGATCAGATTTCTGATGCTGTGCTAGATGCAATTCTGGCTCAAGATCCAAAAGCACGCGTGGCGTGTGAAACTTATGTCAAAACTGGCATGGTATTAGTCGGTGGCGAAGTCACGACTTCTGCTTGGGTTGATATCGAAGAAATCACCCGTAAAACGGTGCGTGAAATTGGTTATACTCACTCAGATATGGGTTTTGATGCAGACTCGTGCGCGGTATTAAACGCCATTGGTAAGCAATCACCTGATATCAATCAAGGTGTAGACCGTGCTGACCCTGCTGAGCAAGGTGCAGGCGACCAAGGGTTAATGTTTGGCTATGCCAACAACGAAACCGACGTCCTAATGCCAGCGCCTATCACTTATGCCCACGCATTAGTGAAGCGTCAGTCTGAAGTGCGTAAAAACGGCACCCTGCCTTGGTTACGCCCAGATGCGAAAAGCCAAGTCACATTTGCCTATGATGATGGCAAAATTGTTGGTATTGATGCTGTCGTATTGTCGACTCAGCACAGAGATGACGTATCACAAGCCGACTTAATTGAAGGCGTGATGGAAACCATCATCAAGCCAGTATTACCGGCTCAATGGCTAAACAAAGACACTAAGTTCTTTATCAACCCAACTGGCCGTTTTGTTATCGGTGGTCCAGTAGGCGATTGCGGCTTAACCGGTCGTAAGATCATCGTTGACACCTACGGCGGCATGGCCCGTCATGGTGGTGGCGCATTCTCTGGTAAAGACCCATCAAAAGTTGACCGTAGCGCGGCATATGCTGCCCGTTATGTGGCAAAAAACATCGTTGCAGCAGGTCTTGCTGATCGCTGTGAAATCCAAGTGTCTTACGCTATTGGTGTGGCAGAGCCGACTTCTATCAGCATCGAAACCTTCGGTACGGGTAAAGTGTCTGAAGATTTGTTGATCAAGTTAGTACGTCAACACTTCGAACTGCGTCCATACGGTTTAACGGCCATGCTCGATTTAGCACGTCCGATTTATCAAGCGACTGCCGCTTATGGCCACTTTGGTCGTAACGAATTCCCTTGGGAAGCAACTGACAAAGCTGAAGCACTTCGCGCTGACGCGGGTCTATAATCGGTTTCGATTAAAACCCGTTAAGATTGCAAAGCATAAAAACCGCTACCCAGCGGTTTTTTTATGCCTGAAATTTGGGTTCCCCAAAGCAAAATCATTGTATCGCCAGTGGTGCTGCATTCATTGTCATTGTTTCCCCTATGACTCACCACCTCTTTGTTTAACAAAAAGCGTCCCTGAGGGCTCAACTAAAAGATCCTGTTTTAGAAGGTCACAGGTGCAACAATGCCAATCCTCCCCAACCCTCTAGCTGTTCGTTCAGCTAAAAAGCTATTTACCCCAAAGCAAGATAACTTTATCGTCAGTTATGCAGCATGAATTGTCATTGTTTCCCCAGTGACTCGCCGTAAATATATCCCTATAGGCTCGACGACGGCATCCATGCCGCCAACGGTCACTGTTGCAACAATGCCAATCCTTACTAACCCTATCGCTGTTCGTTCAGCTAAAAAAGCTATTGCCCCAAAATCATTTTCACTGATAAAAGTGGTAAATAGCACAATTAAAGCTTTGGGCTTATAAAAGCTAATGTGAGACACAAGATACAAGACCTGCCCCGGTAATCCCCCCGAAATTATCATATAGGCCGGAGCCTAGTGATTTTTCTTCCTGCGTGAACATTACACTTTATGCAATGTCGGAGTTTCTTTGTTTCACTCGGGCAAAGAAACAGGGAATCAGTTCTTCCATGCTGCAACTCATTGTTAAAAAATAGTTTATTGTTAGTCTTGAATAATTAAAGTATTGGCAATCTGTTCTTATTAAGACCGTTCTTATTCGGAATTTAGCCTAATATACTGTTATGCCAAAACGCCACCTAAACATAAGTAGCGCTTTGATATTAGAGCCTAGTCCCCGGAAAGTCTTGGATTAACCTTGAGGTTACATGATGTTCAGTTGAGAACACTGTCATCCAAGCTGACCAAAAACCTTTGGCTTTTGCTAAGTCTATAATAGTGTCGACGTCTATATCTCCGGCTTTATACTTTGGTAGGTACTTTTCCGCTAGAAGATAAGCATCTTTTCGATCACTCCACCGCTTATCTTTTTTACTAAACTGTGGGTGACCTGGTCTTCGATCCAAACCAACCAAATCAATTAGCATTTGTGCCCTGTCTCTTTCAGCATTTGTTGTTAAAAGTGCTGTATTAACAGTGACCTGACCTAATTGGTCATAGATGAAAATTTCAAAAGTATTGTTTACTGTAGGAAAGTACATATTTAGAATGCTTTTTGTACTTTTAACTGGGTTGCAGTTTTTACAACCAATTAGAAAGTTCCTCCAGAGATGCTTTCGTTGAGGGTGTGTATCTTTATCCCTAATGTGTTCGACATCTAACGCAGAAGAATATCCAGGACGCTCACAATAGCTACAATATCCACCAATAGTATCGATCAATTCGTCTTTTGCATCACCATGTGGATTGTAGACATATGATACTGGCTTAAATCGAGATTTTGTTATTGGGCGCATTACTTCTTCCCGATTTTTCGTTCAACTTTTAGTAAGGCGACAAGAGTTGGATCGTCTTTGAATTCTAACTCAATCTCGTCCAATCGAGACTTTATTATTGTTAGTTGCTCAGTGTCTTCTGGCATATTTTGTTTAGCCAAATGGAAGTACTCTTCAGATAAACTAAGGTATGTATTATATTTTTCACTCCGCCTTGGCTCCTCAACATCCATTTCGTCTTCAATGATTTCTTCTAATCCTTTCAAATTTACATTTTCAGATACTTCTTCAACTTGATACTCATTGAACTTAATTAGCTCATCACTAGTTACTGATTGAATTACGAACGGTGAATGTGAAGTTACGATAAACTGAATCTTTGGGAATGCTTCTTTTAACAGCCCAACAACTTTTTTCTGCCATGATGGGTGTAGGTGCATATCTAGTTCATCAATTAAAACGATACCTTCGGTATCGGTAACAGCGTGTTCACCTTTATGTGGGTTGAGTTTCACTGCTCTATAAGCAATATCCCCAGCCAAGCGTACAATGCTTTTATATCCACTACTCAACATATCGAATGATGTCCAAGTGCCATCATCCATTAAACCTAAAATAGTTTCGTGTGCCCAACTGAATCTTATCTCGTTCCACTCAGGAACCATTGTACTTATAGAGTTTACAAATGCATTATACAAGTCTTTGTTTTTATTGAACTTGAGTGCATCATCTTCTTCTTGAGCGAACCAAGATATAAACCTTTCTTCCAACGATCTTGGGTCTAAAGCACTATCATAACCATCTGTCTTAGCCGTTTTCTTTCTATCTGAGTTGCGTTGAGCCCGTTCGTTAAACAAGCGCTCAGTGCCATAATAGGCGACTAAAGGAAGATTTGTTGAGTCATGTTCTACAAACATATTTTTAGTTAGGTGAAATGCCTCTTCAATAAAGTCATTCGCTTCTTTATAGGTAGTAGAGCCTCCAGTTACTTTATCGGTACCCCGTGACCAGTTAAACTTCTTGCCGTTTAACGTTATGTCGGTTTTTACAGAAAATGGAAGTTTGTAGTTGATCTCAGTTGCAGTAAGTACTCGGCGCTTTTCAGATTGTTTGAGTGCCCTTAATTCTACTTTGCTATCATTTGTTGCTTTTCGTACGCCAAGAAAGTATGTACCAACTGTAAACGAAGCTGCATCTAAGATTGATGTTTTGCCTGTAGCATTATTACCAATTAAGACGTTGAAGTGTGGGTCAAATTCTAGTTTTAAGTCTTTAAAACATTTGAAGTTTTTGATTGATAACGAATTGATTCTCATAACTTTGCTCTGAAAAGTTTAATCTAATTGAATTATGCAGGAGCAGGCTTTCAGAGTCCACTTTTAGTATAATCGGGTAGCCGGAGGTATCTAGCCTCCAGCCCCCACACCACCCTGCATACGGCTCCGAACAGGGCGGTTCATCTAGAACGCCTAACCTAGACTCTCTGGTCAGGATAATGAACTGCGATCCATCCACCTTTTAGTGAGTACAATCCCGCTTTCTTAAGATCGTCATTAGTAATGATAATGTGAGCGGTATAGTTTAGAGCCTATGCACTAAATGATTTCTGTCCAAAAGTATGTTGTGTAATCTTTTCAATCCACAGGTTCCGTTAATACCAAAAAAGTGAGCCATGGTGATAGCGAGACGACCGTCCGCCCCATGGACGGGGCGGTCGAGCATCCAAGGACTGACGAGCGAATGCCATGGCAAGCCTGTGTGAGTGGATATCAGCAAACGCTAAACTGCTAACAACTAAAGTGACAGGTCCCCCGACACTACTTTCCAACACATTTCTGTCCAATATTGAGTTTACTGATAGTTGCTATATGATTTGAAAGCAAAAAAATATTTTTAAGGAAGAAATTTAAGTGAAATTTGAAGTTATTCATGAAGAAAATAACGCGATTGTGGATGCGCTGGTAGACGGCGTTAGGCAATTTAATGCTGGGCTATTAGGGCCTGAGAAATCAGTGCCTTTGACTGTCATAGCACGTGATGAAAATGGCAAGTTGATTGGGGGTGTGGGTGGACGGACTATCTATAAAAACTTCTTAATCAATGTTGTCTGGGTTGATGACCAAACCAGAGGCACAGGGCTTGGGTGCAAACTCATGGCGCTTGCTGAAGCAGAGGCAAAACAACGGGGTTGCTTGGTAGCTCAAGTGGATACCTTATCGATTCAAGCCCCTGTGTTCTATGAAAAACAAGGGTTTGAGATCATAGGCACAGTCACCACTACCCCTCAGCGGATCTTTCTGATGAAGAAGTATTGATCAAAAAAGTGGTTGAGGCAGAGGCAGAATAAGCGCACTTAGCAATGGTCGAAATGGGCGTTTTGCATGCACAGTAGACCAATCTGCTCTTGAGATAAAATGGCGCACTCCAGCGCCTTTTTTGTATTCGCGCGGCTGACTTGCGCATCGCTCAGTTGCGTTATCGTCGCCGAATAGGCATTGGTTCGGCCACAATCGAGCCAAATATTCCCCACTTGTACCCAATAATGCTGCGCTTGCCCTGAGTCTAAGACAAACTCGACTTCAAATCCCCTCGCCTCACATTCATGGTGGGAGCATTCAGATAAGACCAATCTCAAGTTGTCCCAAGCCGATAAATTGACTGCGGCATAGGCCGTTAATAGTGACTCAACAAATTGTACATTCATGTATTTATCTCCGTTATTTAACCTGAACTCGGGTTATTTACACAGTAGAGATTAAATCCTTAATTTCTATCATCGAACAACTAAGCTTGGGTCTTTGCCGCCATTAAATAGTAATCCCGCGCCGACACAGTAAAAAAATCCACTACCTGCATGTGCGCTTTTCCCGAGTGGGCGGCAAAGGAACGTTCATTATCTTCGGCGATAAAGGTCAACATATAGCTAAAATGCGGAGCAACTTGGCGACGAATTTCACTGACTAATGCCTCAAAAATCCCTTGTCCACGGTAGGTTTGCTGAACCCAAATCGGCCCGTATTGGCAAGAGTTGGTCTTAGTTAATTTAGGCCCATCCCAATCGAGTTGCGGCAAACGATTCAACAAAGTGCGATAAATGGGCCAATCTTCGAAGAATCCCCAGCGGCCGGCAATCACATAACCGACGATCTGCTGCTCAACCTGCGCCACTACGACCCAATGATGCTGCACTAATTCGCTCAATTCACTGTGGGAAAAAGCTTGCCCTTGCAGCCCCATATTGGCGGAGGCTAATTCGTCATTGAGATGTTTCTTCTCTAGCATCGCTAATAAATCAACATCTTGGGGTAAGGCTAATCTAATCTTCACAGTGTTCTCACAGCATAATGTTGGCTTTAGGCCCAATTTAAGGCCGTCAGTATACTCGGTTGGCTTAGTAGGCACAGCTAGAACAAGGTATTATTTAGTGCCTTGATTTGCTAAATCCCCTTTTATTTCCCAAACTTAATGAATATCTAGCCCTAGTTAGGCGTTTGTATGTTGCCCGAGACCATCAATCCCAACCTGAGTTTACTTGATAGCGACAATCAACAAGTGAATCTCACTCGCTGGATGCACCAATGTGAGCTAATCAACAGCTATTACAACGCTAACACGGTTTTTATATTCCAAAGGACCAGCGCAGGATTTGAGATCATTGTCAGCGCAATCACTGAAACACCACAATTTACCGCAGGTACTTTGTACCCCGCAGAACTCGAACTTTTTACACAGATACAAAATAGCCAACCCGACGGTTTATATCAAAACCTCGGCAGCTTTATGTTGGATGATTTACCACGGGATTTTGATGGCATTCAGCACATTCTCTCGCGCCCAATTGCTTGGCCCGATGGCAGCCAATTTGGCGCCCTGTGCGTACTCAACCCACATATGGCAGACCCGCTAGCCAATGCCGCTATGCTCGAACCGTTTCAGATATTGCTGCAACAGGAATTATCTCTGCTGTGCCAGAACCATCGCATTGAATCCCTTTCGATGCGCGACCAAGAAACTGGCATGCTCAATCATTATGGTTTTTTGATGATGGCGCCAAGACAGCTCAATTTAGGCCGCCGCTTTGGTGCCCATGCAGGCATAATCTTCTTTGAATTACTGAGTCCGGATACCACGCCCATCCCCCTCGAAGATAATCACCACAGGCTATTAGGCAAGTTGATCCAAGATACGATACGGACCGCCGACGTTGCCGCCCACTACAACACCACGCAATTTGTGGTACTGGCCTTTGTCGATGGTGAGCGGGATATTCAGCATATTATGAAGCGGGTAGAAAAACAGCTAGAACAGCAAAACCACCAGCTTAAACTCGATGCGAGCTACAGTTTTTTCACTCCAGAATCCAGCGCCAAACTCGCGCCCATGATGGAACTCGCGCGGGGCAAACTCGATTCAATTGCAACCACCAAAGCCTGAGGTTGAAGACACGCCAGTTAAGCCCGCTATAGACTCAAGCTTATACGATAATCCCGCCGCAGATTCGGCGGCGCTTTAAGTTAATGAAGCATTGATTTAACGAAGCGATAGGTTAACAGAGCTTTGATTTAACGAAGTGGCGAGTTAACGAAGTTTGGGTCTAATCACGCAGCAAGTCATCACTTAGATTGCTCATCCTGACGCTTCGCCCACTGAATAAACAGCACCACGGGATAGGGTGACATCAGAACTAACCCTAAGCCAATCAGGCTTGAGATCAGTAACATGCCGCTTATCTCTAGACTCCATTGCGTCAACATATAGAACCCAAGTCCACAAACTAGCATCAATACACCTAACCAATGTAAAAACTTCAACAAATTCATAGTACTTTTAAATGATTCCGTCATATAAACCTCTTTAGATCTTGAGTAAAACTTGTCACACTATGGCCATAACCATGGAAAAAGGAACCGTAACGATGTTAAAACAAACATTCATCTTAGGTGCGCTACTGTTGGGACTCACCGCCTGCCAAAGTACCGATGTCGCCCAAAATGAGACCATTCCATTAGAGGGCAGCTGGCACATTGAGATGGTTCAAGGCCAACCGACTATCGATTACAGCCCAGCGCAAATCACCTTTGAGGCCGAAGGCAAATTACACGGCAACAACAGCTGTAATAACTTTTTCGGTCAATATACTCAGCAAGGCCAAGAGCTTAAGCTATCTCCTGCCGGTAGCACAATGAAAGCCTGTGTCGATGCGCTAATGCAGCAAGAGCACAAAGTGATGCAAGCAATGCCATTAGTGGCTAAAGCTAAGCTAGTGCAAGGTCGCCTGACGCTACTCAACAGCGACGACAAGCCAGTGCTAATCTTGAGCCAACTGAAGTAAGCCCAGTGAAGTAAGCGAACTGAAGTAAACTCAACGAGATAAGCTTCAGCAAAGTACAATTGACTCGCATAAAAAAACCGCCATTGGCGGTTTTTTCGTTCTACAACCAGCAACCGAAGACGACTAGACTTTAGCGCTTTGCTCAGCCGCGGTTTCGAGGGCGATATTCTGCTCGGCTAGCACGGCACTTTGCACCATATCGGCATTGTAGTGCTCCATATCCAATTCATCCTCAGATTTAGCAATCACAGTTGTCGCCACTAAGTCACCGGATACGTTAACTACCGTGCGTGCCATATCCAAAATCCGGTCAATCCCAGCAATTAACGCCACGCCTTCCAAAGGTAAACCGACTGTCGATAATACTAACGTTAACATCACCAAACCCGCGCCTGGTACGCCAGCCGTACCAATTGAGGCTAAAGTCGCCGTTAAAATGATGGTGAGGTAATCTACCCAAGTTAAGTCAATACCAAAAGCTTGGGCGACAAAAAGAGCCGTCACACCTTGATATAAAGCGGTGCCATCCATGTTAATGGTTGTACCCAGCGGCAATACAAAACTGGAAATTTTCTTGTTCACACCTAAGTATTCGCTGGCGCATTTCATGCTCGCAGGTAAGGTACCCGCTGAACTAGAGGTAGTAAATGCCACAGCCATTGCATTACTGATCCCCTTGAAAAAATGTAAAGGATTCAGTTTAGAAAACATACTCAAAACAATACTGTAGAAGCCTAATACGTGAATAATGCAGCCAACGTAGACGGCAACAATAACCTTAAGCAGAGGGAGTAACATTTCAATCCCGTATGCTCCCGCCACCCAAGCCATCAATCCAAATACACCATAGGGCGCCAGCTTCATCACCATATCGGTTAACTTGTACATGGCTTCAGCAAGACTCTCGAACACTTTAATCGCTGGTTTTCCATGGTCACCGATCAACACTAAGGCAATCCCTAAGGCAACCGCAAAAACGATAACTTGCAAGATCTGACCGTTAGCTAACGCCGCGATAGGGTTGGTTGGGACTATATCAATCAGAGTCTGCATTACCGAAGGCACTTCCTTCGCTACATCAGAAACACCTGAGGGTAAGGGTAAATCAAGACCCGCACCTGGCTGGATAACATATCCAACGGCCAATCCAATACTGATAGCAATTGCCGTAGTACAAAGATAGAAAGTAAAGGACTTAAAACCAATCCGGCCCATCTTGGCAGTGTCTTCCATCGAAGTCACACCCACGATCAGTGAACAAAACACTAACGGCACAATCAACATCTTAATAATATTGACGAATAAGGTTCCAATCGGTTTTAACACCGTCGCTTGCTCACCTAATACTACGCCAACCGTAATTCCGAGCACCATACCGACTAGAATTTGTAGCCACAGAGGCACTGACATCCAGTAGGACCATGTACGGCCTAACATTGATGACGTTTGTTTTGACATGTTAATAACCTTGAATTTGAAATGAAGAACGGGCGAATGCCTATCCTTGGCTGGCACTAATTTATTCCCCAAATTAGCTGAGCGCAGAGTCTAGCATAACGGGCAAAAATCTAAGGATGATCTGTATCACGTTGATGCCAACCGCCGTAAAACCAGCCAAATATGCCAACGACATCGACCAACGCGACTGCATACTTAACCTTTATATTAAGCATCAAAATAGACTGTCACCATAACAGGTGCAATTTGCTGACGATAAAGCGCTGCTGGCGGTTGCTCACGTTCAATCAAGTAACTCCAGTAATCGTCATCAAAACCACTGAAAATAAAGTCAGATTTGCCCTTAGCTTTCAAGATCAACCACCACCAAACTAATCCCCATAAACCAAAGCTCAATAAAGTGAATACAAAGTGTAAACGATGATTAATTTTCTCATCAGCACCAAGATCAAAGGCAGGTAAAACCTTAAGCTTATAGCGGCGTGTCGACTTAACGAATCCCATCATTAGCTCACTTAGTTCAAAAAGGGCACTAGAGATAAGCCTAGCAGATAAGACTTTAGTCGTACAAAAATCCGCAACAACAAATCATATCAGTGCCAAACCTGCGACTGTCGAACTCGTTATCCCACAATGTTCCATGCTAAAGTGAGCCACAAAATGGTTGTTCACTAAACAAGAGCGGTATTACTCAATAACCGCCTAGGAGTTGTTGTATGTTGATCCGTAAAGCTAAAGCTCAGGACCTCAGTGCCTTAGTCCAATTTAATCAGGCGATGGCCCAAGAAACCGAAGGCTTAGCCTTAGATGAAGCGACACTAACCCGCGGCGTGGGCACGCTACTTGAGAGCCCGCAAAAAGGGTTTTACCTCGTCGCCGAAATTGAAGGTGAGATAGTCGGCTCGCTTATGGTGACATTTGAATGGAGCGATTGGCGCGCCAAGGATTATTACTGGATCCAGAGTGTATATATTCGCCCGCAAAATCGTCGCCAAGGCATTTATGGCAAGCTCTACAGTGAAGTCAAACAACTGGCCGAAGCCAATGGTGGCGCTGCCAGCTTCCGTTTATATGTTGAGCAAGAAAACCTCGCCGCCCAGCAGACCTATCAAGCCTTAGGGATGAAGCAGAGTTACTACTTAATGTACGAAGAAAAATAAATCCTTCAATAGCTTATTCACAATAAAAAAGGATCGGGCCAATGGCACGATCCTTTTTTTACGAGTCACGATTCAGATTAAAAGCCTAACGCTAACTCCTCGTTAAGCTTCACTGCACTCGCAAAACTTAACGGAAGAAACCAAACAGAATCGCCGTCATCGCCAGTAAACCTGCAATGATCACGAAGATATTGCTGATACGGCCACGATAGGCTTTTAACGCTGGCACTTTATACACGGCATACATAGGCATCAAGTACAGAATAGCCGCGATAATTGGGCCGCCTAAAGCTTCAATCATGCCTAAGATACTTGGGTTGATCACAGCCACAGCCCAGATAGTGACAAACATAAAGCCTAGGATGAACTTGTTGATCTTAGCGTCAGTGACTGATTTGCCGCTTGAGCGTAACTGCTTAACGATCACGCCTTTCATGCCTTCTGTCGCGCCCATGTAATGGCCGAAGAAAGAGGACACAATCGCGATAAAGGCGATAAACGGACCAAAGTAGCTTACAAAACCACTTGAATGCACGTTGGCGAGGTAAGACAAAATCGGTAAGTTCTGCGCTTTCGCTTCTGCCAATTGGGCTGGCGACAACGACAGCACACAAGAGAACACAAACAACATCACAAAGCCCACTAACATCATCGAAGTGTTACGTAAAATCACGTCGGCTTTACGAGAAGCATTGGCGCCATGATCACGTTTTAGTGACACAGAGAACTGTGAAATCGCAGGAGAATGGTTAAAGGCGAACACGAGCACAGGAATCGTTAACCACACAGTCCCTAAAAATGCACCCGCTTCTGGCACAACTTGTAAGGCATCCATTTTCCACTCAGGGATCAGGTAGATAGACATAAAGGCCAAAATACCCACCAGCGGATACACCAGCAATTGTGTCACTTTCAGCATAAACTTCTCGCCCGCAACCATCACAGCCATCATACCGAGGATCAATACACCCGATAAAATAAAGCGTGGTGGCGATGCCATGCCCAACTGATTGACGATAAAGCTATCGACTGTGTTGGTAATACCCACACCGTAAATTAATACAATCGGGTAGATAGCAAAGAAATACAGTACGGTAATGGCCTTACCTGCGCCAACACCAAAATGCTCTTCTACGACTTGGGTAATGTCGCTACCGGGAATGCTTGATGAACAAACAAAACGAGATAAACCTCGGTGAGCAAGATAGGTCATAGGACCGATAATTGCCGCCATTAATACCAAAGGCCAAAAGCCGCCCATGCCCGCATTGATAGGTAAAAATAAAATTCCAGCGCCAACGGCAGTGCCGAACAAACTCAACATCCAAGTCGTGTCTTGGCGAGTCCAAGGTAAGTGTTTCGTTGAATCTAGATTCTGTGTGCTTTGAGGTGTTCCAAGAACACTGGTCGCATCTTTTTGCATATAAAAGTTACCTTACGGTGTGACTAGCATAATAAATTCGCGCTAAGGATAACCAAAAAAAGCCCATAAAAGTTGATCTGACACGGCTTTATGTAAGGGAATTTCATAATAAACTGATATTGAGATCTAGATCGCTGATTTAATGTAATAAATCTTCAATATGGCAGCAAAAAACACACATAAAAAACCGCTTAACGACACAATATTTTCACCTCAAACCAAAGCCAGTGACATAGCATAAGCGCCGAGAAAAACACCGATTCGGAGATAAGTCACAAAAATCAGCAAAACATGACCCAGTACCGCATATCGATAGCTAGAGTCGATCAAGATCACATCCGCTAATGTTAAATTTTTACAAGTCGCTATCAGTTGTAAAAGCGTATAAAAAACGGCTCACTGCGGAACCAACGCCGGAGTGAGCCGTTAACGATTAACGCAAAAGCAGACTTAAGGTTTCTGTAACGTGAGCTCAGTGGTCGACACCACGGCTGGCGCTATATCGGCCTCTTTGAACAACAACGGACGGAAACTTTTCTCGCTTGAGTACAAGATACTTTGATCGGCAAACGCTGGCGTTAGGATATTACTCGACTCAGAGTAAGTTAAAATTCCCCGCGCCACTGGCCCTTCGTCAGTAAAGTTCACTGCCATCATCCAACTCGACCCATAACGCACTTGGTATCCCTTCGCCGTTAAGCCAGAACTCATCGCCTTACCAGTAACCACGTCCATCACAGGTGCGTACTTGTGCTGCGGGATTAAAGTGTCGTCACCCGACAGACTGGTCGAGAACACGTTGAATCCACCCTCGGCATTGTGGCTACCCGGCCAAGGTAAACGCGACCCGCTTGGCGTACCGTCCGGCAGCGATTTCTCCACGAATTGCACCTCACCCAATGGCGCATCTAAGGCAAAACCTGCTGCCTCAAGATTCAGTGCGCTGTGGGCTAAAGCCACTAAGGCGCTGCCATCTGTGGTCAAGGTTTTAGGTGTCGTTGCCGCATTGGCGGGATCGAATCCTTGGGTCAACATGGTCGTTTGGCTGAATTGGTGGGCAAACTCACGCAGTAAAGCACCGCCTTTGCTGTCGTTATCTTGCTTACCATTCCACGCTTTTAACGCCGTGCACGCCGAAGTGACATCCTTAGATAAACTCGCCGACACCACAACAGGCGTGCTGCCTTGGGCATCACACTGGGCAATCAAATCTGGCAGCACTAACTCAGCAAGATAACTGCGATTAGACAACACCGCCGCTTCGAGTTCTTCTAAGCTAAACTTGCCATCTGCCCCCGCCGCATCCTGCATTAAGCTCAAGCCCATACGCGTTCGCAGCGACAACTGCCCCGCTTCTGGCCCATACATGGGCGAGAAATAAGACAGCGGTTCATTCAAGTTAGTCGACCAGAATGAGTCATTGGAGTTTTGCACAAAGTCAGTACGCTCAAGCTTTGGCGCGCGGGCATAGGGTGTTGGGCCATCGAAACTAAACAGCGATGTGTTGCCGGGTAAAATCGTAAATCCGGCCTGCGCCTTAGCCGCTTTAATGTCTGGCGAGGTTTTTAACAACACCACTGCCGATTCAGACAATCCCGGGACTGTCGAGTCGTCGATGTAGAAAGCATTACCTTCTTTGTCGGCGTACATAGTGTTATTGAAGATAACGCCGTCGTAATCCTTGAAGGCCTGTTGGAACTCTTCTTTATTGGTCGCCATGTCCATCGCTAACCAATGGTCAACGGGGTCCATATTGCCCATGTTGGCGTCTTGGATCATAAAGGCGCTGCCATCATCCCAACCAAAAGGCGCTAAAGCAGGTGGCGCTTCAACCATAGGGCCTTTTGCCGTGGTGTAAATATCCTTCTCGGCCACTAACATGCCGGCAGGACCAGCATTCACCAGAATCGATACCGTCTCTTTGGTGATCGGCATAGGTTTACCATCGAACAGATATTGCATCCGATCGCCCGAGACTAACTCTAAGTTATACATCACAAAATGTTCGGCGGTTGAGAAGGTATGAGTCCACGCTAAATCTTTGTTAAAACCGATATTAATCGGCCCTGGCATACCCACAAGCGAGCCGCCCATCATGTCTAAATGCCCAGGGATCGTAATATGGGATTGCCAAAAACGCAGGTTACCCGTGTGTGGGAAATGCGGATTGCCGAGCACCATGCCTTTACCGTTCTCGGTTTTATCCTTACCTAAACCCCAACCGTTAGAGCCGAGTCCACGGGGGTTAGTCTCTGGCGTGGTGATGCGAGCCGCGCGGGCAATCAACTTAGACTGCATATCGGCCACAAATACCGTTTGGTCTTGGCTTGGCGCTGGCCCTAGGATACGCGGCATATATTCCTGCGCATCCCCCGGGTTCGCGTAAAAAATCAAATCGAGGAAGTTAGCTGCGCCCGGTAACAAAGCGATTGAAAACAGATAAGTTACCACATCCTCTGGCACTATGGGTTTCACCCAAGGCTGACCGCTACAGAAAGGTTCTGCCGTTTGTGTACCCGCTTCGACATCGGCTAGATATTGGTTATAACCAGAGGTAAAACCTTGGATAAGTGCCCGAGAGTTTTCACTAAACTGTGGCCATTTTTCTTCGGCTTGCGCTCTGATCTTTAGCGCTTTATAGGCAAAATCTGAGATAAGGTTACCGTTATCTTCCGCTGTGGGTTGGCCCGTAGTGAAGTCAATCGACGCATGGGGGCCAAAGTACATGGAACGCTGCGAGTTAGCCTTAATAAAGCCATCGGCTAACACACATAAATTATCCTGTGCCTGCGCATAACCACTACCAAAACCTAAGCTTTCTAAGTTATCGGCTTGGATATGCGGCACGCCGTAGGTGGTGCGGCGAATATTGGCTTTGAGTAAACCGTTGGGGGCAAAAGCTTGCAGTTGAGTTTCGGGTTCGGTGGGCGTAGTGCTATCTTCGCTATCGTTACAGCCGGCGAGTATTACACCGCAGGCCATCCCCATAGCGATCACGAGTTTGTTGAATTTCATTATTATTATCTCTTGGTTTTGGTTCCTTCAATTGCCTATCCCTGCCTCCATTACTGAAAGAGCAATAGACATATGTCGCTTCCTAGTCCCTAAGGCTGGCTATTGCCTCCCCTACTGTTGGCTTTTTACTGAGCTTCGCCGACGACTGTGGCAGAATAGAAAACCCAAACGCTTAGACACCTCAGACCATTTAAGCAATGATTCAAACGAGCGTCCACATTAAAAGCTGAAATAAACAACTTATATGCAACAAAACATTATCAAGATAAAAGTGGGTTCTAAAAACCCAGTAAAAATCAACGCGGCAACCAAAGCGATGGCACAACTGTTCCCCGACAGCATAATAGAAGCCAGTGGTATGGATGCGCCTTCAGGTGTTGCGGCGCAGCCAATGACAGATAAAGACACTCGCCAAGGGGCGATTAATCGGGTGTACTATTGTCAACAGCAGGATCTACAAGATACTCAAGCCGACTACTATTTTGCGATGGAAGGCGGTGTCGATTGTTTCGACTTTGGCCCAGCCACATTCGCCTATATCGCCATTGGGCATAAAGACCAACTTGCCATTGGCCGCAGCGCAATTTTGCCTCTGCCAATGCAGGTTTATCGGGCATTAGAAGCAGGTGAAGAACTCGGGCATGTGATGGATAGATTGTTCAATACCGTCAATATCAAACAAAAAGGCGGGGCCATAGGTTTACTCACCCACGGCCACGCGACCCGTGAAAGTAATTACACCCAAGCGATTATTCTCGCCATGGCGCCGCTATTAAATCCCGATATTTACGCACAAACTTGTTAGTAACATGTTGCAAGCGCAGTTGAAGCCCGCTAACTTAGTTGTGACATGCAACCAAACCCATTCGACTATGGCTCAAACAGACGCACCATCGACTCCAGTTATGCCTATGACTCACGCTAAGCAAACGGCGGAGTCAGGCTCATCCGCCCAACTTAGGCATTTATCTCGCTATCTGGTGAGAAATTTAGGCATGCTCAACGCCGCCTTTGGAGATTTGCCCCTCTCGCCAGTTCAAGCCCACGCCTTGTTTGAGATAGGCAAGCAGCCGCTGACCATCAAAGAGCTGGCCTGCAAACTCAGCATAGATAAGTCCAATGCGAGCCGAGCCATTAAGCATCTGATTGATAAAAATCTTGCCCAGAGTCAAATACACCCACGGGACAGTCGCTGTTTAGTCGTACAACTCACGCCCGCGGGGAAGAAGTTACTCCTGAAATTAGATACTCAGCAAAATCAATTATTTCAAGAGATCTTAGCCCAACTGACTCCGGCACAAACCTCACAAATTGAAGAGGCACTCATGTTATATAACCAAGCCGTACATAACGCCAAACACCAAAGTGGCTGTCACATTCGCCAAGCCACAGCCCAAGATGATGCCGCGATTGCCAAAGTCATCCGCGATGTCTCGGCCGAATACGGATTAACCGCGGATAAAGGTTATAGCGTGGCCGACCCGACCTTAGATTGCCTCAGCCAGATTTACTCCCAAGCGGGCGCCAACTATTGGATTATTGAATTAGAGGGGCGCATTCTAGGCGGCGCCGGTATTGCGCCGTTAGCTAACAGTGATGGCGTCTGCGAACTGCAGAAAATGTACTTTATGCCCGAAATTCGCGGTAAAGGACTCGCAACACGCGTAGCACTAATGGCACTCGATTTCGCCCGCGAAACGGGTTATCAAAGCTGCTATTTAGAAACCACAGCCGCGTTAAATGAAGCCGTAAAACTCTATGAGAAATTGGGCTTTGTGCATCTGTCGGCTCCCCTAGGGAACACAGGCCACGACGCCTGCGAAATGCCTATGCTGCTAGAACTTAATCAATAGAATACACAGCAAAATTTAAACAGAAGTCACAATGCCAAACAGCCATGATTAAGCATGTTTGGCATTATCAATTTGTATCAGCAAATGTTATTCAGCAAGATGATTTAAATTATCAGTCTTAGGGCATAGTTTTTCTTAACTTAATTGCATTAAAATATTGCAATTTTACCTCGCTCAATTTTTAATAAATTGAAAGGCGTTTGATACCATTTTGTTAACGGCATTAAATAGGGAACATTATGCTCAGTTGGATTTTTAGTAATAAGAAACTCACTCTTCGGGAAATATGCCTAGATAACACACTTTCGACCTCGGCTAAAATAAAGAAAGTTGATCAATTTCTTACCGATAGTGGAGATCTCAATTTTATTGATCTCAATGTTTCGCCCTGTAACATATTAGTTCCTCTATCTTGCCGTCCTCAGTCCGATTTAGTGCTTATAAAATACTTGCTCAACAAAGGCGCTAAAATCGAATGCAATGGTTTCAGTGCCTTACATTCGGCTATTGAATATAATAACTCTGAACTCGTTACCCTATACCTAGACTCTGGTGCCAATCTTTACTTTCAAAATCAATACAATAATTGCTGGCTCAACTATCTATTTCATCCTAATCCGCAGTATATCTATCAGGATCATCAACGTAGAGATATGATCGATCTTCTACTTGCAGCTAAGTTAGACATCAATAAACCGGTGAGCTTTTGGACCAATGGTGAAGTAAACCACCCGCTAGAAATATTATATGATGAACGAAGTAAAGATCTATTCCTGCATATCATTAATAAAGACATCCCATTAGAAATAGGTAAATTAAGTCTAATTGAAAATATTATTTTCTCGAGCGAATTTTGGGGAGTTGAAGCCTTTGCTCCTTTAGTAAAACGCTTTCCTGTATTTAAAAAGTCCCGTTATATTATGGCCAACGACAGCAGCTTCTGGGACGATGCCAATTTACTCGAGCTTTGTGTTTATGCCAAATCACAAGAATATACTGAATATCTGCTAGACCATTATCCGCAGCTCAAGGCAGACTCCCACGCCAAAAGTTTAGTCTATGCGGCATTGACCTCAGAATTTGACCTTGGGATTATCGAAAAGCTACTTAAGGCCACCGTCGATATCAATCGCATCTATAGGATGACTCCGCCCGAGGCCGACCATTCCCCCTTGCTCAACCAATATCTTGATCTTGCTAAATTTACCGATGTGAACAAACGGAGTTACATCTATCAAGCCCTTGAACTCTTGCTCAAATATGGCGCTAATCCTAATGCCGAATTTGTGAATACGGGTAAAGCCTATGAGATGTTAGTCTGGTCGAACTTACGACTACTGATTTATCCCATGGTCGAAAACAAAACCTTTCTGCCCGAGTTCCTCGATCTGTTCCTGCAATATGGCATGGATATCAATAAAAAATTTGGTGCGGTGGATGAACCGACCTTACTCACTCTCTGCCAGCGTGGTTCAGGTAAAGAAGATCAAGCAACACTTATCCAAGTGATGGAATATCTGCTCACCAAAGGGCTGGATTTAAGCCTCACCAATATCTACAACACTAACTATGTGTCTGCGGCGGCTATCTCCTGTCGAACCCAACTACTTGAATGGCTTATTAACCAAGGCGGGGATATTTTTACCCATTGCGGCCACGATAACTCGCCCATTCTACACAAGGCGATTTCGACCTACTGGTGGGATCAAATCTCTGGCCCAATGCGGCGCAATACCGTGGAACTCTTACTGCGCCACGGAGCTAAAATTGAAGAATTCTCAGTAGATGAGCAATTTACGCCACTCATGTGCGCCAGTTACTACGGCGCACAGTCCTGCGTAGAGGCGCTACTCGAACATGGCGCCAATCCCAATGCCATCAATGCCGAAGACACCACTCCCGCCCTTTGCGCTGTGATAGGTGGCAGTTCAATCGAGTTTCCTCGCTTTGAATCAACAGCGGTGCGGATCTTAAGGCTATTGCAACAATATGGCGCCGACTTAACAACTGAGAACTGCCGCGGCAATAGCCCGCTGGTCGCAGCTATAGAGCAGGAATATAAGGAGATTTTCGAAGCGCTGCTGCAAATAGCCTCCTACAGTGAAACTCAGCTTGAGCGAGCACTCGAAGTCGCGGAGCCAGAAAGCTATTTCAGCCGTCGCCTGCTACAACATATTAATGGCGAAACAATGCAACAGCAGACTCAAGTTCAGGCGCAGACTGAAACTAAACCTATCTCAAATATGCAGACAACCGAGACTGCGGATGATAACGCTCCTACTGGCCAACCAGATATAGCGTCTAAAAAGGCCAAATTAGAGGTAAGTAATGCGGCTTCAGATAAAAACCAAATCCCAACGCTGTTCGATCTCAAAACCAAAGTGCAGAGCTTCTTTAAACTTATCGCAAAGGATCCCGATATCACTGTCGCCCAATTTAAAGGCATAGAAGAACAGCTCGATCTGCTGATTGAAAAACTGAATGATTTTAGCTTTTTCCGCAATCAGGCCACCCAAGCGGAGTTTGAAGAAAGCGTGCAGGAATATATCGATGATACGGTCGATGAGATAAACAAGTTAATCGAGGATGATTATCCCGCCCTAACCGAAGCTTTAGTCGATTCAGTCTGGACGATTTTGCAGTACTTTAAGGTTGATATCGAAATTGAAACCGCACTGAGAAAGCGCTTCTGGTAACGATTAGCACCTACTTTGGGTAGCGGTTAGCACCTTAACTGCCAACGAGAACCAAGAGTAAAGCCCCAATTTTGGGGCTTTACTCTTTCGAGGTTAACGCTAACAAAAAGTGACGCTTTGGATACGGATATAGGCAGACTTAGCGGCCTATCAGCCAGCATAATGGCGAAAGCTAAGGTTTAAATATCAGAGGCTTAAACATCAGAGGCTTTAGCACGCAGTAACTGGCTACGGATGACTTGGCGAATCTGATTATGCAGTTCAAATACTCGGTTACGATCGTTAAGGTTTAGCGATAGGTTTTCCAGCATCACCAGATCCAAATTAAATTCAGGATAATGCAGCGTCATCGACATATAGCCAGAAACATAACCCGTATGACTGTATTCGACTAGGCCATCGTCCTTATTGATCCTCACCCCATAGCCATAGCGCATATTCGGCCATAAAAATTGGATCCCGGTATACGCCGTAGTCATACGTTGATAACTCTCTGTACTCAGCAACTTGCCAGAATGTAATAGATGCTGAAAGGCGGCATAGGTGGGCGCTGAGGTAATCAATCCCCCTGCGGGCAATAAAGTTTCATCAATCACTAAGTCAGCAGGGGCAATTACCTCACTTTCCTGTAAACCTACGGCGAGTGAAGGCACTTTGGCGTGAATCGCCTCAATACTGCCAAGCTCAGCACTCAGGCCATTAAGCTGGTATCGCGTTGCAAACTGCGCTACTTGTTTGGCAAAGGATTGTTGATTTATCTTCTCAAGCACTTGCCCAAGCAGTGAATAACCCAAATTAGAGTATTCAAATTGGCTTCCGGGCTCAAAGCGATTGGCCTTACCCAGTTTATCGACACCCGATGTATGAGTCAGCAGTTGATGCAGCGTAATCCGCGTGTCATAACGACTGGGGTTCAAAACACTCGTATTTGTGGCCGCTTCAGTGGCTTTTAGCCCCCTAGCTTCCACGTCAAGATCGCCAAAAAGGTAATGATTTAGCGTTTGATTTAAATCGAGTTTCCCCGTATCAAGTGCCTGCAACACTAGCGTTGCGGTAATTTGTTTAGAGAGCGATGCCATCACAAAGCGCGAGTCTTGATTGATACCTTCGCCCTTTTGCAGTTCAAGCTGCGGCTTGCCCTGCTCAAGCAGGATAACACTGCCACTCAATGGCTGCGGCGAATCCTTTATTGCGGTTTGGATTAAGGTCTTAATCTCTGCCGACTTTGAGACAGAGGATGCGGTTTGGCTTTCAACGGCAATCGAATTACTGCCTTGCCCGATTTGCTCTTGTTCAGCACCTGTTTCTAATAACAGACCAAAACTATTGGCACTTGGGAATAATAAAAAACCAGTCAACAGGGTACTGATAACACTCAAACGCATGGGTTATCCTTAACGTAATTAACAAATAATGCTCCTTGCTAGAAAAAAGCAAGCTTATCACAAGCGCTTTTTATGGATAATACAATTTAATCTTTACAATTGAATTATAAAAGAAATATTCCATATAAAAAAGACACAACAAAGTGATACCTAGGGCGACGAAGCTAATCCGAGCAGTATAAACCATGTGGCAGTCTGCCCCAGTTTGTAGACTGAATATCTCAAGTTGCAGCGAATACACATTCAAAATGGCTATAAAACGACAATAGTAATAATTATCGCACCTAACATATATAAGCCTGCAGAAAGTGATATCGATTTTAGTGGGCTAAACTCCTCAACTTCCAACGTCTGTATATCTTCAATTTTGACTAGTTGCCCTTCTCCCTCGATCTGCTGTTCCGTTGCACTTTCGACTTGAAATTCCATTTGTTCGCCAGATATTGTGGTGACTTTGACCTTTTCACCTATGTAGCTGGATACCGATTGAGAATCCAATTTAACTTCATTGAGTGAAGAGCATGCGCAGAGGGAGAAACAGATAAGTGATACTACTGCTAACTTTTTCAAACAAGCCTCCTATCCTACAACTATTACATCCATGATAAGTTATACCTGTAGACATAAGCATTTAGGTATATGCTACTCAGCTTACGGAGTTTCGCCCACAAGTTAAAGAAACCTAGACTAAATCCACTTAAATTAAATCCTTTGGATGAGGTTAAATAGCGATCAAATGAGCACTGAACTCATCGATGCGGTTAAAGCCAAAGATACGCTTGCTGTTAAGCGCATTATTGCCAATGGCGCTAATCTTGAAGGCGTGGACGATGGCGGGATGACGGCACTCTTGCATGCCTGTGAGTTGCAGTCTTTTGAACTGCTCAAATTATTGGTGGATGCGGGGGCCGATGTAAATCATCCAAACTCGCAGGGGTATCATCCGCTCGATATTGCTTACTGGCAGGGTGAGTTTCGCATGGGATGCTATACCGCTGAGAGTGAGCGCATGGTGAGCTATTTAACTCGCCATGGTGGTAAATCCTTTAGCTAGGTGAGGAGCTAAATAGCATCAAAATGCGAAAGCTAAAAACTGCGAAATGATAAAAAGCCCTATAAACAAAAATCGCGTTAGGCTCAGCAGTAGTCACTCTGCCTAACGCGATTTTTTTATTACTCACTTACAACCTAATCACCAAAGTCATCGAGTAGGATATTTTCTGGCTCAACACCTAGACTTTCAAGCATCTTTATCACTGAAGAGTTCATGATTGGAGGACCACACATGTAGTACTCGCAGTCTTCTGGTGCCTTATGATTTTTAAGATAATTCTCATAAATCACATTATGAATAAAGCCAGTGTAGCCAGTCCAATTATCCTCAGGCAATGGCTCAGATAACGCCACATGCCAAACGAAGTTGTCATTTTCGGCCGCTAGGGCATCGAAATCCGCTTGGTAAAACACTTCACGGGTTGAACGGGCGCCGTACCAGAAGCTCATTTTACGTGTGGTTTTCTTACTCTTAAGCTGATCGAAAATGTGTGAACGCATAGGTGCCATGCCCGCACCGCCACCGATAAACACCATTTCCGCATCGGTTTCCTTCACAAAGAACTCACCGAATGGCCCTGAAATGGTCACTGTATCGCCCGCTTTCAGGTTGAAGATGTAAGATGACATCTTACCCGCTGGCACATTGGCCGATGGCGGCGTCGCAATCCGCACGTTCAGCATAATGCGGCCCTTTTCATCGGGATAGTTGGCCATAGAGTAAGCGCGCAACACTTCTTCGTTGACGGTAGAGACAATGTCAAACAGGCCGTATTTATCCCAATCACCACGGTATTTTTCAGGAATATCAAAGTCGGCGTATTTCACCACATGGGCTGGCGCTTCGATTTGAATATACCCCCCCGCTTTAAAGCGAACATCTTCACCTTCGGGTAACTCAAGCAATAACTCCTTGATAAAAGTCGCCTTGTTATCATTAGAGATCACTTTGCATTGCCACTTTTTCACCCCAAAGATTTCTTCGTCGAGCTCAAGCTCCATATCGGTTTTCACTGAGACTTGGCAGGCGAGACGACACCCTTCTTTAGCCTCTTTCTTGGTGATATGGCCCATTTCAGTCGGCAGAATGTCACCGCCGCCCGATTTGATTTTCACTCGGCACTGACCGCAGGTTCCGCCGCCACCACAGGCTGACGGAATAAAAATACTCTGACTCGCCAAAGCGCCGAGCAACTTGTCACCCGCCGCAACTTGAATGCTTTTTTCGGCATCTTCGTTGATGCTGATCGTCACTTCACCCGTAGCCACTAATTTCTTTTTGGCGATTAGAATCACTATCACCAATAGACAGACCACTAGCGTGAACATGCCTATGCCAATTGCCATTTCCATCGTATTACCCTTTTCTAGCTCTTTTCTAAAAAGAATCTGGTTTCACTTTCTCAATCACTCGTTACAGCGAGATCCCTGAGAAAGACATAAAGCCCAGCGCCATCAAGCCTGTTGTGATAAAGGTGATACCAATACCTTGTAAGCCTTCGGGAATCGCGTTGAATTTCATTCTTTCACGCAGCCCCGCCAGCAGCACAATTGCCACCGCCCAGCCAAAACCCGAGCCCATAGCAAACACCACTGACTCACCGAAGTTGTAATCACGGTTCGCCATAAAGATCACCCCGGCAAAAATCGCGCAGTTCACTGTGAGCAAAGGTAAAAAGATCCCAAGGGAGTCATACAGGCTAGGAATGTACTTATCCAAAAACATTTCAAGGATTTGCACTAACGCCGCAATCACACCAATGAAAGTGATCAGTTGCAGGTAACTTAAATCGATACCGGGTAATCCCGCCCAAGACAGTGCGCCAGGTGCGAGCACTTTGACGTAAATCAGCTGGTTTAACGGCACGGCTAAGGTCATCACCACAATCACAGCAACACCTAGACCAAAGGCAGTTGACACCTTTTTAGACACGGCCAAGAAAGTACACATGCCCAAGAAGAACGACAGCGCCATGTTGTCGATAAAAGTGGCCTGCAAAAATAGATTTATATAGTGTTCCATATCTGCTCCTTAACCCCGTTTCCGCTGGATCACATTGATAGTCCAGATCAACACACCAATCAGGAAGAAGGCGCTCGGTGGTAACTTGAACATCTCATTTGGCAAGTACCAGCCGCCATTTTCGATGGTGGTGAACACAGGGTGACCGAATAAATTACCCGTCCCTAACAGCTCGCGTACAAAGGCGACACTGATCAAAATCAAGCCATAACCTGTCGCATTACCGAGCGCATCGACGACCGCTAAATGCGGTGGATACTTCATGGCGAAAGCTTCTGCACGGCCCATGATGATACAGTTAGTGATAATTAACCCAACGAATACAGAAAGTTGCTTAGATAACTCATAGGCTACATCCTGCAGAACCATGTCGACGATAATCACCAAGGAGGCGATAACCGTCATCTGCGCGATAATGCGCACACTGGTCGGGATAAAGTTACGGATGGCAGAGATAATCAGGTTAGAAAACACCAACACAAAGGTCACTGCCAGTGTCATCACCACAGCGGTTTGCATTGAGTTACTGACCGCCAGTGCCGAACATACGCCCAGCACTTGCATTGCGACGGGGTTATTGGCAAACACTGGCCCCGTTAACATGTCACGCATGGATAAAGTGTTGCTCATTTTGCCTCTCCCAACTCACCTTGCAATTCACCCTGCGCTGCCGACGCTTTCAGCTGGTTGAAGAAGGTTTGAAAACCTTCAACGCCAAACCAAAACTCCATTGCGCGCTGCACGCCGCGGCCCGTCATGGTCGCGCCACTCACCGCATCCACACCGTGAAGATCGCCTTCTTTAACGCCACCCTTTACAAGACGTATCGCAAATTTGCCTTTTTCA
The DNA here is from genome assembly GCF_031932135.1 of Shewanella vaxholmensis. NCBI lineage: Bacteria > Pseudomonadati > Pseudomonadota > Gammaproteobacteria > Alteromonadales > Shewanellaceae > Shewanella > Shewanella vaxholmensis. The sequence goes on from NZ_JAUOEV010000002.1 coordinate 317,737, forward strand.
TCAAATAATTGCTTACCCTTCCACAGCGATAACCAATGGGGATCGGTCACAAAGTCGCCGATACCAGGGGTTTCACCGTGTTCGTACACGACTAGCCCTTTAATGGTGTTGAAATCGGGTTCAACCGCCACATAACCGTAGATCATCGACCACAGACCTTTGCCATAGAAAGGCACAACCACGCTGTCTAACTTGCCGTTGGCATCGAGCACTTTAAACACGCGGGCATCGTTCGCACGGGTTTTAATCTTGGCGATATCTTTTTTCGGTGCACTTGAAGTCTCAGGATTAATTGCCGCCATACGCTCATCGAAATCGAGGACGTTAGCGTCTGAGTCCACCTTACCTGTGTCTAGGTTGATCAATAACGGCTTAACAGATTTAGCAAAAATCTCTCTAAATTCATTGCCCTGACCTAAGTTCACATCGGCGGCCATCAACACATAGCGCTGCACTTCGTCACGTTTTTTGGCGACTTTACGTTCTTTCAATATGCCTGCTGTGCCTGTGATCATAAAAGAGCACAGGAGGCAGAGCGTGATGGTGAAGATCATGGTCCCCACCACAGTATCTTTCTTAAATACCATGACGTTTTAATCTCCGTTTGATGTTGGCGCGGGCCACCAGATAATCGAACAGCGGCGCCCAAAGGTTGGCGAACAGAATGGCTAACATCACGCCCTCAGGCATTTTGGGGTTAGCGACACGGATAAGCACTGTCATAAAACCAATCAAAGCACCGTAGGCAAACTTGCCTTGACGAGTGTACGAAGTGGTCACAGGATCGGTGGCCATAAACATCATTGCTAGCGCAAAACCGCCAGTGACAAGATGCCAAGTCCACGGCATTGCCATCATTTGATTGCTGCTAGAACCGATGTAATTACACAGCGTTGCTGTCGCTATCATGCCCAGCAACACACCGAGCACAATGCGCCAATCCGCTAAGCGGCTGATCAGCAATAATGAACCGCCGATCAAAATCGCTAAGGTGCTGGTTTCGCCAATCGCGCCCACGGTAAAGCCAAAAAAGTTGTTCCACCAGTTAGGATCGCTAAAGGCGCTAAACCAAGAGTAATCGGCAAAACTCAACTTGCCCGCTGCAGTTTGTGCCAGCGCTGTTGCACCAGAGAAACCATCAACGGCAACGAGCTGTTTAATGGTTGAAACTTCAGATGGATAGGCGAAGTAGATAAAAGCCAAGCCTGCCAGCGCAGGGTTAAGGAAGTTATATCCCATGCCGCCAAACAGCTCTTTAGCCACGACCACACCAAAGGAAATCCCCATGGCCACCAGCCACAACGGTGTTGATACTGGCAAGATTAAGGTAAACAGCAGGGCCGTCACGAAGAAGCCTTCGTGCAACTCTTGACCACGAACCCGCGCAAACACCACTTCCCAAAACAAACTGGTGAGCAGTGCTGTCAGGTAAATCGGCAGATAAAAACTAAGACCATAGAGGAATAAACCTAATATCCCAGTGTCTTGGCTAAGGCTGCCAAACAGGGTATTAAAGATTTCTAACTTCCAAATATCTGGCGTCGATAATCCGCCCGCGAGCGCAAGCTGTGCCTGTAGGCCAATGTTATATAGACCGAATAAAATGGCGGGCAGTAAACACAAACCGACTAGCGTCATGGTACGTTTCACGTCAATCGCGTCACGCACATGCACTTGGCCCTTAGTGCTACGACCATTGGCAATGACGAGTGAGCGCAAAAAGCCCTTCATCGACTTACCCGTTGCGTAGTACTCTTGTTGTAAATCAGAGGCGTCCTGTAAATCAGGTTTTTTCACTTGTTTGGTCATTAACCTTCCCTCTCAATAACATCTAGACAGGCACGTAATTCTTTACCAAAGTCATATTTGCCGGGACATACGAAGGTACACAGCGCCAGATCTTCTTCATCTAACTCCAATGCACCTAAGGCCTGCGCCTCGTCGGTATCACGCACCACTAAGTCTCGAACAAGCAAGGTGGGTAAAATATCCAGTGGCATCACGCGATCTAACTGACCAAAAGCCATCATGGCGCGAGCTGAACCGCCCTGATGAGTCGTAAACTCGAACAATTTAGTCGCACCAAACAGACGTGATGTTACAGCACGAGTGATGGAGAATTTGTCAGAACCTCCGCGCACCCAAGGGAGAACATGGTGCTGCGAATCTTCGCTCAACACTGACACTTGGTTGTGGAATCGGCCTAAAAAGTCATGTACGCCCGCCGCGGTATGGCCAGATAACACAGATCCCGATACCACGCGGTTATGGCCAGGTTTGATTTCATCACTCACTAAGGCACTTAGCTCAGCGCCCAATTGAGTGCGCAGTAAACGCGGGTTCAGCACGCTCGGGCCACCTAAGGCGACGATGCGGTCGGTATACAACTCACCGGTTTGGAATAACTTGCCGTAGGCAATCACATCTTGATAACCGATATGCCATACCTGACGCTCTAAACTCACTGGCAAGGTAAAGTGAATATGAGTGCCCACTAAACCCGCAGGATGAACACCATCAAAGCGGCGCACCTCAAGTTGTGGTAATGCTTCTTTAACAATCGCTTCGCCCTTATCCTGGCACAGGTAAACCTTGCCTTCGGTTAAACGGCTCAACACCAGCAAGCCAGCTTTAAAAGCCTCGGTTTGCTCGGCGATAATCAAACGGGGATCAGCGGCCAGTGGATTAGTATCGATAGCGGTAACGAAAATACCTGCTGGCGTGCTATCGAGCGCAGGCACGCGCGAGAAAGGCCTAGTACGCAGTGCAGTCCATAGACCGCTTTTCACTAATTGCGCCTGAACGGTTGACCTTGCTAAAGCGGCGATGTCTTGATGGATATCGAAGGAAATCTGCCCATCGCGGTTTTCACCGTCATCACAACGAATGACGACTGATTGTAGAATTCGACGCTCGCCGCGGTTAATTGCTACGACTTGGCCACTAGCAGGTGCAGTGAACAACACACCAGGCGTTTTTTTGTCTTCAAATAGGGCTTGGCCCTTTTGAACAAAATCACCCTCTTCGACCAACATCGTCGGCTTAAGCCCAACGAACTCTTCTCCCAGAACAGCCACTTGGGATGGCTTAGCACCGAGTTCAATGACCTGTCGCGGCTCACCAATAATCGGCAAGTCGAGGCCTTTTTTGATCGTTACAATTTGGTTTGAAAAATCTGCCATCACAAATATCAACCATGAAAAATTTTTAGATAAATTTAGGGTAGAGATTTGTTAACGCGGATTCCGATATTGGCGTCACATTCCGCTGCAAATTCGTAAGTTAGATACGTAAATTTACGCAATTTTGTGACACAGATTCACATCCTTACTTACTGTAATCTGCAAATGTAGTTTTATAACAATTTATTCATAAATACGTCATTACTGATTTAGTAGTACCTAAGGTTTACAAAAATAAGCAAAAATCTCCATTTCAGTGCAGTAAAGCGCTAAAACCGTTAAAAGAGCAACTCAGCGAACAAACTTCAACCAATGGCATGCCTCAAAATGGGGCAGGATGGCTAAACTTGCTGGCTATTTTTAGCGCACTAACATTTCAACCTATGGTTTAACCTTTGCTTTACAGCAAAAGCTTGGTAGCCTCAAACTAAGAGAGTTTCCGTAGGAGAAATAGATGGAATACAGACGCATACCGCATTCTAATCTTGAGGTCAGTAAAATTTGTTTGGGCACTATGACTTGGGGCGAACAAAATACCCAAGCCGAAGCGTTTGCACAGCTGGACTACGCCATAGGCAATGGCATCAACTTTATCGATACGGCGGAAATGTATCCCGTACCACCTAAGCCGGAAACACAAGGGGAAACAGAGCGTATTCTTGGGCAATATATTAAGGCTCGCGGCAACCGTGACGACCTAGTGATTGCCACTAAAATTGCCGCACCGGGTGGTAAGAGTGATTATATTCGCAAGAATATGGCGCTGGACTGGAACAATATCCATCAAGCGGTCGATGCGTCACTCGAGCGCCTGCAAATCGATACTATCGATCTCTACCAAGTTCATTGGCCCGACCGTAATACCAACTTCTTTGGTGAACTGTTTTACGAAGCGCAAGATCAAGAAACTCAAACCCCAATCCTCGAAACCCTAGAAGCCCTTGCCGAAGTGATCCGCCAAGGCAAAGTGCGCTATATAGGAGTGTCGAACGAAACGCCTTGGGGTTTAATGAAGTACCTGCAACTCGCCGAAAAACACGGCTTGCCGCGTATTGTGAGTGTGCAAAATCCCTATAACTTGCTCAATCGCAGCTTCGAAGTCGGCATGAGCGAAATCAGCCACCGTGAAGAGTTGCCGTTGCTCGCATACTCGCCCCTAGCCTTTGGTGCCCTAACCGGAAAATATTGCAACGACCAATGGCCCGAAGGTGCGCGCCTGACCTTGTTTAAGCGTTTCGCCCGTTACACAGGTTCGCAAATGGCTCTGGAGGCTACAAAAGCCTATGTCGATTTGGCCCGCGAGTTCAAACTCTCGCCCGCACAAATGGCGTTAGCTTTTGTTAACTCACGTAAGTTTGTCGGCTCCAATATCATAGGCGCCACCGACTTATATCAACTGAAAGAAAACATCGACAGTTTAAAAGTCACCTTATCACCAGAGCTATTAGTGCGATTAAACCAACTGTCCGATCAATTTAGATTACCTTGTCCTTAGCCCCTAGGCTTAGTCGGCGAGTTGTTTGAATGACTGACCAATAGCATCGGGTCAAATCCCCCTGATGCTATTGATTTCAAATAGCTTTAGAGGCATAACTTTTTACCTTTATATCACCTCATCAATGCGCTCTCTCCTCCATTCAATCAAAAGCTACCTATTACCTAGTCTTCTTTATCTTATCCCTCCGGCTTAGCAAAAGGTCATCGTCTTCAGCTCCACGAGCTCACCAGCGCCAGGCTATGCGAGAAGGCTGCAATACATGGCCTAGGTTACATTCGGATACAGAGTCCTGTTAAGAACTGAAATATAGTGGCGCCACAGTCACTAGACAGATGTCTTAAGGATCAAAAAATGAAAAAACTTTGCTTTGTTATCACAAGTGTTTTGATGTCGAGCCACGCGCTTGCTGAAAGCAATACCTACATTCGTAACGGTAATATCTATAGTCATCAAGATCAGTTCTTTGCTGGCGCAGGTGTTGCTACTGGCAGTCAGTTTTATAAGGGTCAAGATCACCAAACAGGTATCTATCTCAATGGCGGCTACCACGGTGAGGACTTCAACGCCGATCTGTCCGGTATCAACTACCGCTTTTTAGGCACCAACGACAGTGCCGTTAACTTCAGCATTTTTGTGGTTGCCAATCCCGGCTTTGATGCCAATGACGCCGATATTTTAACGGGCATGAAGGATCGCAAATTCAGTGGCGATCTGGGTTTAAACGCCGACATTCATTTAGGCACAGGCACGTTATCAACCAAATTCCAACACGATGTAACAAATGTTTATGATGGTTTTCAAGCTGATATAACCTACTACCATCCAATAAATCTGGGCTTTGGGGATCTGGTGCCTTATGCGGGTGTGCACTATTTCAGTAAAGACTTCGCAAACTACTACACAGGTGTGACGTCATCTGAAGCCACGGCGCAGCGCCCTGCTTATCAAGCCGACGGCACCTTCGCATATAAGCTAGGTTACGCTTTGGTTATTCCAGTCACTAAGCATTTAGACATTACTCAAGCCACTGGTTACTCGCACATAGCTGCCAACATGGCTGACTCTCCGCTAATCGACAGTAGCAACCAGTGGGTTACTACCCTTGGCGTGAGCTATAGCTTCTAACTAACCTGACGAGACAAGACCATGACACCGATCAAAAAAACGTTTTTATGTGCTGGATTAGCTCTGATGCTTTCAGCTTGCGCCACTTCATACGATACCGAAAAGCAATTTTGGTCTTTCGGTAAAGGCTTTGAAACCGCACAGATTGCACCCGATAGCTGGCAGATAAGCTTTGTTGGCAATACCAACACTGACCGCGCATTGGCCCGAAAGTACGTCATGCGTAAATCGGCTGAGTTATGCAAACAGGCTGGTTATAGCTACTTCACTTTCACTCGCGAACAAACCGATCGTGATGCAGTGGGCCAATTGGGGGTAGGAAAGAACAGCAGTAACGACATTTTGTGGGGGAGTTCGACGATGAATCAAGAAACTTCTGTCATGGTCGAAGTCACAGGTTTACACAGCAAACCAGAAAATACGAACTCACGTATCTACGACACGGATTACATACTTAACAATGTCGATGTGAAAGGTTAATTGCGAATCAAACGAGCACCAGCCTAGCTCCTAGGCTGGTGCTGTTTTATCGCTACATCATGACATTGCTCGCTTTGCCTGATGGTTATTCAGCGTTACGCAGCCGATGAAAACAACTCTGCCCCCAGCGTTAAAATCCAGTCTTAAACTCTTGCTATAAACTCCGCTTTAAAATTCAGCCTTAAATTCCGGTCTAAATCTCCAGTCCGAAACTTCAGCGTTAAACTCAGCGTTTAATTTCAGCCTTGAATTTTAGTGACATGCGAGCGCCACCGAGCTCAGGAGAGCGTCCAATACGTAATGGGGAATTCATCCAACAGCCAATTCTGTCGACAATCGCCAATCCCATGCCATGACCGGAATTTCCACGACTGTGCTGACCTCGTACAAAAGGCTTAATCACCTGCGCAGACTCCAGTTCGTCTATGCCTGGACCGTCATCGTCAACGTGTAACCAGGTCGCGCCCTCCTCGACTGCCAACGTCAGCCGAATCTTTGCCTTACCAAAACGCAGCGCATTATTAAGCAAATTATTCACCTGCATTGATAAGTACTTAGGGTCTGTCTTGATATTGAGCGCTGTGGGATAGGGAACCAGTTCAACTGAAAAATCGGGGTACACTTGGCCTTGATACTTTTCCAGCAACCAAGTATTAAGCTCAATAGGTTGCCAATCAGGTTGGATATTCGCCTCATCGAGGCGGGCATAGCTGAGCAGTGTCATGACCAAGTCTTCCATAGTGTCCAGATCGCGGTTCAATCGCTGAAAATACTTCACCCTAAGTTGTTCGCTTTGGGTTTCTTCTAACGCCGCAATACCAAATCGCAGCCGCGCAATCGGAGTTTTTAAATCATGGGAAACTGCCCGACTAAGCAATTTATTGTCATCGATCAATTGCTGGATGCGATCTGCCATACGATTGAATTCACTTTCTATTGTGCCTATGTAGGACGCTTTGCTGACCACAATTCGCTGCTGTAATTCTCCCATACCAAATGCTTGAGTCACCTTACTTAGATTAACCAGTTGGCGGATTAAAGGAGACACCCACACCAACAAAATCACCACCACACCGCCATAAAAAAGCATGGTATACAGCTTATTCGCGTTAAAACTCACATCAGCTGGCGTCACTATCTGGGTATTGATATTCAGCACCTGACCCGTTTTAGGCAATAAATAGTGCAAAGAGATGCCGTCATCGGACTCCAGCAGTAATGATTCCCCTGAATAAAACTCTGTCTTTAGGGCTGAGGGTAAAACGAAATCGGCTTCACTCGCTAAAGAGAGTTGCTCTGAATTTAGCTGGTTCCAGTTTGCGATAAAACCTTGATTGTTAACGCTATCGTTATCGAGCGTTTGCGCCAGTGTGCCGCCCAGCAGTTTTAATGCGGCGAGGTGAGTTGCAGGACTGGGCGTTTCTTTTTCAGAGTCCAGTAGCGTTGCAAACTCGCTTATCGACCAGCCTAGGCTCGCAATGGCCACCAGCACCACCAACACCAGAGAAGTCATCAACTTCTTCATAAAGCTTGCTCACCCTCGTCGCGGCAAAAAAGGTATCCTTTGCCACGGATGGTTTTCACTTTATAGGGCTGGCTTAACGCTTCCTGCAATTTTTTGCGTAAACGCGATATGCGAATATCAACCGAGCGATCTAGGCCGTCGTATTCAATGCCTCGCAGTTGAGCCACCAGTTCATTACGACTCACTATCGTGCCCGCCTTCAATGCCAGCAGCCACAACACATCGAACTCATTAGCATTCAAATCCAGCGGCTGTTTATCAATAGTGACCGATTTTGCCGTCGCATTGAGTACCAGAGAATCAAATACTAATTGCTGTTTTTGTTCCTCATCACCCACACGGCGTAACAGGGCTTTTATCCGCGCTAACAACACCTGTGGCCGGATCGGCTTAGTCAGGTAATCATCTGCCCCGACATCTAATCCGCGGATCTCATCCCCATCCTCAACACAAGCCGTCATAAAGAGAATCGGCCCAGCATAAAATGCTCTCGCTTCCTTACAGACATCGAAACCATTCTTAACGGGTAACATCACGTCGAGTAACACTAAGTCAGGTATCTCTTCGGCTATCATCTCTAAGGCAAAATCGCCTTGGCTGGCAACCGTGACTTCGTAACCGTGGTCCAGTAAATAATCACTGATCCACTCTGCCAGCGAGATATCGTCTTCGACCACTAAGATGTGCTTTTCAACTGACATATTAGAATAACCTCCAACCTGACTGACTCTGTTTAGGGGCCTTATAAACCCAAGTCACCACCACTTTGACCTGCGCCAGTGGTTGCACATCATCATTACGGATCAAACTAAAGGTCGCCGTTTTATCGCCTTCAAAACTATATTGATATTCTTGCATGGCTTTGCCGCTCCAGCAGATTAGCTGGTGCTGGCGGTCAGTCAGTATGAGGCAATACTCGCCACTCGTCGGTGTTTGCCATCGAAACAACACATCTTGATAGCAGGTTTGCCCCTTATGGAGCGCAATGCAGCGCTCAGGCGTCGCAGTAAAAATCACCGAATCGTCCTGACCCCAAGCAAAAAAAGGCGCGTTCAGTAACACTAGCCATAAATAAAATCGCTTCATGCCCACGCCCCTAAAACACATAGCTGATAGAGGCATTAAAGTACGATGCATAGCCAGCTTGATTGAAAGGGCTGTCGGTCACTTCTTGGGATAACACATTGAAGCGATACATGGCCCTAAATACAAAACTCTCGCTCAGCGGATAGGCAACACCGAGCTCCATGCCATAGCTAAAAGAACTGTTCGGGTGATATTCCGGAAAGCGTTCGGTCGCTTCTTCTTTACTGACACCAAAAAGATAGCGATTCAAGGTGGCTGATGAGTAGCCTACGCTCCCCAATACGTGAAAATTCCAATTACGTACCTGCCAAGACTTACCCAATCTGGCGGAACTCTGAATACCCTGATCATCATAATAATCAGATACTAATCTGTACTGAAAAACGTAGTTATCGCCCCAGTAACGCGTCGCACGAAAACCTGCGCCAATGTAGAGCGAATCTTCCGATAGTAGATAAGCATTGCGGCCAGCTTCATCGAGTGTGCTGGGGTCCACATCTGGACGAGACCATGAACCTTGTAAGTTCGCCAGTAACAGATCAAAGGACCAATCCTCTGAACTCCAAAGATTAACCCCAAGATTAACCCCATCCTGAGATTGGTGGATCATCTCAACAAACATGCCTTTGTACTGATACATGCCACTGACCAACAACGACAACTGCGCAGTGCCGGAATCGGTTTGCCGAACATCAATTTGGTTGACCCCGTAAACACTCATACCCAGTTCAAAATCACCGCCGTCGGCAAGGCGATTTGAACCTCCGTTGACACTGCTGGCAATATCCGACGCGGCAGCGGTACCGGAAAGCATGCTGAGCGTTAACACAAAAAAACAAAGAATACGCATGCCCATTTAATCCACATTTCTAGTCGTTATTTAGCGCTACATATTACAACAGTTTGTTAGGGTGTGTTGACGTTTCAGGGTTGTTTTTGCAGCGATTTGGCTGGCTTTTATGCAAGGCAAAGCCCGTGTGGTGTAGTTATTCTACATAAACGGGCGATAACGCGGCAGAAATGCCAGCCAAACGCTGCCCGAAGGGTTCGTCTGGCAAGCTCTTGCTCTTTGTCACTCGTCATTTGAGTAGAATAATACACTTCACTCCTCGTTTCGCGATCACGAGCTTGCCAGAGCGAACAAAATTCAATCTCGAAACGTCAACACGCCCTAGTCTTTTTATCCGCCACTGCACAAGCAGTGACATTTTTGCGACGAAAATATCGTCAGATAGCAAGAACAGTCAGCAAAGCGCAAGGAAGTGAATTTAAGCGAGGGGGAAACTTCGCGCCTAATACGCTTATCCGCTGAATCGATTGAGGATGTAACTAAGGTCTTAAAACCTTCATCTTCGTCAATCCACATAAATTGAAATGATTAAAATCAATAATAAAAACAATTTAATAGATTAAATTATCCCATCATCGAAACCGATTAAACATTCTTTATTAACAAAGGTTAACTAGACCCAAGACTGACAATTCAAGTAGGGTCGGGTCACAAATTAGGATCAACTGTATCTCGCGCTCGACGACTGGTGCGACGCTAAGATAACTCTGACCCATAGAAGAATAATGACTCACTCAAGTTCCCCAACTCACAGAAAGTGGCTTTGGCTACTGCTCGGCGTGTGGCTGATTGTCATCCAATCGGTTGCGCTGTCGCATTCTGTTGAACACAGTTTGGAACATGAGCATGCCCACTGTTTCCTGTGCGATTTTGGTCATGAGCAAAATGCAGGTCCATCGTCTGTGCTTATGCCGCCGATGGGATTGCAGCAAGCTGAAAGCATCCCGCAGAAACCTTATCAACAACCGAGTTTACCTTGGTTACGCCACTTCAACGTGCGTGCACCGCCCTTACTGTCTTAAGCAAATTCAATCATTTAAAAAATCTATTTTTTGCTTATCTAAAGGAAAGGCACAATGAAACTTGCACTATCTTCAATAGCGCTAGCAGTGGCTGGCGTGTGTTCACCGGTTATGGCCGCTCAATTACAAGGTCAAGTGACCGATCTGCAAGGCGCACCTATCGCTGGCGCCCTTGTCAGTATCGACGGTGGGACGAGCACAACCACAAATCCTCAGGGCCAGTATCAATTAACTGTGGCCGACAATAGTCATATCCATCTCCACATTAGCAATGCCGATTTTAAGCATGTTGACAGGGATTTGCAGATAACCACTGGCGCGGTAACGCAGGATATTTCACTGACCAAAACGGCGATGGAGAACATTGTCGTGACCGCATCGCCGCTCGCCAGCTCTGCGCTCGAAAGCACGACGCCAATCAGTGTGTTAACCGAAGACCAACTCAAGCTCAATATCGAGCCGACGCTAGGTGACACCTTAGAAAAACTGCCCGGCGTACAAGCCTCTCACTTTGGTGCTGGGGCGAGTCGCCCCATCATTCGCGGCATGGGTGGTCCTCGAGTACAAGTGCTTGAAAATGGTCTGTCTGTTGGTGACGCATCAACGGTATCGGCCGATCACGCGGTAACAGCAGAAGCCGCCTCGGCGCAGCAAATTGAGATCCTGCGCGGCCCCGGCACATTGCTTTACGGGAACGGCGCCATTGGCGGTGTGATCAATGTGGTGGATAAGCGCTACCACGAGAGCCCAGTCGATGAGCTGTCGGGGCAATTTGGCACTCGCTACGACACAGCCAGTAATGGCCGTACCTTTAACGGTAATATCGATGGCGGCAATGGTCAGTTCAATTGGCATGTAGATGGCACCCACCGCATCACCGACGATGTCGATATTCCGGGAAATGCCATTGCCAATCTGCCCGAAACCCATGGAAAACTGGCGAACAGTAACCAAAAACTCGACGACTATGCCGCAGGTGTTGGCTATACCGGTGACACGGGATTTGTCAGCGTATCCGGCGCGCGCACTGAATCGAATTACGGTATTCCCGGCCGCGGCGAAGCCGATGCGCCCGATATCACCATAGATTTAAAGAAAACCGCATGGCAGCTGCACAGTGGTTTGTTAGATCCATTTGCTGGCTTCAGTAAACTGCGTTTTGATGCGGGCTATACCGATTATCAACATGCTGAGGAAGAAGATGGGGTTGCCGGCACGACTTTCTTTAACAAGCAAAGTGAAGCGCGCTTAAGCCTTAACAATCGTCCTTGGGGTGAGTGGCAAGGCACTATGGGGCTGCATGCTGTACACCGTGATTTTGCCGTTGAAGGCGAAGAAGCGCTGACACCAGACAGCAAAACCGATACCTTAGCCGCCTTTATCGTGCAAGAACGTAAGGTCGGAGATTTTCGCTTCGAGCTTGGCGGCCGCTTAGAGCATTACCGCTTAGCGCCAGACAGCATGACGTTAGACACACTAAATGGCGAACAAACCTACCAAGCCGAAGACCTAGTCGATAATGATCTCACCGTATCGGCGGGCATGGTGTGGGACTTCGCTCCCGCCTATAACTTTGGACTGTCGCTCACCCGCGCCCAACGTTCGGCCACCGCCGAAGAGCTTTACAGCTATGGTCCCCACGATGCCACCCAAAGTTTCGAGCTTGGTTCGCAGTTCAGCGTTGAAAATGGTCAAATCATCACTAATAGTGGCAATAACGATAAAGAGGTCGCCAATAATATCGACTTAACCCTGCGCAAATTAGAGGGTGCGTGGACAGGCTCGTTGAGCATGGCCTACAACCGAGTCAATAATTTCTATTACGAGAAAAATACGGGCTTAATCGCCTCTGATATAGTCAACGGCGATGCTGAAGGTGATTTACCGGTTTACCAATACACCCAAGGCGATGCCGAGCTTTATTCCCTCGAGGCCCAAGCCAGTATCCCGTTCAACGATACTTGGTCATTGGATATGTTCAGCGATTACACCCGCGGCAAGTTGGTCGATGGTGGTAACTTGCCACTCATTTCGCCCATGCGTATCGGTTCGACCTTAAACTTTGACCAACAACAATGGCACGCTGAAGTCGGCGCGATTGGCTATGCTAAACAAACGGATACCGCCGAAAATGAAACCGAAACGGCAGGCTATGCGCTAGTGAATGCCGCCGTCACCTACCGTTTATATACTTCTGCGGGTGACATGCTGTTCTATGTCAAAGGCACAAATCTACTCGACCAAGACGCGCGGCCACACACCTCGTTACTCAAAGATTACGCCCCACTGATGGGACGCAACTTTATGTTAGGTGTCACCTATAACTTCTAAAAACAGGAGCTGTAAAAGACAATAAGTTAAGCCCAAAGCGAAGTCCAAGACTTCGCTTTTATTTTTCTATTGGTCACTACAGTAAGACAAGTTACTACAGGCATATTCACATCAGCAGCAAATCACAGCGGCTATTATCGCGAGGCTGATTTAGAAAAAGTTTACATCAATTTATACCAAATCAGATTATCGACAAGTAACCAGCCAGACACGGCCAATAAACAACTTCAATGAGCTGTCCAAAATACGTTTATCTGGCAATAACCGTTAACGTTGAGACCCGTTAACGTTGAGACCCGTTAGGTCGTTATAACGCTACATTTAACGTCATCGCCATGGAAACATAAAAATAAGTAATATTAATCAATACCATAGAATACACCACGCAATATAAGCCACTAGATTGCAAGGCATGATCTGGTTAAATGTCAGTATCGAGGGATAACGATTCATCAACTATTTTATATTTTGAGTGCCATACAAAAGTCGCGCGCATGGCATTAAAATAGAAGAACATAAAAACGATGGCTAACGGAAGACCTTGAACATTACCCAGATCGCTCCATTGAAGAATCTTAGATAAGACAAAATAAAACAACATCAAAGTGGCTGCTATTCTCGATTTTCTATAGATAAAAAAAGCCATCACTGCCATTAGCACGACATCGATCATAAGAAATGGATCAAGGAAATAATTCAGCGTCGCGTTTTCAGTTTGGGTAAAGAAACCAATAGTACTAAAAACTAATGTTATGCTGAGTGAGATTAATGTCACTATCCAACCATTTTTAATTGCAGACAGACACTGTTCTTGAGTCTCAATCTTGAACAGACTTTTCAAAGATGCTTTATTTTTTCCTGCCATGATAAATCTCCGTTTAAAAAACTGGCAATTAATGTTCAAATACCAAAGTAAAGCCAGTTCACCAAGGTTGATTATCACCAACTAAACTTTCCTTCCCTTCTGAATCTTCTTATCATACATGAGCAGCGAAAAAATCAGCTCATACGTTAGTTTGTATATGAGCATCTAGTGGCATTAAATGTCGATAATGGAACACTTAAGTTAACTCAACATACCTATTAAATGACTATTTTTCACATAGTAACGCCTAAAGTTCAATGACTTGATGCCATGGGAGCTGAAGAACAAAAACAGTAAAGGAATATCTCACTGTGAACATAAAAGCGAAAAATGTAGGATAAAATTTAATGGAACTAATTTTAATCACCTTGTTAATACTGCCGTTCATAATTATTTTTTATAAACGGAATCGATTCTTTCCCTGGTCAACACGCCTTAACTTATACCGAATGAGAGATATGTTAGAAAGTACTGATAATGCCAGAAAATTCTATCAAATTTATTCTGATATCATTAAAGCTAGCAAAACGCCTTATATTATTATCGATACAAATCATTATGCTGTTTCGGTACCTGAATCGAAAATAGATCATGTAAAAGATGAAATAACACTGAGCATACACACTGCCGCGATAAGGAGAGCTCACTATCAAAAAAATGCACTCAAATTTTATGCAACCTTTGATAAAATAAGTACAGAAGTCATTGTGCCAATTACCGCGATCAAAGCCTTGTACGCCAAAGAAGATGGGATAGGTATCGAATTCGGTGAAGATAACTCACATTAACTCTCCAATATAAGAAAGAGAATTAGGATTAAGAGAATTATCTTTTTATATCATATGACTAAACAGCACGTACCTTGAACTGCTGCATGGTTTCCCTTAATGAGTTGGCCTGCTGAGACAATGACTCACTGGCTTTTGCAGTTTCATTGGCGCTGCCAAGTACCAACTCCCCTGAATCTCGAATCGCATTAATCCGCTCGCTAATATCCTCAGCGGTGACGGCTTGCTCCTCGCTTGCGGTCGCGACCTGAGCATTGGCCTGAGTCAGTTCAGTTAAGGCATCTAAAATCTCAAATAGGTGCTGCTTGGCTTGATTAACGAGCAGTGACGACTCACTGATTTGCTTGTCGTTATTAGCGAAGGATTCGACTGAGGACTTAGCATCTTTCACGAGTGTTTGGATAAGATCGCTGATCTCCTGCGTGGCGGTTTGGCTACGAGTTGCCAGCGCCCGCACTTCTTCGGCGACCACAGCAAACCCACGTCCTTGATCTCCCGCCCGCGCCGCTTCAATCGATGCATTCAAGGCCAACAAGTTCGTCTGCCCCGCTATCGCATCGACTACAGAGACAAAGTTGAGGATTTTTCCGGTACTCGCTTGAACCTGTTGAATAAGTTGATTCGAATACTGGGCGCTGGCGACTAACTGCTTCGAGATCTTTTCGCTCGCATCGACAACCTCACAACTTTCTTTCACCTTATGCTCGGCTTGTCCCGCTGAGTACGAAGCGGTTTCGGCACTGCTCGCCACTTCAGTGATCGTTGCCGCCATTTGGGTCATAGAGGCGGCGACTTGATCGGTATTATCCTGCTGCCTTAACATGGCCTCACGATTATTTTCGGCAACCGCATTAAGCTCAGTCACCATAGAGGCAATTTCTTCACTTCGAGCAATCACTTGGCCGACGGTTTTACTTAAAGTCCACGCCATTTGATTCATACTGACGGTAAGTTCGCCCAGTTCATCCTTAGAGTCGACGCGCAGCTCTTGGTTAAAGTTACCCTGTTCCATCTTAGCGGCAGAATTACGTAACCGATTGATAGATTTGACCATGTATTGACTGCAAGCTATGCCTATCAATAAGCCAATGACTAAAGACACGATAGAAATAATCGTTAAACCATAAATCGCCCTGAGTTCTTCTTCCTCTGTTACAGAAACTGCAGCTTGAGTCATCAGCGCTCAACGAATTGACTTAGCTCAGCATTAAACACATTTTGCGCCACCTCTAAGGATTCAACCCGCTTAGCCAAAGCTGTATGGTCTTCTTTTTGCTGAATTCCCGAAATAACGGTGCCAAGCAGGGCTTTATAAGCTGTAAAATGTTGAATGATCGTGTCAATATCTTGATTTAGCTGCTGTGTTTTCTCACGTACTTGAGGAGTGTTAGCGTTTTTTAATGCCTCTCCAAGCATGGTTTGAGTCGAGAGCAACTCCTTGCTAATGTCTTCATTGTGCTGAATAACATCCGTAATAAAAGCCGCTAAAATGAGTGGACTGGATACGGCGTCAACATCAGCGGCACGAAATGCTTTCTCCAGAATCACTGAGCTTTCGAG
The DNA here is from genome assembly GCF_031932135.1 of Shewanella vaxholmensis. Lineage (NCBI taxonomy): Bacteria > Pseudomonadati > Pseudomonadota > Gammaproteobacteria > Alteromonadales > Shewanellaceae > Shewanella > Shewanella vaxholmensis. The sequence continues at coordinate 334,049 of NZ_JAUOEV010000002.1, forward strand.
CTGCTTAATGGTGACGTCGGTTGATAATCTCACTAATGGAATATTTTCCTTTGCAATGCCTTGGATTTCCTCAGAAACTCGCTGCATCTTCAACAGACTAAAACCAGACAAAATCAGGATCAGCACTAACATCACCCCAACGAGGGCGATCATCTTATGTTTAATCCGTAAATCTTTTAAAAACTGCACCATAAAACGGGTCTCCAACAAACACAGATATCAAAGGACGTCACATTTAGAATAGTCGCAGTTTTCACTTTGGGTGGTTGAATTGAGCCTAAAGTATTAGCTGAATTTAAAAGAAAAACTGAAACATTAGAAAAATCGCATCATAGCTAAGCTCGATGATACGTTAGAAAGTCAAAACCTGTTTAAGGCGCGCGAAATACTAGAGGGCAGAAGTTTGAACAAACGTTGGTGAAATTAGACGCTCAATACCGCCTTCCAATACCTACACCTCAACAAACTGCTAAAACTTGCATTAACATGGTAGATCACAGAAGATCCCTTGGCCTTTTTCTTTGCCTTTAGCCTCATTCATGACTCAAGCTGCATCACCTACGCCAAATACTGTGACTCACACAGCAACGAATACAATGGCCGACATTGAAACATCCCATGCCTCGGCGAATGCTGTGCCTGATACCACAGTGACACTTTGCTCATCAGAGGCAGAAAAGCAAAATGCTCAGATCCGGTCGCAATTCCCAGCGTTACATCAAATGCTTGATGGCTATCCCTTGTGTTATCTTGACACCGCAGCCACCAGCCAGAAACCGCAAATGGTGTTAGATGCTATGGCGCAGTTTTACGCTAACGACAATGCCAATGTGCATCGCGCGGCGCACCAGTTATCGGCGCGCTCGACCTTAAGTTATGAAAAAGTACGCGATCAACTGCAGCAATTTTTAAAGGCCGAACGCCGTGAAGAAATCATCTTTACCCACGGCACCACAGAATCAATCAACTTAGTCGCCTTTGGACTCACTGCACACGTCAACGCTGGTGATGTGATATTAATTGACGCCGCCGCCCACCACGCCAATATCGTACCTTGGCAGGAGCTGGCGAAACGCACGGGCGCTGTGATTGAGCCTATCCCTCTCGATCAAGCTTGCCGCTTAGATCTCAGCGCCTATAAAACCTTGCTCGAGTTAAAGCCAAAAATCGTCGCCCTATGCCATGTTTCCAACGCCCTAGGCACAGTCAATCAAGTGGCTCAGCTAGTGCAGTTAGCGAAGAAGCAAGGTGCAATAACCTTAGTTGATGGTGCGCAGGCAGTGGCACATTTAACGCTGGATGTGGCTGAAATCGATTGCGATTTTTACGTTTTTTCGGGGCATAAAATGTATGGTCCCACTGGCGTTGGTGTGCTTTACGGCCGTTTCGACGTGTTAGATACTATCGCGCCACTATTAACTGGTGGCGAGATGATTAAACGTGTGAGCTTTGAGGTAACAGAATTTGGCAGCCTACCGAATCGCTTAGAAGCGGGCACGCCACCAATTGCCGAAGTCATAGGTTTAGGCGCGGCCATTACATTTTTACAAACCGAGCTTACACCGCAGGTTCAAGCTTATGAAGCTGAATTAGTTAACTATTTACAAAGCCAATTGCGCGCGCTCGGTGAAGTGCATTTATACGGCGCCTTTGATGACAATATCGGCGTCGTCGCCTTTAATCTTGCCGATGAACATCATCAAGATGTGGGCATTTTGCTGGACCAACAAGGGATTGCCGTACGCTGCGGCCATCACTGCGCCATGCCATTAATGCAGAGTCTGAATCTTAAGGGCTGTTGCCGCGCCTCTATCGGTATCTACACCAATAAAGACGACATCGACCGCTTTATTGCTGCGTTGGCCTCGGTAAAAGACTTGCTGCTGTGATCCAGTCTTTAGCCACTGAACCACGCGACTCATGCGCTCAAGATAAGTTACGCTCAAATAAGTGAGACAGGATTTAGCCCTATGACTGATTCGACTATGCCTATGCCAAGCGAGACCGATTTTCACTATTCAGTGCAAGATGCCGAGACCTTGCTAGCGCGTTTTACCCAGGCACCTAACTGGCAGGAAAGATATCGCCAAATTATGTTTCTAGGCAAAGACTTACCGAGTTTAAGCCCAGAACTTCGCGTCGAAGCCGCTCAAGTAAAAGGTTGTGAAAGTGATGCGTGGATTTATCATCTCGAACAGGCTGGCAAACACTATTATTTAGCCGACAGCGATGCCCGCATCGTCAAGGGATTGATTGGCTTATTACTTGGCGCCTGCCATGGCAAAAGTCGCGCTGAGATCCAAGCATTTGATCCTGCAGCTTACTTCAAACAATTGGGACTAGAAGGCCAGCTCAGCCCATCACGCACCAACGGCCTTAACTCCCTCGCCAAAGCCATGCTTGAAGCCACTCGATGATCATAACCTTAGGGTTTCATTTACTGACACAAGTACTGGCACAAACGATAATGGACACAGCTCTGCAACAATAAATCATCATCACTCCAGCCTAGGGGCAAAGGCCAAAAAAGGGATTTAATCAAAGACTTCTACGCCCTAAAAAGGTATAAAGAAGTTACATTTGCGTTATTGATAGGAATCGAGCATGCCCATCAAGGCAGTCAATCACTACCGTCGTACACTCCTTAAAGGTCTTGGCGCAGCAACCCTGTTAAGCCCACTCGCCAGTTTACCTAGCTTTGCCGCCGCACAGAGGCGGATATATGTCGATGGTTTATCCTTCCTACCCGATGACTTAAGTGATGTAACCGCCGCTAAACTCGATGCCTATCTTTGCGATATTTCGGCGATTGAGACTATAGAACAAGCCGATGGCACTCAAAACTACAAACGCACCTATAAAGCCTGTATGGAAAGTATCAAGCAGGCTGCAAAACGGGTAAGCGAACATCCTGACATTTTGTTGCAAGGCCTGAGTGGACGAGATATTCAACGTGCCCGCGACAGCCAGCGCACTGCGGTGTTTTTTCAAATCCAAGGCGCAGATTGTGTCGAAGCAGACAGTGAAGCTAACCAGTGGGCACGGGTGGATGAGTTTCATCAACAAGGGCTGCGCGTATTGCAGCTCACCCACCACTATGGCAACACCTTCGCTGGTGGTGCGTTAGACAATGATGCCAATGGCGGACTCAATCGGCCGCTCACCGCCAACGGACGCGAACTTATCGCCAAACTCAATCACGCCAATATCTTGGTCGATGTGAGTCACTCCAGCGCTCAAACCGCTTTAGATGTCGCAAAAATCACGAAATCTCCCATAGTGCAGAGTCACGGCGCGGCGCGCGGCATAGTAAACCATGCCCGTTGTTCCCCTGATGAAGTGATCCGCGCCATCGGCGATAGCGGCGGCGTATTCGGCGTATTTATGATGAGCTTCTGGCTCACTAATAATGCTGTGCCTACGATCGATGACTATATTCGCCAGTTGGAATACGTATCGCGCGTCGGCGGTGTAGATAGCGTGGCAATCGCCAACGACTTCCCACTGCGCGGCCAAGAAAACTTGCTCGCTCTTAATAATGACAACGCCCAAGGCATTAAAGAATATCAAGAATGGTGGTACAGCTTAAGGGCGAAAGGCGTGCTAGGTTTCGATGCAGAGCCAAGGCATGTCGTGATCCCTGAGCTAAATCATATCGATCGCATGAGCCGTATCGATGATGCCTTAGCCAAGGCGCGCTTTAAAGCTACCGATCGCGACCGTTTCATGGGTGGTAACTGGCAACGCGTGCTCAATAAAGTACTAGTGTAAACGCCATTGTTTTATCGCTCTGTTTAATTTACGTTGTCGATAATTTTACTGGCTTATCTGCCCGCTTCAGTCTTGGATATTCTATGCTGACCACAATCGCCATTTTCAATTATCGCTCTCTGCGTGAAATCGTCTTGCCCCTAGGGCAACTCAATTTGATCACTGGGGCGAATGGCAGTGGTAAATCTAATCTATACAAGGCGCTACGTTTACTCGCACAAACGGCACAAGGTGGCGTTGTCAATGCTTTAGCCCAAGAAGGCGGGCTCGACTCCAGCTTTTGGGCGGGGCCAGAAAACCTCACCAAAGGCATGTTAGCGGGCGACACCGCCATTGAAGCCACCGTCAGGCAAGCGCCGAAACGCTTAAAACTCGGCTTTGCCGGTGAGGACTTTAGCTATCTTATTGAACTCGGTTTGCCTAAACCCGACGTCACAACGCTATTTGGCTTAGATCCACAAATCAAGCGCGAAGCCATTTGGAACGGGCCTAAATATCGCCCCTCTACTGTGTTAGTCGAGCGCCGTGGTCCTATGGTGAAAAGCCGCAGCACTGATGGGCAAGGCTGGATAACCTTAGGCGCCCACCTGCAAACTGGCGACAGTATTTTTACCGAACTTGCCGATCCAGAGCGCAACCCTGAAGTGATCAAGCTTCGTGACAGTATCCGCGCATGGCGCTTTTACGATCACTTCAGAACCGATACCGAAGCCCCCGCAAGGCGACCACAATTAGGTACGACCACACCAGTATTGCACCACGATGGCCGTGATTTAGCCTCGGCAATCCAAACAATTTTTGAGATAGGTGACAAAGCCGCATTTGATCATGCGGTCAGTGATGCCTTTCCCGGTGCTAAAGTACGAATCGAGCCGCAAGCGGGCGGCATTTTAGTGCTCGCGTTTCATCAACATGGTTTATTAAGGCCACTCAATGCCAGTGAATTGTCGGATGGCACCTTGCGTTATTTGCTGTTAATCGCCGCCCTACTGACCCCAAGACCGCCAGAACTTATGGTGTTAAACGAGCCAGAAACCAGTCTGCATCCGGATTTATTGCCCGCACTTGCCCGCTTAATCGCTAAGGTGTCTAAGGATTGCCAGCTATGGGTGGTGTCCCACGCCAACAGGCTTATCAATGCTTTAAGTCAATTTGAACACTGCAATACCTTGGCCCTAGACAAAACCTTAGGTCAAACGCAGATCCAAGGCCAAGACTTACTCAATACGCCCAGTTGGCTATGGCAGAATCGTTAACCTATAGCCTTAATCAATCGTAAAATACCGCGAGCCATAGGGTTTCTGAACTTATAGAAGTCGAAGCGACTCGATGTTTTTGATGGGGCGGAATCGTTAAGTAATCTCCAGGGGTTAGCGTAACGGGTTCACCTTGTTCAAATTCAAACGTCGCGTCGCCTTTAAGTAACATCACCCATTCATGCTGAGTTTGATCGTACCATTGACCGTCAGGCGTAGCTTGCCCATTAGAGACGATGCGTTCTATGGTCACAGAGTCATTACCCGCCAGTTTTTCAAACACTTCCGCCGATAAATCTGTGGGTAATTTTACAAAAAAGTTATCAAGCATTTTGTGTTTATTCCTCTGCTTTTATTCGCTCTATCTGCTGATTAAACAGTATTTTTAACAATCAAACATTGAGAAACGAAACCATTAACCGCTATGATGTGCGCACTGAAATACTCAAGGTCCATGAGTATCCCTCAGATAAGCTTATTGTTTTACATATGGATATGGAGATTTCCCCTGATGTCGTTGTTTCGCGCACTCAAAGCCAAGTTATTCCCCTCAAGCCAAACTAGCCGCGATCCAAAAGACATTCAGCTTCAAACTGAATCACCTGTAGCCTGCCAAGAACAAGCGCTAACTCAGGCGCCGTCAGTCGCTGTACCGCAATTCCAGCGTCACTTCAGCTTAAAAATTTATGCGACAAAGGCAGACGCGAGCGCTTGTGAAGAAAATGCCGACCACAACTTAACTCTCTATCACTACGATGCGCCCCAAGCAATAGAACTCTTAGGCTGGGAAAATGCTAATGAATGCTGCGAATTTCATCATACCGAATTTGACCGCCTTGAAATGGGCAATCAACTCCCGTTTCCAGAGCAACATTTTTGGCTCGGCACAGAAAAAGTCTGCAGTATCACAGCTAAAAAGAACCACCAGGAAACCACATTATGGCAGGTTGAACTTAACAATCGAGATGCTCTGTTAATAAGCCACTTTACGCTCGATGCAGACTATAAAGTACAAGGCGACATTCAAGATTACGCCAGCTTAACTGGCCAACTACATCGCACTTATCATCAACTCGATTCTGAAGACGGCGCGGGTATGCTCAGAATTGTCACCCAAACGCCCAATCTCACAGAAGCCGTTGACTCAAACTACTTTGGTGAACGTCATGGCGTTTCCCGCCAGTTCGACGCTCTGGGGACCTTGTTATTTGAAGGTAACTTTATTAATGATCAACAACTTGGACAGCAAGCTTGGTATGATCATGAGGGCAACATAACCCAGAGTGAAGAACGCAGTACGAGCGGCATATTAGTCAAACGCTATTACAGTAATGGGCAAGTCAGAGAGGATGCTGAACTTGATCGTGATGGCAACTACGTCAATACCTTGAGTCGCTATTATGAGTCAGGCAAACGCTGGCTGACTCGACCTATGCTGGCGAATAAAATCCACGGCATTGAATATATGTACTATGAATGTGGCGCCCTTCAGGCCGAACTGAGTCACGAGCATGGCAACTTAGTTAAAGAGGTATGGTTTCATCCTAATGGTCAGCTCAAACAAAAAATACTCGTCAATGACGCGGGCAAGAGCTTTGAAACCTTTTTTGAAAATGGTCAATTGTCATGGCGTGAGCAATTTAATCCGCAGGGGCTTATCTATGGTATTCGCCAAGAATGGCACCCTAATGGACAGCTCGCATTACAACTTAACTTCGACAACGGTCTCGCACAGGGAAATCGTGAAAAATGGTACGCCAATGGCCAGCTTGAGGCAAAAATCCCATTTGAACAGGGTAAAGAGCAAGGCATGGCCTACTGGTATCATGACAATGGCCAACTGTCTCTCGAAATGTACCTAGAGAAAGGACTCAGGGAAGGCCTGTTTAAAAGCTATTACAAAAGTGGCGTGCTCTCGGCTGAAGGCCAATATAAAAATAACCTCTCGGTAGCCCCCTTTATCGAATATTACGAAAACCAGCAAGTTCAAATGTATTTACCGCACACCCAAGGCAACCGTGATGGCACTGCCCGCTGGTTTTACCAAGATGGCACGATACGCACTATCTCTGAGTATGAAGTGCGCGACGGCCAAGGCTACCTCAGAGAATCCAGTTTTTATAACAAAAAAGGGGTCCTCGAATCCTATCAAAGTCACTCAAATACCCGCTGTGGCTATCATCTTGAGAATAATCAAAGGGAATACTATCAAGAAGGTATTGCCGATACTCGCATCGAATACTATGAAGATGGTGCCATTCGCTGGTTGCTCACACGAACTCAAGGGGATTTATTTAGCTCTAAATCTTTGTCCCCTCAAGGTTTAATTCTAGAAACTGGCACAATTCAAATTATCGATGGCCGTTACCTCGATGTCGGCCATTGGCAACGGTTTACGCCCCAAGGACAAGTGTATCGCGAAGTCTGGCTAGATGAAGAAGGCCAGCTTATAGAAAGCCGTCACTACTTTGATTTTAATCAGTATCTATCGACTCAAGAAGATGACGAAGCAGAATGGGAAGACGCAGAGCCCCGTCATTATGGCTATGATGACTGTGATATCAGTGACTATGATGAAAGCGAAGACGAGGCTGATGACTTTGATTATGATCGTGCTGATTGGGAAAATGACGGGCTAAACCAGCGTTCAGACAACAGTAAACACAGTGCTAGCCATAGCAGCAGTAGCGCATATTTGTCCCGCCACAAGTATCACAGACCCGATATCGCAACGAAAAAAGCACAAGCCACAGCGGATGTCGACGCTAAAGAGCCGATATTGTCTTATCACTTAAAATTTGACAACGAAAGCAAGCTCTATGCAATGAAGCGCTATCATCCCAATAGCCACATTGCCGAAGAAGGTAATTTACAGATCCAAGGAGAAGAACAATTCTGGGTCGGTATCCATAATCAATACGATGAGCAAGGTAAGCTCAAGCTCTCCGAAACCTACACTATGGCAGGAGAGCCGATAGAGCACACCACCAGCACGAATGCGATATTGTTGAACTAGGTGCTATAGCGGAACAAGCAGTGCACAAATAATCATGGTCACATGTGCGAGCATATGCGCTCCCATTGCACACTCTAAACCATACTTCCAATATAGGTAACCAGCAATAAATCCAAAGCCTGCATTACCTAAAATAATGTACAGAACTAAGGGTATAGTGGCTTCAGAAGTTAAAGCAAAAGCGACAGGAAGATGCCCAACACCAAATATAATTCCAGAAAGAATAATAGCTAAAACATAATTATGCACCTTAATGTCAGCCCCCTTTCTTTGGGTAAGGCGATAACTACACCATACAAGAAATGACATCAATCCCCAGCGGATCAGGAGCTCTTCTGTAATGCCGCCGTACAATACTTTTGTATACCAAGGAGGTGCTAATTTTGCTCCTGCTTGAATAAAATCTGCAGGAAGATAACCCGATAGCATCCCCAGAAAAACAAGGATAAAGACCCCTCCGAGAACACCACCCACTAAAGCAGGAATAAGCTGAGGCCTTAATGCTGTGTAAATACTATTTGAATGAACCATAGCCGAAATCACAGGAGCGGTTAATCCCACTTTTTTAGCAAAAATAGAACCCATAAAAACCATCAAAAGTAACATCAGCGACGACTGCGCTACCGAAATAATTTGCAGCAAAAATAAGGGCATGGGTAATTCCCCTTGCTGCATAGCTAAAATTTGTGAAACAAAAGGGATAACCGACATTATCCCTAAAAAGCCAACAAAGAATAACGCTAGATTTAACCTCATAACTTTTACTTCCATGTATACGATCTTCGATTTACTCTGCTAAAAAACTAAAGTGCAAAAGTGGCGATAGTCTTTTGAATACCGACGACATCCGTGCCACGTTTGAGTTCTTTGACTAAAGGCTCACTCTGGCCTGAGATCCAGATTTTGAGCTCGGCATCCATATCAAAATGGCCTGTGGTTTCCACCTCAAAATGGGTAATGGATTTATACGGTATGGAATGGTAAGTAACCTTCTTGCCAGTAAGCCCCTGCTTATCAATTAAGATCAGACGTTTATTGGTGAAAATAAATAAATCGCGGATCACTTTGTAGGCGAGTTTTAATTCTTCTTGAATGCCCATGATGGGCCTTAATTCCTCGGCTAATTCCTGTAAATCAACCTCAGAAGCATTACCGAGTAAACCGTCTAACAATCCCATTTTAACATCCCTTATTATTGATATTATTTTCAATAAGATATCCGCTGATCGTCGCATGTGCAATATCGGGCTTTGATGAAAATATGGGAGTAACTATGGTGAGAACAACATCAGTGATAGGTAGGCAGACGTAGGCGCGCTGATGCTAGCTAAATGGGTGTTAGGAGCATTGCACTGGGCAATGCTCCTAATGACAAGTGTTAAAGGTGTTTCTGGCCTCGCACTTGACGGTTTTCACCGACCACCATCATTTCGCATTTAGGACAGTCGAATACCAACTTGAGCACATCGTTACCGATTTCAAGCACCATAGGATCGGCCTTGATGCCTGGTACTTCCTTCGGACACAGATTGAAGTTAAAGCGCAGACAATGCTTAGTGATCATCAATGGCACGTCTTCGGTGACGCCGTTTTTCTCATAGGTATCCTGGATCTCAATCACGCCGTGACGTTGATAAAAATCCTTGGCCTTTTCGTTGGCTACGTTCCCTAAGTAACTCAAATGCTTGACGGGATACACTGCATCTTGATTATGTTTCCACGGCAGTGGACGCACATAACCTTGTATACGGGCAGCCTCTAAGGCGGCCACGCCATCACGACGCAGGCCATTGAGCACAGACGCTGGCAAGAACCAGGCTTGCGCCGTATCGATACTGATACTGCGGGCAACAAAGTCGGTACTACCGAGCTTACCCAGCTGAGTGCGGGTATTTTGCAAGGTCTTGTCGACATCTGTCGCAGGTGTCTTCTCGACCACTAAATTCACTGTGGCGCTTAGGCCATAGATATCGGTCAAGGTCAGCGCTAGTCCATCTTGAGTGTCGCTCAAACGTAAATCGACACCGATAATCCGCTTAGAAGATTCTTTCGATAACAGTGCTTCGAAGGCTTGGTTATGGTTACGATATAAAGTCATGCCGACTTTTAAATCCCGTGGCACCTGTAATATATGCAGTTTTAAGCCTTCGGCACGGTTAACCCGCAGGCCTTGCAGCTTGTCATCCGATTGTTTTGCCATGGCAAAATTCGCAGGGAAAAAAGCTAAGCCATCACCGTTATTAAACTCGTGGGTTGAGCTCACTTGGATAAAGTCTTTGCCTATGCTGACCACTTTGCCGACTTCTTCACCTATGTATTTTGGCGAACGGAAATCTTTAATGCCTTGGCTACGTTCGTTAACAAAGTAATCTGTGCTGCCACGGTTAAAGGTCTTTTCAGGATCTGGGATGAAGGAATGTTCACAGCGGCCGTGGGACGAAGCCTTAAACTCAGGGCGACGCGCCATAATCGCATCTAGCTTTTGGCGATAATGCGCGGTGACGTTTTTAACGTAGCTTAAATCTTTTAAGCGACCTTCAATCTTAAACGAGCGAATGCCCGCATCGATGAGCGCTTCAAGGTTTTCGGTTTGGTTATTGTCTTTTAAAGACAATAAATGTTCATTCTGCGCTAACACATCGCCTTGACGGGTTTTAAGATTGCCAGGCAGGCGGCACATTTGCGAGCATTCACCGCGGTTAGCACTGCGGTTACTAAAGGAATGACTCAAGTTACACAAACCACTGTAAGCCACACACAGAGCGCCGTGGATAAAGAATTCAAGCTGCATATTCGTATGCGCGGCCACATCACGAATTTGGCTCAAGCCTAATTCACGGGCGAGCACTACCTGAGAAAAACCAACTTGCTCTAAGAACGCCACTTTTTCAGGGCTGCGGTTATCCATTTGGGTACTGGCATGCAGGGCAATCGGCGGCAAATTAAGTTGCAATACGCCCATATCCTGCACAATCAGCGCATCGGCACCAGCTTCGTACAGTTGCCAAATGAGTTTTTCGGCGTCGGCCAGTTCGTTATCCATCAAAATAGTATTGAGGGCGACGAATACCTGAGCATGATATTGATGAGCATAAGTACACAGGCGCGCGATATCTTCAACACTGTTACCTGCCGTCGCCCGTGCACCGAATGCGGGCCCCCCTATGTATACAGCATCGGCGCCATGGCGTATGGCTTCGATACCATAGTCAGCATTTTTTGCAGGCGCCAATAACTCAAGGCGGTTATGGACGTGAGAAAGATTCTCGGGAGTGTATATCTCTGGCTGGCTCATGGCTTCAAAGGCTCAACAGGGTCATTAACAAAAAAGAGCGTAATTATAGCAAGAACTCAAATCCAGCTCTATCAGCAAATCATCAACTAATGCGCTTTACTTCGGTGCTTGAGTTATCTCAGGAAGCTTAGTCTCACAAGCAATCTTTGGGCGTCACACTTGCACCCTCAAGCCTAGCAGAGTATCTTTGCGGCGCATTGACGAATAGGCCCCATTATGACTGATTTTATATACCAACCACCGACAACCCCTTGGCTCGATATTCTTTATCAAGATAAAGACATCATCGTCATTAACAAACCTTCAGGATTGTTGTCTGTGCCCGGTCGCGACCCAGCTCATTACGACAGTGTCTATGCCCGAGTAAAAGCTGAACATCCCCATAGCCAAATCGTCCACCGCCTCGATATGGCGACCTCAGGCGTAATCGTTGTCGCCCTTATTCGCAGCGCCGAACGTGAATTAAAACGTCAGTTCCACGATAGAGAAACCAGCAAAACCTACTTTGCAAGGGTCGCTGGACATGTCAAAAATGACACTGGCAGCGTTGATTATCCGCTGATCTGCGACTGGCCAAATCGCCCCAAACAGAAAGTCGATCATCTTGTGGGCAAACCGTCGTTGACTCACTACCAAGTAATAAGTCGCGCCAAACGCTCAACGCTGGTGAAACTCACGCCAATCACTGGCCGCTCACACCAATTACGGGTACATATGATGGCGCTCGGTCATCCGATCTTAGGCGATGGTTTTTACGCCGACCCATTAGCCAAATCCTTAGCCCCTCGCCTATTACTGCATGCGGCAGAACTCACCATCAAACATCCCTACACGGGTGTCAGTATGACTTTTAGCGCAGAAGTGCCTTTTTGTGAGCCTTTGGGCGAACAATGATCACTAAAATCAACTAAGACGGGCAAAATCGGTAGCAATTCCCCATAAAAAAACGTAACTTTATGACAATTCATTACGTTATAGAGAATTTATTTATGGATACCGCATTTCAGCGCGATCAACTCGATAATCATATCCTCGAAGCCTTAATGCAGGATGCCCGCACGCCCTTTGCTGAGCTAGCTAAACGCTTTAGCGTGAGCGCCGGCACTATCCATGTTCGGGTAGAAAAAATGAAGCAAGCGGGGATAATCACAGGCGCGCAGATCACAGTAAATCCTAAAGCCTTAGGTTATGACGTCTGCTGTTTTATCGGTATCAATCTTAAAAGTGCTGGTGATTATCCTGCCGCCATAGCCAAACTCAATGCACTCGAAGAAGTCGTCGAAGCCTATTACACCACAGGCAACTACAGTATTTTCGTAAAGGTAATGTGCCAATCCATCGATGGTTTACAGCATGTACTCATCAATCGCATTCAATCTATCGATGAAATCCAGTCAACAGAAACCTTAATCAGCCTACAAAATCCAATAGTCAGAGCGGTTAAGCCTTAAATAAAATCATCCTTAAAGCCAACAACAGAAATATATTCCAATGCTGAATTGAATCATTTTCATGGGCAACCACTAAAAATATCCTATTGCGACCTCAGCATATGCACTATTAAGTCCTCGGACATAAAAAGGAGCCTTTGGGCTCCATTCTTATCTTATACAGTTGCTCTATAAACACATTGCATACTACGAACGTAACCCAATTCCCCGTGAAACTAGATAATACGCTAAGGTCCATAGTGCGACACAGAAACCGACCATAATGGCGATTGACAATGGCACGCTGATGTCGGCGAAGCCTAAAAAGCCATAGCGAAACACGTTGATCATATAAACCACAGGGTTGAGTGCCGACACGCCTTGCCAGAAAGGGGGCAAGAGTGACAGGGAGTAAAATACCCCGCCAAGGTAAGTTAATGGGGTAAGTACAAAAGTGGGGATGATACTGATATCGTCGAAACTTTTTGCAAAAACAGCGTTAATCAAGCCACCTAAGGAGAATAGCACTGAGGTTAAAAACACTGTAATTACCACTAAACCGGCATGATGCAAGCTTATGTCGACGAAGAACATGGCCACAAGCGTCACTATTAGGCCGACACACAAACCGCGCGCCACACCGCCACCAACATAGCCAGCAATCAACACATAATGGGGCACAGGAGCCACCATCAGCTCTTCTAAATTACGCTGAAACTTAGCACTGTAGAATGAGCTCGCCACGTTCGAGTAAGAGTTAGTGATCACCGACATCATGATCAAACCTGGGGCGATAAACTCCATATAAGATACGCCGCCCATCTCTCCAATTCGGCTGCCGACTAAGTTACCAAAGATCAAGAAATACAAGGTCATGGTAATCGCAGGCGGCACTAAAGTCTGGATCCAGATCCGCGTAAAACGATTGATTTCTTTGCTTAAGATGCTTTTAAAGGCGATAAAGTAGAGCTGGTTCATGCAGAGACTCCCTGAGTTTTCTTCACGAGTTCGACGAAGAGTTCTTCTAAGCGATTAGACTTGTTACGCATAGATAGCACTTCTATATTGGCCGCACTTAATTGGCTAAAGACATCGTTGAGATTTTGCTCTTTAACCACATCCACCTCTAAGGTATGAGAGTCAGTTAAGCGACAAGTCATACCATCGAGTACTGGTGCCGTTGATGTATCGCGACGCAGATCGAGAATAAACGTCTCCATATTCAGCTTACTGAGCAGCGCCTTCATGCTAGTGCATTCCACTAAAATGCCTTTGTCGATAATGCCGATATTACGGCAAAGCATTTCAGCCTCTTCAAGGTAATGGGTGGTCAGGATGATCGTCACGCCTTGCTGATTAATTTGTTTGAGGAACTCCCACATAGAGCGGCGCAGTTCAATATCCACCCCTGCGGTGGGTTCGTCTAAAATCAAAAGCTTAGGCTCGTGCATCAAGGCGCGGGCGATCATTAACCGTCGCTTCATACCGCCGGATAATTCCCGCGACTGACTATTACGTTTTTCCCACAAATCCAGTTGGCTTAGGTATTTTTTGGCGCGCTCAAGGGCAACAGGCTTAGGCACACCATAGTAACCCGCTTGATTCACCACAATTTGCAGTACGGTTTCAAACTGGTTGAAGTTAAACTCTTGCGGCACTAGACCAATACAAAGCTTGGCGTGTTCTAGCTGCATATCGATATCATAATCAAAGACTTTGACCGAACCTGAACTCTTCTGCACTAAGGAGCTTATAATACCAATCGTGGTGGATTTACCCGCACCATTGGGGCCGAGCAAGGCAAAGAAATCCCCTTGATTGACGGTGAGGCTGATGCCTTTGACCGCTTCGACACCGCCTTTATAGGTTTTTTTAAGCCCTTCGAGTACCAGAGCATGGGTAATATTCGCCATATTTGTACCGATCCTTACACATTAGAAAGTAATAAGATGGTGCTAAAAAACACAATTACAATGATGGGTTGCAGAACTAAAGCAAAAAATTAGCTAATCGATTGAAAAACCGATCTTTAATGGTTCAATTATTTATACTATTTTTTATATAACCGTAAAAAGCAAAACTCCCGCCTGCTGCGGGAGTTTTAAACGGTATCGGACACTTAATCGAGTGGCACGACTTTCGCGATGTAAGGCAGATTGCGATATTGCTCTGCATAATCAATACCATAACCCACGATAAACTCATCAGGGATAGTGAAACCGATAAAATCGACCTTCACATCCACTTCACGACGTTCAGGTTTATCTAGCAGGGTGCACAGTGCAAGGCTCTTAGGCTCGCGCAGTAACAACATCTCGCGCACTTTGCTTAAGGTGTTACCTGAGTCAATCAAGTCTTCCACAATCAATACATCGCGACCGGCGATATCTGATTGCACATCTTTCAGCACTTTCACATCCCGTGAGCTGGTCATAGCATTGCCATAACTGGAAACCGACATAAAATCGATTTCAACATGGCCTTTAATTCGGCGACACAGGTCAGCCATAAAGACCACTGAGCCTTTTAACAAGCCTACCATCAGCAGACGTTCGCTGTGGGCATAATGGGCATTGATTAGCTCGGCCATTTGATCCAATTTCTGGCTTATCTCTTCTGCAGAGATCATCACTTCGGTGGTGTGTTTCATATAAGTCTCAATTGTCGAGGTCGCGGTTAGACTGTTTGTCATAACCCCAGCGACTCGTTAATGCATGGTCAACGCCCAAATGATCGAGAATTCGAGCGACCATGAAGTCTACCAGATCTTCAACCGATTTGGGATTGTGATAAAAGCCGGGCGCGGCGGGCATAATGGTCGCGCCGAGGCGAGAAAGGCTCAACATATGCTCTAAGTGTATGGCACTAAAAGGAGTTTCCCTCGGCACAAGAATAAGTTGACCGCGCTCTTTAATCACCACATCGGCGGCGCGTTCAAGTAAATTATTACTCATTCCTGTGGCCACTGCCGCTAACGTCCCCGTCGAGCAAGGGCAAATCACCATTTGCTTAGGTGCGGCGCTGCCCGATGCGGGCGGTGAAAACCACTCATCTTTGCCTAATACCACTAACTCGCCAGTAATAATTACGCCTTTTTCGTGCAATAAAGCCAACAGTTGAGCATGGGCTTTGTCGCTGTTAGCGCTTAACTGCAAGCCGTGTTCAGTCGCTAATACTACCCGAGCGGCACTGGAGATCATCAAAAACACTTGATAACCCGATACCAATAGACACTCGAGTAACTTAAGCCCATAGGGTGCACCCGAGGCACCTGTCCAAGCTAAGCTAATCGCTTTTGTCGACTTTGTGTAGCTCATCTTAAACCTGCTCTGCAGTTGAACGTAGCTCTAATGCGGCCAGTAACTTCTTATGTAACCCGCCAAAGCCACCGTTACTCATCACCACTATGGTGTCACCCGCCTTGGACGTTGCCGCCACTTTGGCGACCACATCATCAATTTGATGTAACACAGTAACAGGGATCACCGCCGCTTCCATGGCTTCTTTCATATTCCAGTCGATGGTATCGGCTTGATATAAAAAGGCTTCGTCGGCTTGCATCATAGAAAAAGCTAAAGTGTCCTTATGGACACCGCTCTTCATAGTGTTTGAGCGCGGCTCGAGTACTACAGTAATCTTGCTCTGACCGACCTTAGCCCGCATGCCTTTTAAGGTGGTCGCAATCGCCGTTGGATGGTGAGCGAAATCATCATATACGCTCACGCCATTAACGGTTCCGAGTAATTCGAGTCGACGTTTAGGTGGTATAAACTTAGCTAAAGCTTCAATCGCGGCATTCGGCTTAACGCCCACATGACGCGCGGCAGCAATCGCCATCATGGCGTTTTCAATATTGTGCTGACCAATCAAATCCCATTCGAGAATGCCTTGGGACTCACCATCAAAAAACACTTCAAAGCGATGGCAATCATCACTTAAGGCTTTGCCATACCAACCGTTGGCAGATTCGGCTAAATGATAGGTTTCTTGCTCGCTCCAGCACCCCATATCAATCGTTTGCTTAACGGCATGGGAATCGGCGGGCCAAACGATCTTTCCTTCGCCAGGTACAGTGCGAACTAAATGATTAAACTGTTTTTGAATCGCGGCCAGATCGGCAAAAATATCAGCATGATCAAACTCAAGATTGTTGATCACTAAGGTACGCGGATGGTAGTGCACGAATTTCGAACGTTTATCGAAGAAGGCACTGTCGTATTCATCGGCCTCAACCACAAAAAAAGCCGTCTTGCCTAAACGCGCCGACACACCAAAGTTTTGCGGTACGCCACCGATTAAAAATCCAGGCTCATAACCGCAATCATCTAAAATCCAAGCTAACATGCTAGAAGTCGAGGTTTTACCGTGAGTGCCAGACACAGCCAGCACCCAACGCTCAGGCAAAATATGATCGGCTAAAAACTGCGGGCCAGAGGTATAAGGGATGCCAATGTTCAACACGGCTTCCACACAAGGATTACCACGGCTCATGGCATTACCAATGACAACTAAGTCAGGATAATGCCCTGCTTCACCCAGCTGGCTGGGATCAAAACCTTGAATAAGCTCAATGCCTTGGTCCTCTAGTTGCGTGCTCATTGGAGGATAGACATTGGCATCCGAGCCCGTCACTCTGTGCCCTTTTGCCCTAGCCAATAACGCTAGACCACCCATGAAGGTTCCACAAATTCCTAAAATATGTACGTGCATACCGCTCGCTCTGATGTTTTGAATTCAATGCCATTCTAATCCATCGGGCGACAGATTGGCAGGTAACAATCGGGGAAAAGCACTGCAATCGCAAATGACAGTTTTTAAATCCGTGGATTTCACATTCGAGTTGCAGAACTGAGATTTTTAGATAACAGGAAAACTAACACAAGGCCGAAAACTGTTGCAATGCAGGGTACTATACCCAAACAACCTGAAGATGCAGGATTCAGCGGGAGTTTAACGCACTTTAGGCAAGGCGGTTATTTGCAGACCTAGCGGGCTAAGTTAAAAATAACCAACGCAGCATAAAGTGCGTTAAAACCCGCCGGGACGGAGCGCCTAGGGTGCTTCACTTCCGTGTTGCATCAATTCAAAAGGTGGCCGACATTCTGTCATTGATGCGCCTTGAATTGAAGCAGCCTAGGCGCTCTGAAACTCGTATCTTCAGGTTGCTTGGGTATAGCGTAAGTCTCGATAGAGTTGAGCATGCTGAGAGCGGTGACGACTAAATAAGAATTGACGTAACGCTTCACGTTCTTCGGTTTCGGCCTGAAACTTAACAAAGGCCAAACCTTTCTCACTACGGATAGGCTCAATATCGATACGTAAAGTCTCGCCATTAGGCAATTGTAATTGCAGCTCTTTACTGCCTAGCAATTGCTTAAATTGCTGCTGTGATTTAGCGCGAATAGCCATACCAGAACTGGATAACGAGACAACAGACCATTGCTCACCTTGGTCGTGGTCGAATATCCACACGTCATCGGCTTGGGTTAACCGCCAACTGCGTTCCACTCCCGAGGCATCGAGCACTTCAGGCACACCTAAAGTAGGTTGAAACTGTCCAAAGTCATCCACTTTCATCAGTAGCGGAAACCAGAGTTTATAGGGCCCGACTTCGGCCAATAACGTGAGTTTTGCCTTACCCAAAATCGAAGCGATAACTTGCGGCACTTCAGTTGTGACTGTGAGTACATGATTGACTAGGGGATCGTTGGTCAAGGCAGTGCCCACACGAGTCGGCGAAAAAAGTTCACTAAAACAAGCAAGCTCCTCCGCGGATAATCGAGGTTCATCCATCATGATACGTCCTCCCAAGTTAAATTCCTTATCCCAAAAAGTACCACCAAAGTATGGGATTGTACATTTTTACACCAAAACAGTGGCAAAAAACGGAATATAGGCTAGCAAGGCTAAATTCAAGACTCTATTAGCCATTTGCGCTATTTAACTTGGAAAATGCAGTGGATAGTTATTCCTCGCTTTTTAAACTGCTAGAAGGCGGAGCAAACAAGATACGTAGTCGTTGTTTAACACTCAAGCCTGTCGCGGTGACCTCAGCAAACATGTCTCGCCATTCGCTAAACGTCACTTTAAGGGGATTAAAACTATTCACAGGCTTAGTGATACCGTAAATCACAGTCTCTACCTCGGGCTCAAAAGTGCCAAACAGCTTGTCCCAAATAATCAGCACACCCGCATAGTTTTTATCTATATATTGGGGATTACGACCGTGGTGCACCCTGTGATGTGACGGTGTATTGAAAACCCATTCCAACGGTCCGAGTGATTTAATCGCTTGGGTATGCACAAAAAATTGCAATCCCAGATTGAGTAATACCACAAACACCACCCAGTTTGGATCGAAACCTATGACCACCAGCGGTAACCAAAATACCCACATTCCCGCCAATGGATACATTAAACTCTGACGAAAAGCCGTACTAAAATTCATATTCTCAGAGCTATGGTGCACCACGTGAGCCGCCCACATCCAGCGCACTCTGTGGCTCGCCCTGTGGAACCAGTAATAACAAAAGTCCTGCGCAACCATCAAGGCAATAAAGCTTAATGGGCCCATTTCAATATCGAATAACTTCCAACCAAACACCGCTAGATACAGCTTAGCGATCAACAAGCCAGTGAGCAGATCAGCGCCTTGATGCATGGCCGCGAGGCTGAAATTACACAGCACTTCTTGGCCGCGATAACGTGCACTCAAAGGTAGTTTTTGTCTTTTATCGCCAAAATACCATTCCAGTAAAATACACACGAAAAACAACGGCGCGAGTACGAGCAGTAACACTTCGGGGTGCTGGATCAGCGAGGCGATATCCATATAAGGTCGTCCTGTTTTCTTGTTGTTTTATGATTATTTTTAGTGTTTTTACATCAATTCTGAGCGAGTGTTATAAACCGCATTAAACGCCACAACACAGGCAACAGTGGTCGATTAGTCGCATTTGACGACCCGCATACGGTTACCAGCGGGCATAGTGATCTTCGGCAAGTCCCAGCACATTATTCAACTGGTAACTGCGCCCTTGATTATCGATAATCGTGCCGCTGAAATGACCGATGAATTGGCGGAAATTACTCTTAAGCAAGAGCAAGTTACGCTTTTCACTGCGACAATTGCGCGCCGCAAACTGTAAATCCACTTGGCCATTTTGACTGTAGACTCGCCAAACCTCGGCGCCGAGCGTGGCATGTCGATCAAACTCAAATTGCACTGGTCCGAGTAAATGACGCTCGCCATTAATCCAGAAGACATTTTCAGTAGCGCCGGTTTCATTGACGCCCGCGGCTAAATTAAGCCCCATAATGCCCTCATGGATCCGCGCGTTGATCGACGCCCAGCGCCAACTGGTATCGCGGCGCATGTAACCCGCCGAAAAATCATAACCAGCTAAAGCGTGATTCAGCGGCTGCGGCTCATGGGCTACAGTCAAACTACCTTTAACCGTCAAACCATTATGTTTCTGTGTGTAAGTCCAACCGTTGTATCCAGTAGGACTACACATGGCCATAGGCAAACTTAAGGGTGCTGAGTGCAAAGTCACATCGGCTTGAATATTTTTAGTATCAATGATTAACCGCCAACCGCCCTCTACAATCTCAAAGCTTAACTGCGCTCCTTTACGGCCAATACGACTTTTACCCTCAGCGGGCGATGGCGTCATCTGATAGCCAAATCTTAAAGGTTTTAGCCAATCAAGCTGGGTGAGAGTGTTGGTTTTTATGTCGTATAAATAACAAAACGCACTGCCGACGTAAGCAATATCGGCGAGTGCGATACCAAGGACATAACGTGGTGTGACCAAAGAGACAAACTGAAACTGTTTATAATCGAAATGCTTGGCCCACGCTGAAGCGGGTTTATCCATAGTATCGAAATAAGCAAAGTCCGCTAAACCTAAGGTTTTGACTATGCCATCGAAATGGCCGAAATGGGGTAACCCCTTCGGATTGATCAGGCTATCTGGGGCGATTTGCGTTGCTATCGTTAACATGACTAAGCCTTACAGAAAGGACGCGGGAGCATTTGTGCTCTCTCATTCTAAACATCGAATTTTTACTCTAACCTGTCCCCCTTTGCATTAAAAGAGTGCAAGGCTAAAATGTTGTCACTTTGTTGCGGGCGAGTATTCTGTTTACAGCTCTAATATCCAAGGTTCTAAAACGAAAAAAGCGCCAAGGGCGCTTAATTGAGGCTAATTGATAATATTTGCGAGTTAGAATCGATAACTCACGCCAAAGTTGACCCCTTGCAGCTCTAACTCTTTCATTGGCACATATTGGTACTCAAGATTGAGTCCAAAGCCAGAGCGAAAACGATATTGCCAACCTACAGCGCCGTAAAATCCTACATCATCCGAATCCATCTCTTGCTTATCCATCTCATAACTCACTTTGGTATAAGCGGCGCCGAGCTTGGCGTACAGACTATTACCACGAGACAACGCATATTCGCCATAAGCAGTGGTTCTGATACCTTGGTAATGTAAATCTTTGATTTCACTGATACCACTAATAAGTGCACTCGCCACTCCACCCGTCCCCGTTAAATACCCCGCTTCAAAACCAAAATGCTCATTAAGCATAAAGCGATAATACAAGTCACTGGTGAAGGTATCACCTGCATCATATTTACCGCTGTTGGTTTCAAATTCTTGAGTACCGTAGCCTAAACTGCCGCCGAGTATATGGGCGGAATCCCCCGCGAATGCATTGGTGCTAATGATGCTTGACGCCATTGTCAGACCCACAACAATCGAAATTAACGACAGTTTTGACATGTTTTGCTCCAGATGAAATGAACTAACCCATAGTGAACACTGGATGTTATCACTGTAAGCTGTACTCCAACTGAATCGAGGTGTTCTGTGGCATCAAAAGTGATTTCTGGTATGCTGTAGCCACTTTTACTTGTACGAGAGATCCCATGAAACGGCTATTACTGACTTTGACTTTTCCCCTGCTGTTTGCGGGCTGTGCCAGCCAAAACCCGACTCATATGGCTTTCAGTCCCCAAGTGCCCAATATCAGTCAACAAACGGCGCAATCTGTACCTATCTCTCTTGAAACCGTCGATACGCGCACCGTCGATTATGTTGCTCGTTTTATTGAAGAAGGGACAAAAACACGTTTGGTCGGCCCAAGTGAACCGCCTAAGTTGCTGCTCGATGAAGTGTTCCGCGCAGGCTTTAACCAAGCCGGTTATCAAATCGATCCTAGTGCAACCAATTCAGTGCAAATTCAATTAGAAGAATTGCAAATGGATGTCACTAAAAAGACTTTTGGCTATGAGGCAAAACACAGTGTATTAATCGCAGTGCAAGCCAAAAACTCAACCCAAGAACTGGTTAAACGTTATAAGGCAAAAGGCACCTTGAAAGGCCCTTTAACACCCGATTTTGCGACCTTGGAGCTGGATATGAATAAATTACTCGGCCAACTCACAGGCGAAATTCTCAATGATCCTGAGCTTAATCAGTTTCTACAACAATAACAGCGTCAGTTTATTATAAGGAAATCAATATGCTCCGTTGGATATCAGCCCTCTTATTTCTCTTTATGAGTCACAATAGCTTCGCACTCGACATTCAGGCCGATACCTTGTATCCCAGAGTCGAGTTTGACACTAGCTTAGGCAAAATAGTGATCGAACTAGATAGAACACGCGCACCTATCACTGTCGATAACTTTTTAACTTATGTCGTCAAAGGCGAATACGACAACACGATATTTCACCGTGTGATCAGTGACTTTGTGGTGCAAGGCGGTGGACTCACCCCTAAGTATGAAGAGCTGCCAGACGGCAAACCGATAGTCAACGAATCGGGGAATGGGCTCACCAACAGCATAGGCACTATCGCCATGGCGCGGGAAAATGAACCGCACTCAGCCACACGCCAGTTCTACTTCAACGTGGCCGACAATACTAAACTCGACCCATCCAAACGCCGTTGGGGTTATGCGGTATTTGGTGAAGTGATTGAAGGTAAAACTGTCCTCGAAGCTATGGCTGTCGTTGAGACAGGCACGAACGCTAAGCTCAATTGGCCCGATGTTCCTGTGACACCTATCATATTGAAAACCGCTAAATTATTACCAAAACAGTAATCCAAAAATATTTTCGAGCAAAAGCGCTAATTTTGCATCTATACTGTGATAGCAAACAGAAAGGAGGCAAACGATGACAGCAACTGAGTTCATCGATAATAAAGCGCCCCAACTCGCCTTTTATGGAAAAGCGTTTTTGAGTGAAGAACTCGACTTCCATGAAGTGCAACTTTACTTATGGGACACGTTAGAAGAATGGCAGCAATTGAATTCGACTGGCGAAGCGCAAACGGAAACTGAAAAAGTGTTTTGGCACTTGCTTCACAGCTTTAACAGGTGGCCTGACTGTGTGATCCGCGGTAATCAATATCTGCGTAAGCAAGTAAATGATTGCTGTGACTTTCTGAGTTTAGGCGGCCGAGTGCCACAGGGATGCGTTGGGATAAGACCTTAAGTTCTGCATGCCTATCAATAGAAAATGGCCCTGTTATCAGGGCCTTTTTATATCGCGTAATTGATTCCTCCCCCTTCATTTTTGTCATCTTTTCTATTCATACAGGCAATCAATCCCGATGATTAATCCTGACGCTTAACGCTGACGATATAAACCCGCGGCTCACGCTTAGCAACAGAAGATTAACGCTTAAGCCATATTCAATCACCAAAATGCGCCAAAACGAGAGCTCAATATAAAAGGAATGCCATTAGCCCTTGAACCCTATGGCACCTTACCCGTAAGCTAGGCGGATTAAATACCTAGACTCATACCTATGTCCGCAACAGGTTTTATTCAACGTACACTCGATGCACTCAGTGTCTATTATCATAAGCGGGTTTTGATCCTGTTATTACTGGGTTTTTCCGCCGGCCTACCATTAATGTTGGTATTTTCAACGCTATCCTTTTGGTTGCGTGAAGCCGGTGTTGATCGCACTTCAATCGGTTATTTCAGCTGGATAGCCTTGGCCTATGCGTTTAAATGGGCTTGGTCGCCCTTAGTCGATCGACTCTCGCTACCACTGCTAACTCGCTTTCTTGGCCGCCGCCGTAGCTGGATGCTGTTCGCTCAGTTGTTATTGGTCGGCGCTATCTTAGGTATGTCATTCAGCGATCCGCTCAAGGATCTCGAACGCTTAGCGCTATTCGCATTAATGGTCGCCTTTGCTTCCGCCACCCAAGATATTGTGATTGATGCCTTTCGAATTGAATCCGCCCCAGAAAAGATGCAAGCCGCATTAGCCGCCGCCTATCAAGTGGGTTACCGCAGCGCCATGATAGTCGCCACCGCAGGTGCGCTCACGATAGCGGCTTGGGTCGAACCCGGTAACACAGCATACAACTTAGTGGCCTGGCAAACCTCTTACCTGATTATGGCGGGCTTGATGTCGGTGGGGATTTTGACCACGCTTTTTAGCCGAGAGCCCAAAGTCGATACCCGCGCCGCCGATGCCACCGAATTAGCGCTAAAACAACGTTTAAGCGCCACTTATCCAAGCGTTATCGCCGCTGGCATGTCTTGGGTTTACACGGCCAGTATTTTGCCTTTTATTGATTTTTTCAAACGCTATGGCCGCAGCGCTATCCTCATCCTATTGCTGATTTCTTGCTACCGGATCTCGGATATTGTGATGGGCATTATGGCGAACGTCTTTTATGTGGATATGGGCTTCACTAAAGAAGAAATTGCCTATTTGAGTAAGATCTATGGCCTGATCATGACCTTAGTCGGCGCAGCATTCGGCGGTGTTTTGTTAGCGCGTTATGGCACGATGAAGATCCTTTTCCTTGGCGCTTTGTTGGTTGCCGTAACCAATCTTTTATTCGCGTGGCAGGCGGTGATTGGCTACAACGTGCCCTTTTTAACCTTTGCCATTTCCGTAGACAACTTTAGCGCAGGAATCGCCACGGCGGCTTTTATCGCCTATCTATCGAGTCTCACCAGCAGCGGCTACAGTGCAACGCAATATGCCTTACTGTCTTCGATTATGTTGCTGTTCCCTAAGTTTATCGCGGGCTTCTCGGGGGCTTATGTCGACGCATTTGGCTATGTGAACTTCTTTGTCGCCGCCAGTGTTATTGGGTTTCCTGTGCTGTTTTTGGTTATCTTAGTTAACAAGTATGCGCCGCACCCCAGCAAATCGTTAACTGATGGTACGTCAAAAGATACAGCAGCAAACTCGGATTAAAATCTTAAAACACTTAGGATATCAATAAAAAAAGCCCTCACACCTTAGTGTGAGGGCTTTTACATTTAAAGACGAAATGGCAAACGCGATACTGCATCACGTTAAAGCAATTTTGCTCGATTAATCTTTAAAGTTATCAAATTGGAAGGGCTGGCCTAACTCAGACTCGCGTGCCAATGCCATGACAGCTTGTAAATCATCACGTTTTTTACCTGTGACTCGTACTTTTTCGCCCTGAATAGACGCTTGCACTTTAAGTTTGCTGTCTTTAATTAGCTTGACCAGTTTTTTAGCGATTAAGGTTTCGATACCTTCTTTAAACTTCACTTTGAGGGAGAAGGTTTTACCGCTGTGGATGGCTTTCTCATCGACTTCCATCGAAGACGGATCCACATTACGTTTGCTCAGTTGCATACGTAAAATGTCCACTAATTGTTGGCATTGGAAGTCATCTTCAGCGGTTAACGTGACCACATGGTCCTTATATTCCACGTCAGCCGTTTTACCGCGAAAATCGAAACGGGTCGCCAGCTCACGTTTGGTATTATCAACCGCATTGCGCAGTTCAACTTCATTCACTTCTGACACAATATCCATTGAAGGCATAGTTTTTATGTCCCATATCAAATTAATATGCAGCTAGTTTACCCACACACAGGCCTAAGTTGAAGGCAAAGCCTAGAATAAAGCGTAATCATGGATGACTTTAGTGGTGGATTTTCCTATCATTGGGCCACTCTAAGCTAATGCAAACATATTTGTGATAACTAAAAATACCCTATTTAAGCTGGCTTTAGCCGTAGCCTTTGTCGTGATCAGTTATCTGGTATTTTCCAGACCAACCTATTCGCAAAGTATTCCGAATATCGACAAGGTTGGCCATCTTGGGAGCTTTTTTTGCCTCTCCTATCTCTCCTATCTCGCTTTCAGACCTAAGTGGTATTGGCTATCGCTCACATTGGCAAGCTATGCCATTTTAATTGAGCTAGTGCAATCGCGTTTACCCTATCGAAGCGCCTCTGTGGCGGATGTTATCGCCGACTTTGCGGGCATAGCGCTGTTCTACTTTTGTAATTGGGCCTATGGCAAATACTTTCGTGCGGCTCAGTTGCGGGAAGATTAGTTCGAACGCAATACATGGGCGCTGATACAGAAATCTTAAGGCTGCGAATATGACTCATGCTGTGGATATTGCCATTTTAGGTGCAGGTGCCGTTGGACAACTGATCTGTCGCCAATTAACAGTTGCGGGCATGAATGTCGGTTTTATCGGCCGTAGTGCCCTCGAAGCTAGCCAGCAGGTTCTGAATTTCACCCCATTAGCGTCTGCCGATGACAAGCAACAGCAGATACACGCTATCCCGTATTCGGTGCCTATCTTAACTGCCGATGCGCTCGACAATATCCGTCTGGTGATTGTCTGCGTTAAAGCCTATCAAGTGCTTGATGCGCTTTCTCCCTTACTCAAGCAACTGCCTAATCAATGTCATATTTTGTTATTACACAATGGCATGGGACCTCATTTAGCACTGGCACCGCTCATTGATGCACAAGCTAATGGCAGAGGGCTAAGCTTAGGGACAACTTCCCAAGGGGTGTTACGTCAAGCCCATTGGCAGATTAAGCAAACCGGACAAGGGCTGACTCAGCTGGGGCATTTCACAGGCACTGAACTGACGGAGCATTATCGCAACGCTTTGCTGGCTGCCATTCCGAGCAGTGAATGGATCGATGCGATTGTGCCTTGCCTGTGGCAAAAACTCGCAGTCAATGCCGCCATCAATCCGCTCACGGCGCTATATCAATGCCCCAATGGCAAACTAGCTGATCCAGATTTCAGTGAAATGATTAAGGGTATTCTCGATGAGTTGGTCATGGTTGCCGCACATGATGGCGTGTCGCTTGATAAATCATTTTTGCACGACAGGGTCTACCAAGTGATCCGCCTCACTGCGGGGAACTTCTCGTCGATGCACCAAGATATTGCACATCAAAGGCGAACCGAGATAGACCAAATTAACGGCTATATCTGTGAGCGTGCACAAGCGCACGGTTTAAGTGCGCCAGTCAATGCCGAGCTTTGGGCGCGAGTCAAACAGTTAGCCGTTTAAGCGATGAAAACTTGCCTAGTCAACCTAAGCTTAATCTGCTGTTTAATAAAAGTAATCTGTAAATCACGCGTTAATTTCTCACATTCATACAGCGCATTAAAACGCTGACTCCCCTCGCTCTATATCCACTCAACACTATCTGCACTGATACTTGTCAGCAACACTTAGCTTGCACCAATAAAACGCACCAATTCAGGGCGATTAAATTCTGTCTTGCACCGTTTTGCATCAATCTTTCATGCAATTTCGGTGCGACTGAATGTTAACACAATGATAATAAATGCTTTGTTTATATGGCCTGATTCCTGCTTTATTCCAATAAATTGAGCCTGAAGTTTGTTGGAGAGAAAATTGAAACTGGTCACTGCAATCATTAAACCGTTCAAATTAGACGATGTACGTGAAGCCTTAACTCAGCTCAACGTCCATGGCATGACAGTCACTGAAGTGCGCGGCTTTGGCCGCCAAAAGGGCCATACGGAATTGTATCG
Source organism: Shewanella vaxholmensis (assembly GCF_031932135.1). Lineage (NCBI taxonomy): Bacteria > Pseudomonadati > Pseudomonadota > Gammaproteobacteria > Alteromonadales > Shewanellaceae > Shewanella > Shewanella vaxholmensis. The sequence goes on from NZ_JAUOEV010000002.1 coordinate 361,664, forward strand.
TGGCGCCGAATACGCAGTGGACTTTTTGCCTAAGATGAAGCTCGAAGTCGCCATTCACTCCGATCAAGAAGAAGCCGTTATCGAAGCCATTATTGCCGCTGCCCATACAGGCAAAGTGGGCGATGGCAAAATCTTTGTGACCGAACTCCTACAAGTCGTGCGCATTCGCACTTCGGAAGAAGGAGTGGATGCCCTATGATGCTAGCGAACTTCAGACTCAGTTTTAAATATCTATTGATATTATTCAGTATGTTGGCGACTAATGCTGTCGCCGATGAGGGTCAGTTCAGCGCCGCAAATACCGCGTGGATCTTAAGCTCATCCGCGCTGGTGTTGTTGATGACCTTACCCGGATTAGCCTTATTTTACGGCGGTTTAGTACGCAGTAAAAACGTGCTCTCGATATTGATGCAATGCTTCTCTATCGCCGCCCTTGTCTCAGTTTTATGGTTTGCCATAGGATATTCACTCGCCTTCGATGCGGGCAATAGTTTTATCGGTGGCTTGGGTAAAGCATTACTGTCAGGAATTGGCCGCGATAGTCTCAGTGGGGATATTCCTGAGCCCCTGTTTATGCTATTTCAAATGACCTTTGCCATCATCACGCCGGCACTGATCATCGGTGGCTTTGCCGAGCGAATGAAATTTTCGGCCGTGCTCATCTTTTCTGGAGCTTGGTTATTATTGGTTTATGCGCCGATCACCCACTGGGTGTGGGGCGGTGGCTGGTTAGCCCAGCTAGGACTGTATGATTTCGCGGGCGGAACCGTAGTACATATTACCGCCGGGGTTGCAGCGCTCGTGGCCGCTAAAGTACTAGGTCCGCGCAAGGGATTTTTAAACTCAGCGATTATGCCACACAACCTCACCATGACAGTCACAGGTGCGGGCATGCTGTGGGTCGGTTGGTTCGGTTTTAATGGTGGTAGCGCGCTTGGCGCCAATGGCACTGCAGCCATGGCGATTCTAGCAACTCATCTCGCCGCTTCTATGGGCGCGATGACTTGGGCAGCAATTGAGTGGATTAAATTTGGCAAACCCAGCGCCCTTGGCATAGTCACTGGCATGGTAGCAGGCTTAGGCACTATTACTCCGGCGTCTGGTTATGTTGGCCCTGCGGGTGCCTTAGTGATTGGTTTACTCGGCGGGATCGTGTGTTTTTACTCAACGGTCTATATCAAACAGAAACTAAAGATCGATGACTCCTTAGACGTTTTCCCCGTGCACGGGGTCGGCGGCATTCTCGGAACCCTTTTAGCCGGCGTGTTTAGCTCGACCCAATTAGGCGTCTTCAGCGGCTACGGTTTTGCGGCCGTGAACGAAACCATGATAGACCAACTTGGGGTGCAGATTATCGGGGTCGCGGCAACATTCACTTATACAGCAGTCGTCACTTGGTTACTCTTTGTGATAATCCGCAAGCTACTTGGCGGCCTGCGTGTCAGCACTGAGCAAGAAGTAAACGGCTTAGATTTATCGGAACACGAAGAAACTGGTTATAGTCTTTAAACGCTATAGTCTTTAAACGCTTTAGGCTACAACTTGAGCTATAACGCCTGAGCAGCAATAAGGGCACCTAAGTGCCCTTATTGCTGACAAGTTTGATGATGCTAACGTTTAAAATGCTCGACTAACCATAACTTTAAATCAGCCAGCTTCATCGGCTTAGCAAAAAGATATCCTTGTAAAAAATGCACTTGGCGACTGGTTAAATAATCCGCCTGCTCCTGCGTCTCAACCCCTTCTGCCACCACGACATAATTCATCTTATGGGAAAGTTCAATAATAGTATCAAGCACATGGGAAGTGACAGAATCTTGCCCTATGGTATCGATAAAGCATTTATCAATTTTCAGATAGTCTAACGGCATCGTTTGCAGCAGGGATAAAGTGGTTTGCCCAGTACCAAAGTCATCGATTGCCACAAGAATTCCTAACTGTCGCAAGCTTTCAATACACTGGCAAATATCCGGCGTTAACAATTGCCGTTCGGTGATTTCAATCAAGGGCTTAACGCCAATACGCTCCAGGGAATCCCGCAGATGAATAAATTTCGACTCGATATCATCCTGCGTAAAGTGTTCTGGCGCCACGTTAAACGCAACTCTAAAGCCCGGTTCGACCTTCATATCGGCAAAATCTTTTAATGCCCGCTCAAAAATATAGTTGGTCAATGGGACAATTAACTTGCCCTCTTCGGCAATGGGAATAAACAAATCAGGCCGCACTAAGCCCATTTGAGGATGCTGCCAACGCACTAATGCTTCAACGCCTTTGGCCTTACCATCCTCGGCACAAATCACAGGCTGATAAACTAAGAAAAACTCTTCGTTTTCTATCCCACTGCGAATGTCATCGGCGAGGGAATGACGAGTGACCCTTGAATAGAGCACAAATAGGATAGTCCCCGTAATCAAGCCTATACTAACGGGCAAAGAGATGGCCAAAAATATCCAAAAGAAATGCCAGAAAAAGGCAGGTGACATT